>CAVZMS010000098.1:0-26541 GCA_963776085.1 uncultured delta proteobacterium
GGTGTATGTCCTGGCCAGGTCTGTCACGGGCTGCAAAGTCTTCTCACCTAGTTTTCCTGATAGTATCCTTCCACCCGTTGTGTGCCCGATGATAATAAGAAAAATTTCCCTCAATTCCTCATAGCTTAAATCCCAAAATGGCAGGATCTCAAGGTTTTCAAGCACCTTGGTCCTGGACCCCTCAATCATGTCAGGGTTGAGATAGGACCGGATCCTTTCAAGTCTGCTTATCTTGGATATTAATTTAAGGACATAATTTAATCCCTCATACCTCCTTCTCTTATTCTCAAAAGGCTCCTTAAGTCGTTCCATGAAGATCTTTGACAGCCCGATATAGCTCTTGTTTTTTATATCCTTCAGAACATTGAGCGTACGTATAAGATAATCAAATGAATCCCTGTAATCGGCCAGGAGCGGTAATGCACATCCTGATAGTTTCGACTCCATAACATCCATTTTTAACCGGGAAACGGCGGCAATAACCGGTTTCTTTTGCGCCAGGCAGATAAGCATATAACTCGGCGAATAGTCCTTTAAGGCAAATCTTCTTTTCCGGTCTATCTTGATTGAGTTAGGGATCAATCGCTTGATGAATATCTTATTAAAATAGACTGAGATAAGTCTCGGCCAGACCTTTTGCTGGTCATAGTCATATTCACTATGCAGGGGCAGGTCGAGGTAGGGGAGTTTGTTGATCCCTTCAAGGGTCATTTCCTCAAGGTCTTTGCCTCCTGATAATCTATCAATGACGTCCTTTTCTACATATAAAGCGCCAAGATATCTTTCGAGATCATAGACATTTACCAGCAGAGATTTGTCTTTTATCCTGTATCTTTTACGGGTCTTGAATATATGCGTGAATATGAGAAACTTCTTCTGCTCCTGAATGGTCTTGAATTTTATTGTCGCTGTCCTATTTGTCCTTAATGGCTGCTGGTTGGAAATAATAAATATCTCTCCCTCGGGTTTTAAGATCTTAAAGATCTTACCTAGAAGATAGATGGCATGCCTTTCCAGTTGTTTTTTAGAGGGACTCTCTCCGGAATGGTGGTCTAATCTCCTATGGAGGATGGTCCTGTAGATATCCCTGGTAAGTATGACTATGTCCAGGGATTCTTTGATTGAACGAAGCTTATCAGGTGAATCGATAATGAAAAACTGATGCTCCTTAAAACGGAGGGTCAGATCATTAATGATAGGATCTGCCGCATGTGTAAGGACGCCTATCTTATGGCCTTCTTTAAGATATTTTTTACGATGAAACTCGATGATTTTACTGATCTCATCGGCCCTGGCTTTTATGTTAGTAATGGTAATTGATAAGAGATGATTGGGAATAAGGTAATAAGGCCTGCCCAGAGCGGAAAATCTTATTAAAAGCCCTATCTTTTCATATATCCTGTTTATGGTCTCATAATGTTCTTTCACCTGGTCAGGATCATCAAAGGTTATGGATTGGAGGAGGGCAATATCTTCCTTCCCCAAATGACTATAAATCTCAAAAAAACCGAACCCGTATGCGTTGCCGCCATAACGGCTTGATAATAGGGCAGGGTGCCTGCGGGCCGCGGAGGTGCCGGGAGGGATATCAGCAGGGTTGATTCCCAGGACTTCAAAATCCTTTGGTTTTATAATGTCAAAAGGGTCTTCCTGCCAAAATGATCCCTTTGGTGAAGGGTCGGTTGAAACCATCTTATTTCCTTCTGAGTTCAAGCCTTAATCTATATATAGTTATTCGGAGATGAAAAATAATTTTTTACCTTTCAGAGTCTCTATAGCCGATTTTATATGAAGCCAGGGATATTCCTTCCAAAGTGTAATTGATGTATATATTTTATATCAAGAGATAATCTCAGGAAAGATATATTAATAAGATAGGTAATTCCACAAGTTTTATTAAATGTATTAAGGGAAAATTTTCTTTTCCGGATTCAATCTTTTGATTGCAGTTTTTTTAAGGCATTTTGTGATGTCTGTTTCAGATTGGAATCCTTGATTGCCTCCTCAAGGGGACTAACGGCCCTTTGATCCCCGATATTACCCAGCGCTTCTGCTGCTGCGGCCCTTAACCATATATCTTCATTAGCATCTTTTAGAATGTTAATTAGCGGCTCAACAGCCCTGTTATCTTTAATCTCTCCAAGTGCATTAATGGAACCTTTTCGCAAGTCCTTATCCTCAGATCTATTTCTAATAATATCAATAAGAGATGGGACTGCATCTTTGGCGCCGATCTTGCCCAGTGCGCGCGCCGCATCCATTCTTACGTAACTCTGCTCAACGGGATTAACGACGACTTCCAGGAGCAGGGGGGCGCTTTCCGAATAATTTAAATCACCAAGCGCACCGCAGGCGCTGCGTATGGACCATGCTTTATAGTATTTCCTATTTTCAAGTACATGAATAAAGGTCGGAATACATGATGGATCTTTAAAACTTCTCAGGAAGGCGATGGCGTCGTCAATCTTATCTACAAATTGCCTATCTTCAATTTTAGGTTCTATTTTATTGAGCTTTATCAAAAATTTGAGATCTCATCAATAACCAATCCTCTATCCCTGAAATCCTTTAAAGCGCCTTCTCCTAACTTTATTAAAGGAGAAGATG
The DNA here is from genome assembly GCA_963776085.1 of uncultured delta proteobacterium. Lineage (GTDB taxonomy): Bacteria > Desulfobacterota > DSM-4660 > Desulfatiglandales > HGW-15 > CAVZMS01. The sequence continues at coordinate 2,608 of CAVZMS010000098.1, forward strand.
GAGGAGTCATCATCAGCTTGATATAGTTTTGTACTGTCTTTTGATCGTCTCCATCAGGATCTTGCAGGGCTCGGAGGGTAGACTTTTCACCGATTATTGATAATATCGTTTCCGCTTTTTTACGATCCTGATAAATATCGCTATCGTATCCTTCAACGAAGATCCTCTTCATAATCTCTTTTGCATTGGGATCTTCAAATTTTTTTAATGCCTCGATGCTTAGGGAACGCACCTCTTTATCTTTTTCAGATAGGGCGAGAGCCAGAAGAGGCTCCACAGCCCTTGTATCATCGATCTTATTCAGAGATTGTATTGCCCAGAGCTTGACGTGAATATCCTGGTCATCCAGGCGTTTCAGAAGCGGTTCGACCGCCTCCCCTTCGAAGTCCCCCTAATGCCCTTGATGCTGCCTGCCGTATATATTCATTCTTGTCGTCCAAAAGGACAATCAAATTCGGCAAGGCCTCATTGGTAGATATTGCCGAGGGTATCTGCTGCCTCAAGTCTCACCTGTAATCATTTCTCTGTGAAAGGGCGTTAATAAGTGCCTCTTTGATGCCGGCCCTCTGTATCTTTCCTATGTGTTAAAATGCTTGTCCTTATCCTCCCATTGTTATCTTTAATCAGGGAGGCAAGGGGTTTAATCGCTTTTGGGTCGTTAATCTCACCCAAGGCCAAGATCAAGGCTACCCTTACGTCTATATCCGGGTCATTAAGCCTATCGATTATTGCCCCTGAGGCATCTTTTGCCTTTCTTTCGCCTAACTCCCTTGCGGTATCTTGCCTGATATTTTTATCTTTATCTTTTAAAGACGATATCAGGTCATGAACAGGCACCTCGCCTTCGAGCCTGCGTGCTGTTCAGCCTTCTCCGATATTTGACTCAATGAAGAATCCCGGCCATTGACCATTTCTGGTCCCTGTACCGCAACTGCTCCCGTAACACCTTTTGCCTCTCTCTCACCTGATTCTCTTTCAGCGTCTTGTTTGGCTTTTTTGATTTGATCTTTTGATGAATATATCATGTTACTACTTAGTCCGGTGGGCTGTTCAGCCTTCCTCGACATTTGACTCGATGAAGAACTCTGGCCCTTGATAATATGTGGGCTTGTTAGGATCATTGGTCTCTGACAATACAGGGCGCCTTTCTTCCTCGCTTGGGGCCTCGAATGATTTCAAGGCCTGTTTTGCTGTTGCTTTAAGGTCCTTATTATCAAGCGCCTTGGTAATGTGTGGAATAGCCCTTTTATCCCTTGTTTTTGCCAATGCCAATATAGCCTTTCGTCTTAAATTTATATCCATGACACCTTGATCCCGGTCAAGTTCGCTGTTTAACACATTGATTAATGCCTCCATAGCCCTTTCGTCACCGATCTCACCCAGGGCCTCGGCCGCAAGCGATCGGACATCTCTCTCATTATCATTAAGGAGAAGGATCAAAGGATCAACAGCCTTTTTGTCAGGCCATTTTATTATATCTTACAGCCTCCCTTCTGATATCCGGTGATTTATCCTCAAGCATTTTTATGTTTAAATCGTATATTCGAGGCTCATCAAATTCCCCAAGGGATTGAAGGGCTGCCTTCCTGACATTATTATTTTCATCGGATAACATCTCAATTAATGGATCTATTGATTTAATCTCTTTGATTTCCCCCAATGCCCTTGCAGCGGCCTTTCTGACATTCGCTTCAGGATCATTCAACCTCTTTAATAATGGTTCCAGGGCCTGTTTATCTTGAAAAGCACCGATCATCTCAATTGTTTTTTCTCTTACCTGTGGGTCTGTGTCATTCAAGGCATTAATGATATAGGGCAAGGCCTTCCTGCCGCTAAAGCCATATAACCGGGTAATGGCAAGCCTTCGCACAAGGGGGGAGTTATTGTTTAGAAGCTTGATCAAGGAAGGGGCAAAATCTTCACTATGAAAATCCCAAATTAGAACAAGGATACCTGTTATGTCCATTGTGTCAGCCTTGTCCAGCGCATGGATCAGGAGATCTACAGCATGCGGATGAATGATATGTTCGGAATAACTAACCCCCTCTGGGACCTCATAGCTTTTTTGGGTAACATATAGATCTCCTTCCTTCCTGAAATAATAGAAGCGCCCTTGTTGCGCGGTCTTTTTTGCTATTGACAGAAAGGCATTTTTTGGTGCTTCTCCAAAATTGCCTGATCCAAAGAATGGAATGAGTTCATCCAGTATCCTTTCTTGTTTGAACTTGCCGAGGGCATTTATTGCCTTGATCTGGACATCCTTGTCACTATCATGCAAGGCCTCAATCAAAGGATCAATAGCCCTTTCGTCTCCGTTTTCACCCAATGCAAAAACAGAAGATTCTCTGACATCCGTGGACGGGTCTTTCAAGGATGTGATTAGAAGATCTATTGAAGGATTATCTTTTCCTGCCTTTCCGGTTTTGGCAGGGGATATCTTCAGCAGGGCTTCAAGGGCCAATTTTCTTATTCTTTCGTTCGGGTCTTTCAAGGCATCATTAAGCATATCTTTCGCGTCCTTTATCTTGAGTTTACCGAACGTCTTAATGATTTCAGTCTTTAAATAGGGATCATTGAATTTGTTGATTAGAACGGGTGTAATCTGTGATATCAGATCTTCTTCAAGGAGACCTATCTCTTTGTAAGAACCGTCAGGTGAGTGAGTAATAGTATGAGGCGACCCTATTTTCCTTATGGCAATTAGGCATTCCTGTTGAACAAATTTATTGCGAAAGTCGGAATCGTCGAAAAGCAGAGCTAATAGAGGCAAGACCGTTATTTGGTCTCGGATCTCGCCTAAGGCGAAGACGGCTTCAAGCCTAACCCATGGGTCCTTGTCCTGCAATCTTGTTAAAAGGGGGTCCACGGCCCGCTTATCTTTGAAGTAGGCCAGTGCCTTGGCAGCCTCCCTCCTTGTCTCGGGATTCTCGTCTTGGAGGGTATCTATCAAGGAAGGGACGATATTTGTCTCTTTGCAGCAACCGTTGGAATATTTTCCCAGGTCTTTAAAATAGGCAGCAGTTGCCGTCCTTACAGCAGGGTCTTTATCCTTGAGACCTTTCAGGATAGGATCAAAGACCGAGGTGTCTTTCCTATACTCTGAGTATTCTAAAAACAAGAGGCTATCAAGGGCGATCTGTTTTTCCCATAGATTTCCATTTTTAAAAAGATCTAGCCATTTTGGGAGGGCCTCTTTATTTTCTTGAGTGGAAGGCCTTCCTCTTCTTAAAGCCTCAATATCCTCTGTGAGGAATTGAGGGTATTTGCCGTCTCCAAATGCAATTGCCGGAGTTGCCAAGGAGAAAGCGATAAGGATTATTAATAATCTGTGTTTCATCTTTTATCCTCATCAAGATCACGGCGGTCTTCCCACTCTACGCGCCTTAAGAATTCCCTCAGTTCAAGTATCGGCCCTGTCATGCGCGGTTTTTCAGTAGGTAAAAAGCCGGTATAGACATCCTCGTATTCATCAATATACACAAATAAATCTGTAATCTTCTTGTAATGGGACTTATGGTCAAAATCAGGTGGGACCCTGTCGAGTTTCACCAGGTTTTCTTTTTCCTTAAAGTCTTTCGGAGGGGATGATCCTCCTTCAGGATCAAAATGTCTTACATGCACTCTGTAAGCCTCATAGCCTGGCTGATAGATGATGACATATGTTAAATCAAGAATTGCGCTTAATCCAAGATTCGTGGAGATTTTGGGTACAAGATATCCGCCTTTATCATCTGTGTATGTCAACTTTACTTCAATAGGCACTTCGGTACCCCCTTCAAAATTATTCGGAATGATCTTTATCCAGTAGATGAGGACAGAGGCCCCTGCAATAGGCTCTCCTGTCCGGCTGTCAACGACCTGGCCGCCATATGGTCCAAGTGTCAGGGCAGAGGCACCTGTGGAAAACAGAAGGCCTGAAAAAATAAATGCACAAACCCTAAAGAGATACTTACGCATAATGCCCTCCTATTACTCCAATATCTTCCATTCCCCGTTGATATTTACAAAACGGATATCGAAGGAGATGTCTTTCCCTTCAATTTCTCTTGTTATCCTGTATTCTGCAGTCGTTTGATCTGATGTGATCTTTTCAATAGGACCCATTTTTACCGCCATTTCCTTCAACTGGTTCAAATCTATGTCCTGGGAGACCTGTGATAATATTGTTTCACCGCCAACATAGCATTCTAGGGCTAGGGGGATATCCCCTTCCATCAGGGCATTTTTGTATGTTGCCCATGTCTTTTCAGGAGAGGAAAACCTTTCGTCCGGACCTATAATCAATCTCATGCCCCTCTTATGACCAATGGCTTCGAGTTCTGCCATAAGTGTTACGGCCTTCTTTTTTTGGTCGGATTCAATATAATATTTATAGAACATGTATCTTAATAATAAGGCACAGTAACTTTCAGGATATTTTGAGATGTACGCGGTCATGGCCTGTTCGGAAGATTCGTCAATGTAATCTCCTGCGGCGCTTAAGATGAGGGAGAAGTTAAAAAACATGTAACTGATATTATTAGGGCTCTTTTTGATATATTCCGTCAGGCCGGTCTGTGTGACAACGGCGCTCTCATACTCCTGTATCGGCGAAAAGGCGATATAAAAGAAGGGGACTATGTTCTGCAACATGATTGAAGAAAGTTTTAACTCAGGCAAAAGCAGGGCTTTATCGCTTTTTAGATTGATGCCGTCAATCTGATATTTTGTAAATCTTATTAATTCGTCCGCCATGATAATTGAAACATCATCACGTTCATTCTCTTTAAGAGTGGAGAGTTCCTTGAGAAATTTTCGATAATATTCTTCAGCTTTGAAAAGTCCTTTTTCCATTCATACATATCGGCGATATACAGCAACTCAAAAGCGGGCATCTCTGAGCTATCTTTATAGGATTGCCGTAACCGAATTAATTCCAGGTAGCGCTTCAATGCCTCTTCAGGATTGTTTAATTTCCATGCGTAGATATGGGAGAGCCAGAGATATTTCATATATAGCTCTATGAACACGTTTTTAGTGTCTTGTTGTTTATTCTTAAGCAGTTCTATATCCTTTTCCAGAAGGCTTGCTGTCCTTGCATAATCAGCGCTTATATAAGATTCCGTAATCTCTTTTTCCAGGTCTGCCGCCTGGGTGCTGGACATCGTTAGGAGTATAGAGAATAATATTAGGACTGGAATCGAGGAAAATATTGATTTCATAATACATCCTCTTCCGTTAGATGTGTTTGATTGTGATGTGTTAATAGATGAGGTTATATCTTAATCAAGAAATTCAATATTGCATTCTAAATTGGCAATAGTAAATCTTCAACTATTTTTTTTGGTATTTCAACATGATAATTGTTATGCTGTTATCATCTCTCATTCTTTACATGCGCCTGAAATTGAATTAATAATGTTTAAAAATGTATGCATCCTAAGGATTGTTCATCGCAGAGATGTCCTACGGGGGTCTCTTTTCAGAGGCGAAATGTTAAGTGCCCGGTATATGGCAGAACTCGTAGCATAAGGCGGAGGCTTCACGTTGCTCAGGGACGTGAGCGTGTCGAACGAGGTTCCAGGTAAATAGATACCACACCTTTGTGGTTAATTTTCTACCCAGAAGCCCGTCGCCCGCTTTTGACTACGTAGTTATGCCAGTTGCCAGGCACTGATACATTTCTTCGCCTCGGAAAAGAGACCCCCGCGGGCCACGCAGGACATTGCTGATACATATAGTCTAATTACTTCACAATATACTTGCATACATTTTTAAACATTACTTATAGGTAAGACATGTTCCAGGAGAGTTAATGATTAAAGAGAACGTGAAAAAGATATTGGGTGAATTGCCGGAAGGGGTCCATCTGGTGGGAGTGGCGAAGACGAGGAGTCCTGAAGAGCTCCAGGAGGCCGTAGATGCAGGCATCAGGATAATCGGTGAAAATTATGTGCAGGAGGCTGAAAAGGCATATCAGAAGATAGGCGCTGTAGTGAAATGGCATATGATCGGTCACCTCCAGAGCAATAAGGCTAAAAAGGCGGTCAGGATTTTTGATATGATTGAGACGGTGGATTCCATTAAACTTGCCGGGGCAATTGACAGCGCCTGCGGTAACATAGGAAAGGTCATGCCAGTGCTTATTGAGATAAACAGCGGTGAAGAATCTCAAAAGGCGGGTGTTATGCCTGAAGGTGCCGTCTCTTTGATAAAGGAGATGACCGGGCTTAAAAACATAAGAATTATGGGCCTTATGACCATGGGGCCTTTCAGCGGAGACCCTGAAGATGCACGTCCCTATTTCAGAAGGACAAGGGAGATCTTTGAAGATATCAAAATGAAAAACCTGCCTGGTGTTGAGATGAAATACCTTTCCATGGGCATGTCCAATTCATACAAGGTGGCCATTGAAGAGGGCGCCAATATGGTAAGGATAGGCACAAAGATATTCGGTGAGCGCATTTGATATGACAAACTATACTGCTAAAGAGATGAAACGCCTGATGGGAAAGGCGATTCATGGACATCAGATGACAGAGGATGGAGATCATATACTTGTTTCTGTTTCAGGCGGTAAGGACAGCATGTCTTTGCTGTGGTTGTTAAGGGAAAGGATCAAAAGGATCCCCATTAAATACAGTATAACCGCTGTCCATGTCGACCCCGGTTTCGGCTCTGACTCCGCCTCTATGATGAAGGCCTTTTTTATAAAGCACGGCTTCGACCATGAGATAATAATAAGTGATTGCGGGCCGAGGGCACACAGCCCCGAAAACCTCGAGAACCCGTGTTTTCTCTGCTCCATGCTCAGGAGAAAAGCTATTTTCAAGCTGGCATCGAAATTGAACTGCAACAAGATAGCCTTTGGGCATCATAAGGACGATTGGATAGAGACCTTTTTTCTGAATATCTTCTTCGGGGGATCTATCAGCACCATGATGCCTGTACAGGAATTTTTCGGGGGAAGCCTCACAGTGATAAGGCCTTTTTACATGATAGACGAACGCACCATTGGGAAATATGCCGAGTCAATGGGATTCCCGATAATAGATCTTGGATGTCCGACGGCAGGATCTTCAAAGAGAGAAGATATTAAGAAGATGTTGAACAGGCTCTACAGGACAAACAGGAAGATAAAGGGGAACATATTTCATGCGATTCAAAACATAAAATCTGAATACCTGCCATGAAACAGCCTATTCCTCAACAAGCATGATAGTCTGATTGAAGAACCTACGTAGTATCTTGTCGTTTTCAGCAAGCCCTTTGTCTTGAATGGGATAAAGATATTTTAAGGTACATCTCAAGGCCTTGTTTGATAATGTCCATTGAATAGAGTTATCAAGTTTTTTCGACAATTTATCAAGAGCGATGAGGTTATGTGTCAGGGTTTTTGCCAATGGATGTTATAAGATCCTTTATCTCCTTTAATATTTCATCAATGTTATTTTCCCGTTTAATTTGATTCTGAATGTCGGGGGCGTGATTGGAAAGGTCCGGCACATTGAATACTATGGCCGGGCTGACTTCCGATAAATTTGCACGGCACAGGGCATCCCATCGTTCAGCAAGGTAATCCATTACTTGTCTGTTATATGTAATTAATACCTCATTCTCTTTCAGATACTCGCCAAAAAGGCCGAACCATGCCTCAAAAATCTGTCTTATAGTCTGATCATTCAGCACGGATTCCGTTCCGAGATCATGGAGATCTCCCAATAGATCTTTTATGTCGCCACTATTTTCTATGCTTCCGTCAAGAGGGGCCTTTTTTTCCTTCAACGCCTTCAGCATCTTATCAGTCTCCATACGCTTTTCCTCAATATCACCTGCCAGATGGAGGAGCAGATGCCATCTTATGACCTCTTCCTCCTTGGCTGAATGGGGTTCAACCGTGTGACCAAGCATCTGTCTGATCTCCCAGGATCTTATTATCAGTCAGCTTACCGGGCAGGCCTAACTTTATAAGCTCAAGATAATTCCTGTCGTGATTTCTCTCAACCCAATTGCGATATTCGGCAAACATAGCCATGAAAAACTTCCCAGGCTTTAGGCAGGCAGGTGGTTTTGATATCTCTATAGACATATTGTTGAAAAAATCGGGGGTCTCCATCATCCATGGCAGGTACACTCTGACGGGCCCGAAAAAAGAGATGATCTTTTTAATTATTGATTCAGGACAGTGAGAATGGGGAAATAGGTGTATGGACATATAGTTGAGACAGTTAACCTTCAACTATTTTAAGGCTTACAAGATAATGGCCTTTCAATCGACCCTTTCTTTTTTTAGTAATGTGTCGGATAACGGTTCTCATGTTTTCGGAGGGATAGATCGAACCTTTAGAATAAAATTTTGTATCCAGTGTATCTCCGACCTTTAGAAGCGGCAATATACTCGAACTCTCCTTTAATAAAATGTTCATGGATTCCGAAACGTTCTCCCAGATCCTGACCTGATAGGAAAGTTCGAGTCCCTTGATTGAAAATTCCACACTTTGATATTGACCTGTTACATCCTTGTTGCCTGATATTATATCCGGCGATCTTTCAATCATGGAATTACTTTCCGTATTTTTAGGATTATAGACCGATACCGGATAATCTATAATCTGTTCATAAAAGGGTTACAGAAGTAATCTTATTATTGCAGTGTTGCGAGGAAAAATTTTTATTTATATATTTATTATCATGAAATATGATATTTTATATATATTTTCCATATCTTTCTCTGTTTGTCAAATATTTTTTATAAATAATTTGAATTTAATTAATTTTTATATAGTGATATATATAATTCATTAACGCAATATATTGTATCTCCACTTACAAAGTTGGACAATCCGACAATAAGGCATATTTTCTCATCTCGTAAATAAAGAGAGGTTAAGGGATACTTTGGACAGCAATAGAGTGTAGGGTTTGACAGAGTCTTGGAGTTTTCATATAGCAATTAGTTCATAATCCCGATTACCCAGACCGATTTCCTCGGCGTACTCTAGTTGGACGGACCAGTTTATCTTTGGGTATATGCCTCTAAATTTATCATCACCAGCTTTTTTATGTATCATCAGACGTGAATTATCCAGGGGTGCCTGCCGGTTGACCATGTCTGCCGACGCCTGGTCTAATGCTACCGGGTCTATCGAAGCCATGATTCCTATGTCTGGGACAATAGGCACGTCATTGAAAGGTAAGCAATCACATCCAGGAGATATCTGGATGAGAAAATTAAGGAAGACAGATCTCCCCTTCTTGCCTGTCAATGCGGCTAAGGCGTATTCAACCATCTTTTTTTGAAAGAGAGAGGTGTCCGAACTCCACCGCACATCCATTGCCTTATTAGGGCATATAATAATGCATTCACCGCATCCTACGCATCTTTGCTGATCTATAAGCGCTTTTTTCCCTTCAAGGGAAATGGCTTGCTGGTTGCAGTGCTCGACACAATCACCGCACCCCGCGCATTTTTTCCTGTTCACTTTTGGGGATAGTCCTGAATGTTGCTGTAATTTACCCTTCCTCGATGCGCATCCCATGCCCAGGTTCTTTATAGTGCCTCCGAATCCGGACACCTCGTGACCTTTGAAATGGGCTACGCTGATAAGCGCGTCCGCTTCAAAGATATCTTTTCCTATAAAGGCAGTCTTGAAAATATTCATATTTATCCTTACTTCTTCGTAAGAGGCCCCCATTATCCCGTCTGCAATGATAATGGGCGCATTCACTACGGCATAGGCAAAACCGTTCTCTATGGCTGTTTTAAGGTGAGAGACGCTGTTTCCCCTAGTCCCGGCATAGAGGGTGTTGGTGTCGGTAAGGAATGGAGAAGCCCCCAACTCTTTAGTGTAGTCCACTATCCTGCGAATAAAATTTGGTCTAATAAAGGCGAGATTTCCCATCTCGCCGAAATGAAGTTTAACCGCCACTATACTACGAGGGGGGATAATCCCTTTGAGATCCACAGATTCTAAAAGCGCGGTTAATTTGGAAAGAAGATTTTTTTTAAAGGAAGCTCTGAGATCGGTAAAATATACTTTGCTTGGTGCCATAAACAGATCCTTTCAATGGTATAATACTTGTTCAACCGGAAGATGTCCTTTTTCCATTACACCTCTTTGTCCACAACGTAAATAAATTTTGCCGCACTTAATCTTTCCTTTTTTCCATTGACAATTAAAAGAATCTTAGATTATTAATCTTAAAAAGATACTTTTATGTTTGCAGATCCTGGGTTCTCTTCTCGATAAACTATTTACAGGAAGTCAGGGTATAAGCCCATGAAAAAAAGAAAGATCAATTCAATATGTATAATCCTGTCAGCAGGGCTTCTCATCCTCGGTATCTTGGAAGAGAATATCTATGCCCAGGAGGTGGTCAATAATATCCTCAGCATAGAGGCCTACGATATGCTTAATACTGTTCCCGACACCTATTTGATTGATGTCAGGACACAAGCAGAATACCAGTATGTCGGGCATCCTAACAATGCCTACCTTTTTCCCTACATGTTTTTCACCACTAGATTTGCCAAGGTTAATGAAAAATATGAATATCAACTTAGCGAGAAAAACAAAGACTTCGTGGCTGAGATAACCAAGGTATTTAAAAAAACGGACAATCTCTTGATTATTTCCAGTGACGGCAAGATAAGCGCCCTCGCCGCCAAGGACCTTTTGGATGAAGGATTTAAAAAAATCTCTAATATTTCAGATGGCTTTGAAGGCCCTGAGTTCCCGACCTTTGACGACGAAAATCGAAATAAATTTTACAAGCAGCTTGCGAAAAGAAACAAGATCTACGGTTTTCAACACCGACGTCACTATGGATGGCAGTGGTGGGGACTCCCATGGACCTATGAAATAGACCCTAAATACGTCTACCCCCCTGATCTTAAAGGATCTGGGCAATGATCTTATTGAGACCACCTGATCTTCAGGCCGTATGATTAAACCGCAATATCGATCGTGAAACAAACCGAGGATTATTCATATCTGAAAACAGCCCTTTTCCCTGTTATTTTCTCTATCTCTCCTAACATCTCTTCACAGGGCAATACCTTATAGTGGTTATTGGCCCCAATAAGTATTTCCTTCCCGCCGCCCATATTCATCCTGAATAAAACCGAACATTCACCGGGGTACCTGAAGAAGACATCCCTTATATCTTCCAATAAATCCCTTGATGCCGTCTCTTGATTGATTTCAAGCTCGATTGTCCTGATGGACTTATGTCTCAAGGACTCCAGTGAAACGACATCTTTGGCAATAATCTTGGATGAGTTATCGCTCACCTCGGCCACCCCGCATATGAGCAAGGGCTCGTCGTTTTTAAGAAACGCGGAGTAACTGTTAAAAGCCTCCGGGAAAAGAATAATCTGAGTAGCCCCGGTTTGATCTTCCAAGGAGAGAATCGCCATCCTGTCTCCCTTTTTTGTCCTCTTCATCTTCAGATTCTCTATCACACCCGCCACTTTTACCTGAGATTTGTCCTGCAATTTTAAAAGGTCCTGGATTGAACAAGTGGCAAAGCGTTTGACTTCTCCCTCGAATTCATCAAGCGGATGACCTGTGATATAGAATCCCAGTGCCTCCTTTTCTTTATTCAATTTTTCCCTTTTGCTCCATTCATCAACATCAGCAAACTTAAAGATGCCGCTAAATCCCCCACAGCATTATTCAGGCCGGAAAAGATATTTAACTGATTTGGATCACGGGTGGCTCCACATAGCCTGATGACATCGTCGAGGGAGGCAAAAAGCCTGGATCTGTAAACCCCGGTAAAATCAAAAGAGCCACATTGGATAAGGCCCTCGAGGACCCTTCGGTTCACCTTCGACCCCTCTACTCTCTGGCAAAAATCCAGTAAATCCTTGAATGGACCGGAAAGGTTGCGTGCTTCAATAATCGACTCGACAGCCTTCAACCCCACATTTTTTACCGCTGCCAGTCCAAAGCGTATGCTTCCCTCAATCACTGTAAAATCGGCCTGGCTTTCATTAAGGTCCGGCGGCAGGATCTTTATTCCCATCTCACGGCATTCAGCGATATTTTTTATGGTCTTATCCTGATTTCCCATGTCCTGGGTAAGTAAAGCGGCCATGAACTGGACCGGGAAATGGGCCTTCAGATAAGCGGTCTGATAACCTATAAGGGCGTAACATGCGGCATGGGAACGATTAAAACCATACCCGGCAAAAGGTTCAATAAATGTATATATCCTTTCCGCTAAATTTGCTTCAATCCCCTTTTTCATGCAGCCGTTGATAAACTTCTCCTTCTGTTCAGCCAGGAGGTCCGCATCCTTTTTACCCATGGCCTTTCGGAGCACATCGGCTTCAGCCATTGAAAAACCGGCCAAATCACGAGCTATCTGCATCACCTGCTCCTGATAGATCGCCACACCGTAGGTCTTTCCCAAAATGGGCTCCAGGCCGGGATGCAAATATTTGGTCTTTCTCCTGCCGTGCTTGCCATTTAGATAATCCGGTATCCACTCCATGGGACCCGGTCGATACAGGGCCACAAGGGCCACAAGATCTTCAAAAACTTCCGGTTTGAGGCTCCTAAGCAGATCTTTCATCCCGTCGCTTTCCAACTGGAAGACACCGGTTGTTTTTCCTTCCTGGCAAATTCCAAAAGTCTCTTTATCATCCAGGGGAATATGATCTATATCGATCTTTTGCCCGGAGGATTCCTCTATCAGTTTAAGAGTATGCTTGATAACTGTGAGTGTCTTTAGACCGAGAAAATCAAATTTAATAAGCCCCAGTTTTTCGATCTCATCCATAGTGAATTGGGTCATTATTTCGTCGTTTGTCCCTTTGCAAAGGGGGAGGTATTCCACAAGAGGCTTATCTGAGATAACTACACCTGAGGCATGGGTCGATACATGCCTTGACAAGCCCTCAAGAGACAGGGAGATCTTCAGCAATTTTTTTTCGATCTCTTCCCCTTCCTCCATCTTTTTAAGACTAGGTTCCTCCTCAATTGCTTGAGACAGCGTTACATTGGGACCCTCGGGTACCATCTTGGCGATTTTATCAACCTCGCCGTAAGGAATATTAAGGACACGACCTACATCCCTTATGACGCCCCTTGCCTTCATAGTGCCGAAGGTGATTATCTGTCCTACGTTTTCACGACCGTACTTTTCAGCAACATATCTTATGACATCATCTCTACCGTTCATGCAGAAATCGATATCAATGTCAGGCATGCTGATCCTTTGAGGGTTAAGGAATCTCTCGAAAAGGAGGCCGTATTTGATGGGGTCAAGATTGGTAATATGAAGACAATATGCGACCAATGATCCGGCCGCTGACCCTCTCCCCGGACCAACAGGGATATCAGACCTGCGGGCATAATCAATAAAGTCAGCAACAATGAGGAAGTAGCCCGAAAAACCCATATTTGTAATAACTTTGAGCTCAAAATCGAGTCTATCTTTGTATTCCTGCCTTAGAGCCGGGGTGATCTCCCCTTCATCCTTTTCCCTTTGCGTTATCCTCTCTTCGAGTCCTTTTTGCGCCTCCTGTGTGAGCAGTTCATTGAGGTCTTGTTTGCCTTGTGTATGAAAGACCGGATACTTGTACTTACCAAACTCCATCTCATATCGGCATCGTTCTGCTATCTCGATCGTATTATCAAGGGCTTCCGAATATCTTTCTCCGAGGGAATCCTCCATCTCTTTGCGGGATTTGAAGAAAAATTCATCGGTGGAGAATTTCATACGCTGCCGGTCATCAATGATCTTTCCTGTCTGGATGCATAGAAGGGCGTCATGGGCCTCGGAATCCTCCCTGGTCAGGTAATGACAGTCATTTGTAGCTACAAGAGGGATGGATAGTTGTTGGGAAAACTCTCTGAGAACCTTATTTGCCTCAATCTGCTCGGGAATTTTATTTGCCTGAACCTCCAGGTAAAAGCGGCCCTTGTCAAAGATTGCGTCAAGTTCCCTTGCCTTCTCCTTTGCAATGTCCATCTTGCCGGAGGTAATGTGGTATGGAATTACACCCTTTAAACAGGCGGAAAGGGCAATTAGTCCCTCATTGCATTCTCTCAGCAATTCCATATCAATACGGGGGTGGTAATAGAATCCTTCAAGGTGGCCGAGGGTTACAAGGCGACTCAAATTTTTATAACCTTTTTCATTCATCACAAGGAGTACAAGGTGATAGGCATTCGGCTGGCCGTCCTTGGCCGGCGAGCGTTCTCGGCGATCCCCCGGCGCCACATAAACCTCACAACCTAAAATCGGCCTGATACCTGCCCTGGCGGCCTTGGTGAAAAGCTGGACAGCCCCGAAAATATTTCCGTGGTCCGTGATGGCGACGCTATCCATCCCAAGGCTGATAGCCTTGTTTATCAATTTTTTAATGCTTATAGCGCCGTCCAGAAGACTGAATTCGGTATGAACATGAAGGTTGACAAAAGATGATGAATTATCGGTAAATTTCGCCTCATTTTGTTGGCTTTTTTCACCTTGGGCCAGATCCTGGCCGGCTGATTTTTTCCTTGTTGTAGCCCCCATGAATATTATGATACGGTATATGCAGGAGATCATCAAGTCCATTTTCAAACAAACTCATATTAAATCGCGAAAATATTTTTGATAAGGATTCAAGGCTTCAAGGGTTCCAGGGGTCGAGTGAAATAAACTCTCGAATCCTTGAACCCTAGAACCCTAGAACCCTTTCCTTATGAGGCGTTATGGTAGAGAAAAATTCTGATTATCTTGAAACAAGGATTAAAAAGCTTAAAGCCGAAAATAAGTCTCTAAGGGAGACAACATCCTTGCTAAAAGGAGAGATACTTAAGCTTAAGAGGGCTTTAATAGACAGGGACAGGCTATTCAATTCAATGCCGGCCGGAGTGATTCTCATACGGAATGGAAAGATTCTGGAGACTAATGAGCTGATATTGGAACAATTAGGTTACAGGGCCGAAGAGGTAATTGGGCGCGATTTTCTTGACCTCGTTCATCACGATGATGAGGAATATGTGAGAAGACTTCATAATATATGGAATTCCGGCAAGATGGCGCCGGGCCAATATGACGCACACCTGGTTATACGGGAAGGTGGATCTATATATTGTGAAGTTAAGGTTAAACGTATAAGGCATAAAAGCAGGACGGCGTTTCTTTTAAATCTCACCAGACTGGAAAAAAGAAAGGAGTTGGAAGAGGAGAAAATCCGGTCAAGGAAGAGAGAGGCCCTGATTACTATGGCCCTCGGTGTCAATGCCAAGTTTCGCTGTTATAACGACTTAATTTTAAAAAAAATGAAGGAGATAAAGGAAATTGCCCGCTCAGGCGATATCGTTCTTGTAGATGCATATAAAATGCTGAAGGATGTCTCATATAAAACCTTGCGCATTGCCAGAGAACTGGAATTGATTGGGGAAACGGAAAACGAACAAAAACACGTGACCCATTTTGATCTAAATAGGATAGTTAATGAAGCTGTTGAATCCGCCGTCGGGACATGGAAAGTAGGGCCTGAAAGTCAAGGTATAAAAGTAGATTTAAAAACGTATCTTAGATCATCTTCACTGGTTGAAGGGGATTCGGAGGAGATAAAGGATGTCATTATCCACATGATTACTAATGCCGTCGAGGCCATGCCGGATGGCGGAGAAATACATATTACCACAGAAGACGATGCCGATTATACACATATATATATTCAGGATAGCGGGATCGGAATATCCGGCCGGTTCCGGGAAAGGATATTCGATCCTTTTTTCAGCACCAAGGGGAATACGGCGACAGGGCTTGGCTTAAGCCTGTCTTATGCTATTGTAAAAAGGCATAAAGGCGATATCGAGATGTCGAGCCGGGAAGGGGAAGGGACAATATTTCACATCAGATTACCTCTTGTTGGACAGGGATATAAGGTAAGCAAGGCCGAAAGAAAGAAGATAAAGGATGCGCAGATCCTGATTATTCAGGACGAAGATGTTGTCAGAGATCTTTTATCACATTTATTGATGAGCAAGGGATGCAAGGTGGAAACGGCTAATAATGGCCTTGAAGGTATGGTTAAATTGAAGAGGAAAAGATTCGATATGATAATAGCGGATGCTGAGAGACTCCGTGAGGGGGGCAGCACCCTGGTAAAAAAATATGGAAAGGTAAACCCGAAGATGTCTATCGTCTTGATTAGAGATGGAAACGATATTAACAACTACCACCGGCAAGATGAATTGGCGGCGGACCTGAACATCATGAAACCCATAGACGTGAACATAGTTCTCAAACAGGTCTCAGAAATATTGATGAACAGACGTTAGAAGGAGATTACCGAGCACATTAATTTAATCATTAAGGATTCAAGGGTTCGAGGGCAGAGCGCATGGCGCATAGAGCGCCTGCCTTCGTCAAGATGCTACGGCACGACAAGAAGTGTAGGGGAGCGATTCATCGCGCCCGGGATGGTATAAAGGGATTGAATGTTGAATACCCGCCTGCCAAAGCTCTATTTCACTGATGCTGCCTATTTGTTACCGCAGTATAATTTGCAACGCATAGGGCCTTTATCGCCAAGAGGCATGAGCGGGCAGGTCCAATATCGAATTACGAATTTTGAAGTGAGGAAAAACTGTCAACATTCTAGCTTATGTCTCCTGGCTTCTGGTTCCTTTGTACTTACACTTGAACCCTTGAATCCTAGACCCCTCGGCCCCTTGAACAAACCTTTTAAGGATACTGATATGGATCATCCCGAGACCCCTTTAGCAGAAAGGATGAGACCCAACAGGATCGAGGAGATATTGGGGCAGGATCATCTTCTCGGCCCTGGATCAGCCTTGAGAAGGGCCATGACCTCCGGCCGTATCTTTTCAGTTATCTTTTGGGGCCCGCCCGGTTCAGGCAAGACCACTCTGGCCAGGCTGATTGCGCGATATGCCAATAAGCATTTTGAGACATTTTCAGCGGTTACAGCCGGTGTGAAGGAACTCAGAAAGGTTATAACCGAGGCCGAAAATATCCGGCGAATCTCCGGGGAACCGACGGTCCTCTTTGTGGATGAGATCCACAGGTTTAACAAGGCCCAGCAGGATGCCTTTCTGCCCCATGTGGAAAACGGCCTTATAATACTCATAGGAGCCACAACACAGAATCCATCCTTTGAGGTCATACCTCCCCTGATCTCGAGGGCCAGGGTTATGGTCCTGCGGCCGCTTGAGAAAGAAGACATTAAGACTATCCTTTTGCGGGCCCTGGATGATAAGCAACACGGATTAGGAGACCTGAGGATAAAGATATCGCCGCAGGCCCTTGAACACATCATAGACCTCTCTTCGGGCGACGCAAGGGTTGCCCTTAATAATCTGGAGGCGGCAGTCTATTATGCAATGGAGGATGAAAAGAGTCCTGATATCCTGGATCTGGAATGTGTTGAGAAGGCCCTTAATCGCAAGGCCCTTCCCTATGATAAGGATGGTGAAGAACATTATAATATCATATCGGCCTTTCATAAGAGCCTGAGGGGAAGCGATGTCCATGCATCCATATACTGGCTGTACCGGATGCTTATGGCCGGTGAAGATCCCTTGTTTATTGCAAGAAGGATGATACGATTCTCCTCCGAAGACATCGGCATTGCAGACCCCAATGCCTTGCAGATGGCCCTTGCGGCCTTTGAGGCATGGCAAAAGGTGGGGCCCCCTGAGGCAGAGCTGGCCCTTGTTGAAGCGGCGGTCTACCTGGCCACGGCCCCTAAGAGCAATGCCCTGTATCTGGCGGAAAAGGCCGTTAAGGAAGAGATAGAGGATTCCGGCCCTCTGCCTGTGCCTCTTCATATAAGAAATGCCCCGACAGGATTGATGAAGAGTCTGGGTTACAGTCGCGGTTATCTGTATCCCCATAACTACCCCGGCGCATGGGTGGAACAGGAATATCTGCCTGAAAAGATCAAGAACCGGATATTTTACAGACCCACTGATCGGGGATTGGAAAAAGAGATAGAGAGGCGGATGGAGAAAATAGGGAAAGACAGGGGCAAAAAGGACTCATAAAAAAGCCTAAAATATCTCATAGGCGGTTTTTCTACTATTCATACGATAAATAATTACATTATGCAAGAGTAGTACATGCTGTTTAAGAAAGGAAGTATTTAATGGAAAAGGGAATTAGGGTGCGGTTCGCGCCGAGTCCGACAGGGTATCTGCATATAGGCGGGGCGCGGACCGCTATATATAACTGGCTTTTTGCAAAGAAAAACAACGGGAAATTTATCTTAAGGATAGAGGATACCGATATCGAGAGATCAACACAGGACTCGATCCAGGGGATCATTGACGGACTGACATGGCTCGGGATAACCTGGGATGAAGGGCCGTATTTCCAGTCCGAATTTATAGGTCAACACCTGGAGGCGGCTAAAAAGCTACTCGAGACCGGACACGCCTATAAGTGCTTCTGCACAAAGGAGGATCTGGAGACAAAAAGGGAAAAGGCATTTAACCATAAGGCGGACACGAAATATGACGGCACCTGCCGGGATCTCACCAAGTACCAGATCGCCGAGAAAGAGGCGGCAGGCCTCCCCTACACAATAAGGTTGAAGGTGCCCAGAGACAGAAGGATCTGTCAGATTCAAGGATGAGGTCTATGGATATATTGAAAAGAGGTATGAGGATATAGAGGATTTTGTAATAGTCAGGTCAAACGGTCAGCCTCTATATGTCCTTTCCAACGCGGTTGATGATATACGCGATAAGATCACGCATGTCTTGCGGGGGCAGGACGGCCTTGCCAATACACCTAAACAGATTCTTATATATAATGCCCTTGGAGAACAGGTACCGGTCTTTGCCCACATGTCCCTTACACTGGACAATAAAAAGGCCAAGATATCAAAAAGGGTCCACGGCGAACTGGTTGCTGTGCATTTTTACAGGGAGCATGGATTCATTCCATGGGCCTTTGTAAACTTTCTTGTGCTTTTAGGCTGGTCCACGCCGGAATCAAGACAGATCTTTTCAAAGGATGAATTGATTGAGGCCTTTTCCCTTGAAGGCATCAACAAGGCCAATTCCATATTCGATATAAGGACTGGCGACCCTAAATTTTTTACCGATCCCAAGGCCGTCAGCATCAACTCCCATTATGTCAGAAACCTTCCGATTAATGAGTTGGTTCCTTATGTCAAGGCCGAACTGCGAAAGGCAGGGATATGGGATGAAGAATTCGAAGGGTCAAGAAAGAAATGGTTTGTTGATATCCTGGAACTTATTAGGGAACGATATAATTTTACAACCGATTTCGCGACCCTGGGCAGGCCCTTTTTCTCTGATGAGTTTCCCATGGAGCAGGAGGCAATAAAGAAGAACATCTTCAAGCATGAAGGGCTAAAAGGATGGTTTATAGCCCTGGCTGAACGCTTTGACGGCCTGGCGAGATTTGAAACGACTGAAATAGAAGAGGTGATAAGGGCAATGGCCGAGAAAGAGGATATCAAGGCAGGGATATTGATAAACGGCATCCGCACGGCAGTCACAGGTCAGGCAGTGGGGCCGGGGATCTTTGAACTCCTTAATGCACTGGGCAAGGATAGGGTTGTAAGGCGCTTGAGGAAGGCCGTGGAGCTGTTCGGTTAAGAGCCTGTTATATGACTGTTATCGCATCATCTCCTTTACACGGTCAATTAAAAGTCCGGCGGCCTCTTCTATCTGATGGATGTCATTTCCTCTTCCCAGGCTTAACCTCAGGGCGCCCATGCCTACTTCAGGAGGGACATTCATGGCGGACAGGACATGGGACAATCTGACGGACCTGTCATGGCAGGCGGCCCCTGTGGAGGCAGCCAGGGACGGCAGGCCTTCAAGGATCCTGGCGCCCTCCATATGGGGCACTGATATGTTGAGGGTATTGGGAAGCCTCTCCTCGGGATGCCCGTTAAGGACAAGGCCTTTGATATTTTTAAAGAGGATCTCCTGCAGCCTGTCCCTCAGGGCCTTAATCCTGATGATGTCTTCTTTCAACCTTTTTCCGGCTACCCTGCAGGCGGCGCCAAGACCCGCTGCAAGGATGACATTTTCCGTGCCCGCCCTCTTTCCGAGTTCCTGACCTGCCCCGTGGATCAGCGGGGTGAGGGCCAGCCCTTCACGTATAAATAAGGCGCCCACACCCTTCGGGCCGTAAACCTTGTGGCCTGCCATGCTTAGAAGATCCACACCCAGTTCGTTGACATCGACATTGATCTTCCCGACCGCCTGAGCCGCATCCGTATGAAGAGGGATATTATGCCTTTTCGATATTTTGGATATCTCCTTTACAGGATTCAATGTCCCTGTCTCGTTATTGGCCAGCATTATGGAGATCAGGCAGGTGTCAGGGATTATGGCCTTTTCTACATCATCAGGTGAAACCCGGCCATATCGATCCACGGGGAGGATGGTTACCCTGACACCCAGTTCCATAAGATACAGGGCAGGATTCAAGACAGCCGGGTGTTCTACTGCGGATGTAATGACATGGTATCTTTCAGGTTCCCTAAAATCGACCAAGCCTTTTAGAGCCATATTATTTGACTCGCTTCCCCCTGATGTAAAGATCACCTCTTTGCCCTTGCATCCGATAAGCGACGCGACATCCTGCCTTGCGGTCTCTAAGATCTCCTTAGCCCTCACTCCAAGAGGATAGGCACTTGAAGGATTGCCGAACTCATCACGGATATATCGCGTCATGATTTCAATCGCGGTCGGGTCTATCGGCGTGGTAGCGTTATGGTCCAGATAGATAAGGGTCTTATCATTTTTCTGCATGTCAATGCTCCTTTTACAGGAATCAGCAAGATCTTTTAATGGATTTTATTTCTTGATAGCATTGACATAATCGATATATATTATAGAAAATCAGGGCTTGTAGCAAATTTTCAACATTCTGAACATATCAATTGATTGTGATATCGGAGACTAGGATTCGAGGGGTCAAGGATTCAAGTGTTTATTTCACTTGACTCCTCGATCCCTTGTAACCCTTTCTTGTATAACCAGATAACAGAGGAGATATTATTATGACGAAATATGTGTATTTCTTCGGATCAAAAAAGACTGACGGAAAGGCGGAGATGAAGAACCTGCTCGGCGGAAAGGGGGCCAACCTGGCAGAGATGAGCCGTCTCGGCATCCCTGTGCCCGCGGGTTTTACCATCACCACGGATTGTTGCAATGACTATTTCGCCAACAGGGCCAAGTTTCCCGACGGCATGAAGGAGCAGGTTAAAAAGGCCATGAAGCTGGTCGAGGAAGAGATGGGCATGAAATTCGGTGATAAGGATAACCCACTCCTGGTGTCGTCCCGTTCGGGCGCCCGTTCATCTATGCCCGGGATGATGGAGACGGTCCTGAATATAGGACTATGTTCAAAGACTATTCCCGGTCTTATTAAGAAGACCGGGAATGGGCGTTTTGTCTTTGATTCATACAGAAGGCTTATTACCATGTACTCCGACGTCGTGATGGAAAAGGCGGAAGGTATTGAACCTAAAGAGGGCAAGGGCGTCCGCGTTCAGCTTGAAGGCATAATGGAAGGGCTTAAGAAATCCAAGGGATACAAGAACGATACTGATCTTACAGTCGAAGACCTGAAATATCTGTGCGATGAATACAAGAAAAAGGTTATGGAAGTCCTTGGAAGGCCTTTCCCGGATGACCCCATGAGCCAGCTCTGGGGCAGTATCGGGGCCGTATTCAAGAGCTGGAACGGGAAGCGGGCAGTGGCGTACCGACGGATTGAAGGCATCCCGGACGACTGGGGCACCGCCGTTAACGTTCAGGCAATGGTCTTTGGAAATATGGGAGATAGTTCGGCAACCGGTGTTGCCTTTACCCGCAACCCTGCAACCGGTGATAATAAATTCTATGGTGAATGGCTCCCGAATGCCCAGGGAGAGGATGTTGTAGCCGGAATCCGCACGCCGAATCCCATAAATGAGGCAACCAAGAATGAACAGAACATGCGCCTTGATTCCCTTGAAAAGGCCATGCCCAAGCTTTACAAGCAATTGCACGACATCCAAAGAAAGCTTGAGAGACATTACAGCGATATGCAGGATATAGAGTTTACCATCCAGGAAGGGAAACTCTATATGCTCCAGACAAGGGTAGGAAAAAGGACAGGCACAGCGGCCCTTAACATGGCCATGGATATGCTCAAGGAACGACTTATAAGCGAACAGACGGCAGTTATGAGGCTTAAACCGGAACAGCTTGATGAACTCCTTCATCCCATTGTGGATCCGGGGGCGGAAAAAGGCGCCAAGATAATCGCCAGGGGCCTGCCTGCCGGACCGGGCGGGGCAAGCGGGCATATCGTATTCAAGGCCGAGGATGCCGTAGAGTGGGAGAAAAGGGGCAAGAAGGTCATCCTGGTCAGGGAGGAGACAAACCCTGAGGACGTGGCCGGCATGCGCGCAGCGGAAGGCATCCTTACCGCAAGGGGCGGCATGACAAGCCATGCGGCGCTTGTGGCAAGGGGATGGGGTAAATGTTGTATCGTAGGCGCAGGCGCGATACATGTCGATTCTGTTTCCGGCAGGATGACGGTTGACGGAAAGAGTTATAAGGAGGGCGATATCCTGACCCTTAACGGGACAAAGGGCTATGTCTATGAAGGCAGACTTAACATGATAGACGCCAGCGAAAATCCGAACTTCAAGGCATTCATGAAGCTCGTTGACAAACAACGCAAGCTCGGTGTCAGGGCCAACGCGGATACGCCCGCGGATGCCGCGAAAGCAAGAAATTTCGGGGCAGAGGGCATAGGTCTTTTCAGGACAGAACACATGTTTTACGGCGAGAACAGTGAAAAGCCCCTTTTCCTGCTCAGGCAGATGATCCTCAGCAATAGCGTGGAGGAAAGGACGTCGGCCCTGGACAAGCTCTTCTCCTACGTAAAGGGTGATATCAAGGCGACCCTCAAGGTCATGCAGGGGCTTCCCGTCACGATTCCGCCTGCTTGATCCGCCTCTCCATGAATTTATCCCCCAGGACGAGGTTCAGCAAAAGGAGCTTGCAGACAGCCTCGGGATCGATGTGAAGGAGATAGTAAGACGAGGTGAACTCCTTCATGAGGTAAACCCCATGATGGGTCATCGCGGCGTCAGGTTGGGCATCACCTATCCTGAGGTTTCAGAGATGCAGATCCGCGCCATCTTTGAGGCAGCCGCCGAGCTTATCAAGGAAAAGGTAAAGGCCATTCCTGAGATCATGATCCCTGTTACATGTGATATGAATGAATTGAAAGAGCAGGATAAGATCATTAAAAGGGTCTACAAAGAGGTCCTCTCAAAATTCAACCTCAGGAAGATTGACTACAAGATGGGTACAATGATCGAGATCCCGAGGGCCTGTCTTTTGGCCGACAAGATGGCGGAAGAGGCGGAGTTCTTTTCCTTCGGGACCAATGACCTCACCCAGATGGGTTTCGGATTCAGCCGCGACGATATCGGCGGGTTTCTGAATGCATATCTGGACAAGAAGATCCTTAAGGCCGACCCCTTCCAGACCATTGACCAGGAAGGCATAGGCCAGCTTATTGAAATGGCTATTACAAAGGGACGCTCAACCAGGAAGGATCTGAAGGTCGGGATCTGCGGGGAGCAGGGCGGCGATCCGGCATCTGTCAAGTTCTGCTACAAGGCCGGGCTTACTTATGTGAGCTGCTCGCCCTACCGGGTTCCAATAGCGAGATTGGCAGCGGCGCATGCCGCTATGGAAGCGTCGATCGGCAGTAAAAAAGCGAAAAAGACAAGGAGGTAGTCTGCTTTTTTCGGAAGCTTTAATAATCATAGAAAGGGCAAGACAGCGTTGTCTTGCCCTTTCTATTTTTGGGATTATAGTGAATGCTTATGAAAGCATACATTCGGATGTCCGTTAGGGGTCTCTTTTCTGAGGCGAAATGGTTCAGTGCCCGATATTTTGAATAAATCGTAGCAAAGGCGGG
>CAVZMS010000099.1:0-7184 GCA_963776085.1 uncultured delta proteobacterium
ATGCCGCTGTATCACCCAATGAGACAATGACCTTCTTTGTTTCATTGGTCTTCCGGACTTCCCTGTAGATCTCCTGTGACGCCCCGACACCACCGCCGGGGGAATCAATTCTTAGAATAATGGCCTTGATTCTTCTGTCGTTTCTGAATTTCACCAACTGGCTTAAAACGGGTTCGGAATCCTTTATAGTCCCCTCTATATGAATCACCCCTATCTTATGGGATAATGTCAGAACTGAGGATTGGCCGAAAAAATTGAGGGCGACAGTCATAAACATACCCAGAAAGATCACGGTTGATCCTAAAATAATAAGGGCTGTCACTATGGGGTGCGTTTTCATGGTCATATTTTTGTAAAATATAAAATGGAACTATTTCTCCCCACCTATAATTTATCTCCTGAACTCTCTAATAATCTAATAGGCCCTGCCGTATCAGAATTCATGTTTGTCTTCTTCTTTATTATCGCCGGCTTCAACAGAAGGACTTCCGTCAAGGCTATCCTCTTCAACAGCAGATTCAACTTCTTTGCTGTCGATCTCCTCCCGTGCCTCATCACTGGCTTGAAAATGGGAATCGTCGCCGAGAGAATCGCCGTTATCGTCCTGTTTTTCGGCATCCTCTCCGTCCTTCCGTTTATTGGATCGGACCCTGTTTTCCAGATTCATTATTCCTGCCTTTAGCAGTTCACCAAAGTTGGAGGTGGCCTCTCTGCTGTTACTCAGATAGCTCTTAAAGATATTTCTTTCATCGCTTTCTTCAAGCTGCCTGATGGAAAGAGCGATCTTCTTTTCCTCTTTAGTGATATTTAATACCTTTGCCTGTATGACATCATCGACCTTAAACCTGCTTAAAGGATTGCCGCCTTTCTCTCGTGTTAATTCCGAAACGTGAATTAATCCCTCAATACCTTCTTCAAGTTCAATAAAAACCCCGAAATCGGTAACATTTGTAACCGTTCCGGTGACCCTCGTGCCCGGTTTATATCTCTCCGGGATCTCATCCCATGGATCAGGGGCCAACTGCTTAATACCAAGAGAAAAACGCTCATTGGCCTCGTCAATATTGAGGACTACCGCCTGTACCTCCTGGCCCTTTTTATAAATTTCTGAAGGATGTTTAATCCTTTTTGTCCAGGAGATATCCGATATATGAACAAGGCCGTCTATCCCTTCATCAATGCCTATAAATATACCGAAATCAGTGATATTCTTTATCCTGCCTTCAATAGTAGTGCCGACCGGATATTTCTCCCCTATTACCTCCCATGGATTTTGCTCAACCTGCTTCAGGCCCAATGAGATACGCTTTTTTGTCGAGTCGATATTTAAAACCACGGCATCCACAATATCACCTACTTTCAGTATCTGTGACGGATGTCTGATCTTTCTTGTCCATGACATCTCCGACACATGGATCAGACCTTCAATCCCCTCTTTAATCTCGATAAATGCCCCATAATCGGCCAGGCTTACTACTTTCCCCCTGACCTTTGCATTCACCGGATATTGTTTATCTGCTTCAGTCCACGGGTCCGAATTAAGTTGTTTGAGTCCGAGAGATACCCTTTCCTTTTCCATATCGAACTTCAGCACCTTGACCGTAATTTCATCTCCGATCTGATAGAGCTCTGATGGATGACCTACCCGCCCCCATGAAATATCGGTGATATGAAGCAGACCGTCGATCCCGCCAAGGTCTATAAATAGGCCGTAGTCGGTTATATTTTTTACGGTGCCTTTAAGAACGGTCCCCTCTTCAAGTTTATGTAAGGTCTTATCCCTTTTTATCTTCCGCTCTCTCTCAAGAATTGCCCTCCGTGATAAAACAATATTGGACCGACGCTTATTGTATTTCAGAATCTTAAAATTGTGTTCTGTGCCTATAAGTGCATCGAAATTCCTGATAGGTTTGAGATCTATCTGAGAGCCGGGCAAAAAGGCCTGAAGTCCTATATCAACCGCCATACCGCCCTTTAGACGAGAAACAATCTCACCTCTTATAGTGCCGTCCTGTTCATATATCCTCTTAATCTCGTCCCATATTTTTATCTTGGCCGCCTTTTCTTTGGAGAGAATAATCCGGCCATCCTCGTCCTCTCTCTTTTCCAAAAGGACGTCTATCTTATCCCCAACCTTTGCAGTCACATTACCTTCAGAATCAATAAATTCATCAATTCTAATCTGGCCTTCAGATTTATATCCAATATCAACAAGGACATAATCTTTGCCGATCATAACGATCTCTCCTGAAACCAGCTCTCCTTCCTGGATAGTTTTCAGGCTCCTTTCATAAAGTTCCCTGAAACTGCCTGATCCGGGCTCTTCTTTTGAATCCCGCTTGATGTTATCAAAAAGCGATGTTTTAGAATCGTCCTTCTTGGTTGCTATCGCCTCCTGTTCTCCCTTCTTATCACCTGCATCATCAGGATTCCCATCCTGCACGCTGCCATAAATCTGTCCGTTTTCTTTAGGCTTATGATCAATGGGCTGGATCTCCTCATCCTCTTCGTTGTTAGTAACAAGGTTATCTGTCATCATTTGGTCTGTTAGTTTCTCCATTAACTCGATTACCCCCTAAATGTATTAGTTGGAATATTTGGAAATTGAATGAATTTTATAATATTATCAAATATCAATATAAATATCAACATTAATTATTATTTTCTTCTCCCGTTCCCTTATATTAACCATAATTTTTTCAACAACCTCATCTACCCCTAATGGGGTAGTATCGATGATTATTGCGTCATCGGCGGGCCTAAGTGGTGCGATGGCGCGTGTTTCATCTTGTTCATCCCTTTTTCTAAGCTCCGTCTCAACCTCCTCCATGGATATCGATTCACCCCGACCCAATCTCTCCGCATATCTCCTTCCTGCCCTTGCCTCAGGCGAGGCTGTGAGGAAAAATTTATGGTTCGCGTCCGGAAATACAACCGTGCCCATGTCCCGGCCTTCCGCGACCAGTCTCCCTTTCCTTCCAATCCTACGCTGAAGCCCTGTCATGGCATCTCTTACCTCTTTGATTATGGATATTTTTGAAGACAGCATATCCATCTCAGGTCTCCTGATCTCATCGGAGATATCCTCTTCCCCAATATATACCCTGTAATTATCACCGGTTGACATGAAATTTATATCAATACTTCGGCACATCTCATACAATGCCCTGAGGTCGCCGAAACCGATTCCCTTTCTCAAGGCATTGAGGGCTACAGCACGGTACATTGCCCCTGTATCAAGATAGAGAAAATCCAGTTTTTTAGCAAGAAGAAGGCTTACGGTGCTTTTTCCGGCGCCCGCCGGCCCGTCAATGGTTATTATCCCGTTCATGAACTATCTCAACGATTTTGTAATGTTCAAAAGCCTATTCATTTTCAGGATTGTCAGCTGCATTAATATCCCACGGGGGTCTCTTTTTTAAGGCGAAATCGTTCGGTGCCCGGTATTGTGCATAACTCGTAGCAAAGGCGGGCGGAAGGCTTCCAGTAAACTAACCACAAAGGAGAAGTAGTTATCTGCCCGGAACTTCGCCGCCCGCCTGACGACATCCTTATGCCGATTCCTTGCAAATTATTTCTTCGCCTTTAAAAAAGAGACCCCCGTGAGACACTAGCTCAGCATTATATGCCAAATCCTATCCTGGCACTGCTGATACGTTTTTTCACATTGATTTACACCCTCCGTATATTCACCCTTAATCATTACTAGCGTCTAAGGTCATTTAAAACCTTTTTGATAGCCCGGATAAATCTCTTATTTTCCTCGGGCAGGCCGACATTTATCCTTATATACTCCTCCATGCCATAGCTATCCATGGAACGGATAATTACCCCCTCCTTGAGCATCAATTCATAGATCTTCTTACCGCCAAAGGGCACCTTGATCATGAAAAAGTTGGTCTGTGTCGGGAGATATTCAAGACCAATTCCATCAAGTTGTTTATGGAGGTAAACTAACCCGTCCTTTACCAACTTCAACGTGGCTGAAACAAATTCAATATCATCCAAGGCTGCCAGGGCCGCGATCTGGGCAAGGCTATTAGTATTAAAAGGCTGCCTTACCCTATTCATATAATCAACGACCTCATCAGAGGAGAATCCATAGCCTATCCTGAGTCCAGCAAGCCCATAGAGTTTGGAAAATGTCCTTAACAGGATAAGCCTGGGATAATTCGTCAGGAAATCAAGCCCGTTGGCCACATCCCTATCCGTGACAAAATCTATATATGCCTCATCTAAAACAGTAATAATATCGTTGGGTATGGTCTCTAAAAAGGCCGCAACCTCCTTTTTAGAAAGCGCTGAACCGGTTGGGTTGTTGGGGTTATTAATAACTATTATTTTAGTCTTTGAGGCGACTGCCTCCGCAATTTTTTTAAGGTCAACCTTAAAATCCTTGAGGGGAATTGATATGAGTTCCCCTCCAGCCCCGATCACTATCTTTTCATAAATCAGAAAGGTGGGACATGCCTGAATGACCTGCTCCCCCGCGGTTAAAAAGGTCCTCACGATAAGCTCTATCAGTTCATTGGATCCGTTGCCGATAATGATACGGTCCTGAGAAACCCCGAACAGATCGGATAATTTTGACTTTAGGTAATAACCGCTGCTATCGGGATATCGATTAATCTTCTTAATATTATCCATGATGGCCCGGACGGCCAAAGGTGATGGGCCAAGTGGATTTTCATTCGATGCCAGCTTGATCGACCCTGTTATACCAAGCTCCCTTTCAAGCTCTTCGATAGGTTTTCCCGGAGGATAGGGGATAAGCTTTTCAATTCCCTTACTCGTAAGGCTTCTCATAAATAACCTCTAAAAAGAATAATCATTGACTTCTTTTTCTGTATTAATCAAACTTTTATATCAGAAGGAAAGGAAATATCAAGGTTTTTACTCATTATTTAAAATCAGAATTATTTGCTAAAAGAGGCTTGACTTAAATCTTTTGATTAATTATGTATATTGCTCTACGGAAAGTCTTTTTATCTTTTCGCAATAATAGTTATGGCTACCTCAAACATTATCAACCTTTAAGGCAGGAGATCCATGAATAAATCGCAACTCATTGAAGCCCTTGCCAAAGCGGAAAATCTGGCTCTTAAAAAGGCGGAGGAAGTCGTCAACACGGTTTTCGGTGACATGGAAAAGGCCCTCTCGAGAGGTGAGCGAGTTGAAATCAGGGGTTTTGGCAGCTTTAAAATCAAACACTATGACGGCTACCAGGGAAGGAATCCCAAGACAGGCGAGATTATCAACGTGGCGCCTAAGAAGCTACCGTTTTTTAAGGTCGGCAAAGAACTCAAGGAAAGAGTCGATATAGGTTAAGTATTCCTAAACCGGTCTTGGTCGTGCTAAACGGGGAGTTAGCGGTGCCCTGTAACCCGAAATCCGCTTATGCGGGGTTGAAAATCCTTCATTAGAATCATGATGTCGGAGTGTCCTCTGATCACCTCAGGGTTTGGGTGGACCACACGCGACAAACGCTTATGAACCCCGTCAGGTCCGGGAGGAAGCAGCGGTAAGTAAGACAGTTTGTGTCGTGAAGGTATCTACCTTTTGCTCAGGGTGATAATGTCATTTCGATCATGTTTCAGGGGAGGATGCACGACCAGGGCCTCTTTTATTTTCAGAACCATGTTTTATCCACCCGCATCCCTGTCATAGAACCTATCCTGTATGAATACTGATAAAGTTCATAAAAACTTACTTGGCAGATACTCCCACAAATTTATTTCCGGATCGACTGATGGAACCCTTTATTTACAGTTCATCTTCTTCTCAGACTATGATTATCTGACCCATGGGATTTTCACCCGAATTGGGGGTGTGAGCAAGCCTCCCTATGACACCCTTAACACCAGCTATAATGTCGGGGATCGGCCCGAGAGGGTGAAAAAAAATCTCCGGATAATTAAGGGGGCTATCGGCGCAGGGCATCTCATATTTATGAATCAGGTCCATGGCAGGGATATAGTGATTCTGCGAAAGGATGATCACCCCCGCATTGAATCAGATGCATATGCCGACGCCTTGATTACTGATATCCCTTCCGTCGCCCTCATGGTCAAACAGGCGGACTGCCAGGGCGTAATCCTATATGACCCGGTTAAGGCGGTCCTCGCGATTGCCCATTGCGGCTGGAGGGGGAACGTCCGCAATATCCTCGGATCTGTCGTGGCTAAGATGAGGTCGAATTTCGGGTGCGGGGAATCGGAGATCCTGGCGGCCATTGGCCCGTCCCTCGGACCATGTTGTGCAGAGTTTACCTCATATAAAGAGATATTTCCTGAAGGGTTTAAGGGATTTATTGTTCGGGACAACCATTTTGACCTGTGGGAGATAAGCCGAAGGCAGCTTATAGATGCAGGTCTTTTAGAAAATAGGATTGAAATTGCGGGGATCTGCACCAGGTGTAACACCGATCTCTTCTATTCCTATAGGGGTGAAGGGGCTACAGGCAGATTCGCTACGGTGGCAATGCTCCAGGAAACAGGGTAAAAAATACACGGTCTTATTATGGACTGGGATTAAAAAATATCTTAGAGAAAGACTACCTCTATACAAAATCCGAACGCATGCTGTACACGTTTCCGCCTAAAGAGCTTTCCACCTTCCCGTTCAGCTTGTGCATTACGGCCTGCATCGTCCTGTTTGTCGTGTGGATCTCCGCTGTGAAACCGCGGATTCCGTCTTTCTGCGCGATCCTGGCCAGATATTTTATCATAAACGTGCCGATCCCGTAGTTCTGCCATTTATCCTGGACAACAAGCGCCACCTCGGCTCGAATGAGGCATGTATGAAGGTACGCCGCGGTGATTTAACTCGTTAAAAATTCTATTTTTCCAAATTTTTAGTAATGTTCAAAAGTGTATGCACGGAGATTGTAAAGTAAAAAAATGTAACAGTGGTATCCGGGATGTCCTACGGGGGTCTCTTTTCTGAGGCGAAGAAATGATATGCAAGGAACCGGCATAAGGATGTCGTCAGGCGGGCGGCGGAGTTCCGCGTAGATAGCTACCCCTCATTCGTGGTTAATCTGGCAGGAAGCCCTCCGCCCGCCTTTGCTACGAGTTATGCAAAAGACCGGGCACTGTATTATTTCGCCTCTGAAAAGAGACCCCCGTAAGACATATCTGCACCATGCAAACCTAAAAAAAATGCATACACTTTTGAACGTTACT
>CAVZMS010000100.1:0-12429 GCA_963776085.1 uncultured delta proteobacterium
GTGTGCTAAGCTTAGTTGAAATTTAATATAGCGGCTCCTAAAATGGTGAAATAATTTATGAGATTAACAAGCACCAAGAAAGGAGCCGCAATGAAGAATATACTGAAAATCTCGGGAAAAAGCAAGGTCAAGCGTGCAAAGGCAGCGGAGGTAATGGATTTAGAGGGATACGAGGCGCTGGAGCTTGACGGTAAGGTAGCGCTGATACAGGAACTCATACCCCTGGGGCTCATGCATATCGGGGAGGTACTCAGGGAGGAGGTCAAGTCTCTGGCTGGCGAGCGCTACAAGCGTAATGGGCTTTTAGGGCATGCTAGGTGGACAAAGCAGAAAGGCTATGTGTACGTGAAGGACCAGAGGCTGCCAATCATATATCAGAGGGTCAGGGACACCAGAAACAACAAAGAGGTTGCTCTCAACTCCTATGGGAGCTTTCAGGAACCCAAAGACATGGACGAGGGGCTTCTCCGGAGGGTGCTCCACGGACTCAGTTGCCGGAACTATAGCGAATGCGCCGAGGCCGTGCCTGGTGCCTTCTCTCTCAGCCCTTCCACGGTCTCGCGGCGCTTCATCCGGGCCAGCGAGCGGAAGCTTAGGGATCTCATGGAGCGGCGGCTTGACGGGTATGATTTCGTGGCCGTGGTCATGGACGGGAAGCGCTTCGGAGAAGACGAGATAATCATAGCCATCGGCATAACGATTGAGGGCAGGAAGGTGGTGCTCGGCATCATTCAGGCCGCTACGGAGAACCACAGTGTATGCAGGGACTTTTTGCATGGACTTATTGACCGTGGGCTCAGGTATGACGAGGGTCTACTGTGCATAATAGACGGAGCAAAGGGGCTCAGGAAGGCGATTAATGAGGTCTTTGGCGTTTATGGTGTTGTCCAGAGGTGCCAGTGGCACAAGAGGGAGAATGTGCTTAAGTATCTTCCCAAGGGCCTGCACTCTCAGTTTAGGCAGAAGCTTCAGAGGGCCTATGACAAATCGACCTACGAGGAAGCAAAGGCTGCCCTTAAGAGGGTGAGGGCCGAACTCAAGCTGATAAACGAGTCAGCTGTCGATAGCCTTGACGAGGGGTTCGAAGAAACCCTTACCATACACAGGCTCGGTCTGCACGGGGAGCTTAAGAGGAGCTTCAGGACGACGAACATAATCGAGTCGGTAATGGCTCATATAGGCCAGAAGACCGACAAGGTTGATTACTGGCACAACAGCAGTCAGAAGCAGAGGTGGGTTGCGACCTCGTTGCTCTATATAGAGCAGAGGTTAAACAAGGTTAACGGCTACAGACATCTCCCTAAACTGAAGGAGGTACTTCTTGGAGAAACAAGGACTGAAGGAAAGGAGGCAGTGGCTGCCTGATGCAGCTACAAAGGGGCCGCTATGGAATTTCAACTAAGAATGGGATTGACTCGTAAGTTGTGGCTTCAATATCAATCAGCAATCTGGATGGAATTGGAGGAAAAAGGTGGCTGGTATGGCACGAAGTCATAACTTTTAAACAAGAAATTTTTTGCAGATAATTTGTGTATGTCTAAACTTTGTCGATATTATAGACTAGATAATGTAGTAGAAAATAAATAAGGATAAAAACTTAATTCACTTCTGGCACGAAATGTAAACTTTTAGCCTATTGCCTCCCACAACGGCATCATGCGGTTGTGGGTTGACATACAAATGAGAAATTCCATATACTCCGTTCATCAAAAAGCGAGTTCTTATCAAGCATTTCGCGCTCATCCGCGTTATGCTGCTCTGCTGCGGAAAATGAATCTGGAGCCTGATAAGGAGTGAGTTATGACAGTTTATGCTATCCCTAACATAGCGACGCCAGGCAGGCCGGCAATCTTCAATCCTGAAATATGCGACGGGTGCAACATGTGCGTGGAGCACTGCCCGATGGATGTGTTCATCCCCAATCCCGAAGAGGGCAAGTGCCCAATCATCCTGCATCCTGAGGAATGCTGGTATTGCGGCACCTGCGTCAACGATTGTCCGAGACCCGGCGCCGTCAAATTTAATTGGCCGTTACAACAAAGAGGGTACTGGAAGCGCAAAGATAACGGCAGGGTCTTCCGCGTCTAATATTGGAGAACCTTAAAAAATGCCAAAGATTACACGGATTTCACAGATTTTAATGTGTTTTGCAGTCCGTGATAATCAGTGAAATCCGTGGTGTTTTTTGGTTTTGCAGGAGGCAATAAAATAGTGACTACATTTCATGAGTTTATAGGGAATGAAGGGCGCGCGCCTGCATGGCCATATGCAATTCGCTATGATCAGGAACAGGAGATCGAAACGGATGTGCTGGTCATCGGCGGAGGCATTGCCGGATGCTGGGCTGCCATCAGCGCCGCACGGAAAGGAATGCGGGTTGCACTGGTCGAGAAGTCTGCCACAGTCCGGAGCGGCGCTGGAGGGCCGGGATGCGACCACTGGTGCGATACAGCGGCGAATCCTCTCTCCAAGGTTGATCCCGACGAGTGGGCTCAAAAGCTAACCGACGGATTCGGCGGATATGGCAACGGCATCGGACGCGAAATTCAGTGCAGGGAAAACTACCATACGCTTCTGGAACTGGAAAAGATGGGCGGCAAGATTCGCGATTCGGACGACCAGTTCAAAGGCGTCGAAGGCCGCGACGACAAAACCAAGTTCCTGATCTCGCCGCGCATGAATCCATTTCACGAGACCAATGTCGTTATCCGCGTCTGGGGAACAACTTTCAAGCCGGCACTGAAGAAAGAATGCGAGCGGCTGGGAGTCAAAATTTATGACAGGGTAATGGCTACAAGCCTGCTGACGGAGAAAGGGATCCAGGGCGCCAGAGTTGTCGGCGCTACCGGAGTAAACGCCCGCACGGGCGAATTCATGATCTTCAAAGCCAAAGCCACCGTACTCTGTTCGTCTTCAGGCGGATCTATCTGGCTCATCAATACGGAATTATCCGGCTACAATACCATGTCGCCTCGCGCGGTGTCCGGAGACGGCATTGCTATGGCATGGCGAGCCGGCGCCGAATTCACCCTTATGGAAAGATCCGGGATCATGGGCATCACACCCGGCTTCAAACACAGATGGTACACGGGCGCGGGCGATGCAAGCTACGAGAACGTCATGCTGGTCGACGCCAACGGCAAAGCGCTTCCGATCGTTACCGAGCCGGGCTGGCGCCAGAAGGATGTCGACCGCATGGGAATGGGATTTTCGGCAATTCGTGAAAAAGTACTCAGCGGCGAGTACGCCCTTCCCTTTTATGGCGATTTCCCGTCCATGCCGGAGATCGAGCGCAAAGTCGTTTGGAATATGCTGTTGGAAGAAGAAAGCACGGGAAAGATCATTGTGGATACCTATTCGGAGGCTGGATTCAATCCGGCCAAAGATCAGCTTCAGAATTATGCGCTGATCGAAGGATCCAGTCTGCCCCAATGGCGGGAGGCCAATGGCGGCGGCCTGGTGATTGACTGGGATTTGAAAACGACTCTCGACGGATTATATGCCGCGGGCACGCAGTTGTTTTCTCCGGGAGACCACAGCTTCGCAGCCGCCACGGGAAGGTATGCTGGCAGAAAGGCTGCGGCATTCGCGCGGGAGGCAGACGAGCGGCAGTGTCCAAGGATCAGATATCCAGAGAGAAAGCCAGAATCTATGCTCCTATTCGGAGAGGCGATGGAATGGACTGGAAGGAGCTTCACGCTGGGATTGCCCGCGTGATGCAGTATTACTGCAGCGAATACAAGACCGAATCGCTTTTTAAAATTGGATTGGAAACGCTTCAGGAAATCGAAGAAAAATGGGTGCCCACGCTGCATGCCCTGGACCCGCACAAGCTGATACGGAGTCTGGAGGATTTGAGTATTCTGACACATGCCCAGATCCATTTGCATGCTTCTCTAGCCCGCAAAGCCAGTAGTCCATTCCTCGGCTTTCACAGGATTGACTATCCCCAATCGGATCCGCCGGAGTGGCACAAATTTATTACAGTGAAGCAATCGAGCGGCAAGGTGCAAATCGGAGAACTGCCTCTTGGCTATTGGGGCAATCTCAAAGATAACTATGAAGCGCATAACAGGGACTACCAAGGCGTATACGATGCGAAAACTTAAAATGACAATAGGCGACGTAGAAATCCATGCGGAGCTTTTTAACACACCAACCGCTGACGCAATATGGGCTGCACTGCCGTTTGAGTCAAAAGCTCAGACGTGGGGGGAAGAAGTATATTTCACAACACCTGCAGCTGCATCGCTTGAACCGGATGCAAAAGACGTTATCGAACCCGGTGAACTAGCCTTCTGGGTGGACGGCAATGCCATCGCGATCGGATTTGGACCGACACCAATATCTAAGGGGAATGAGATTCGCCTGGTAGAAGCAACGAATATTTGGGGCCGTGCGCTCGATGATGTGACGCAGCTAGCCCCAATCCGCTTCGGTGTCCGGATTCGCGTTGAAGCCTTGCCGCCTGCGGATCTATGAACCGTTACTCCAGGACAATGGGCAGAGCTATGGGAACCAGATCGACGGCGCTTTCGATCGCACGCTGCGACGCGTAAAAGTGGACGTTGATTTCAAAAAAATCTATAGAAATTGTACAAGACAGCATTTGATCTTACAAACCAGGATAAGAAGTTCGGATTATTTCTTGAATTTTAGATTTATTTGGGTGGTCTGTAATTCCCTAAAAGCATAATTTAGAGAAACAACTCGAAACTTTGTCTTTCTCCCATTATTTTGATATAAACGTCTCAAATTGGAACAGATCCAAATTATCTGTCAGCCGGATAATATTAAAAATTACGAATTATCCGTTTGCCGGATAATATATTATGTTATGAGCGAGAAAGACACATGAAATACTCGACTGACGTCATGAGACGAGAAGACTGGGAGCAAGTGCGTTCCATCTATCTCGAAGGCATCAGCACCGGCAATTCTACATTCGAATCCAATGCTCCAGATTGGGAGAGATGGGATTCCAGCCATCTGCCGGACCACCGTTTGGTTGTGAGGGAAGGCAATCGTGTTCTCGCTTGGGCACTGCTCTCCCCCGTTTCCGCCCGCTGTGTATACTCGGGCGTAGCTGAACTGAGTTTGTACGTCACAACGGAGCATAGAGGCAAGGGCGTCGGTTCAGCTCTGCTCGAGGCAGTCATACACTCGACCGAACAGGCAGGATTATGGACACTCCAAGGCGGGATCTTTCCCGAGAACACTGCAAGTCTCTATCTCGTAAAGAAGCATGGTTTCAAGGAGATCGGAAGATTAGAGAAGATAGGCAAGATGACTTACGGGCCTCTCGCAGGGACTTGGCGTGACGTGATTCTGGTTGAACGGCGAAGTGCCGTGGTGGGCACAGATTGAAAGAGAACTCATAACCCGGCAATGCAGCCGACTCGTTATACTCGCGTATGATTTTTGTGTTAGCGGTAAGGAGCTGGGGGTCAAATCTTTAAACTTGACAAATGAGCCTCAGAGTAATGAATTGTCAAGGTGAAAGATCTGATCCCATATTCTCCTAAGATGGCAAAATCACTCAATCTGTTTTCGTGAAAGGTATTCACAAGAAAGGAGAGACGAACATGAGTCTTGACAGCATCAGGAAAAAAGGTACGACGCGCAGAGGATTCTTTAAGAAAATCATCGCAGGCGCCGGCAGCCTAGCTCTCGCAAGCTCGCTGCGGGAAGCCTTGACGCCCAATCAAAGCGGATTGATGGCAGCTCCAAAGGAGACGCAATCACCCGACGGGACAAAATACGGGAAATATTTTCTGAGCGACAACCACCAACCGCCGAAAGCAATGGATTTTGTTTCTCTTAACAGTCTCCCTCCGTTTCCGGAAATAGCCAGTCCACAGACTTACTTTCGGGGCGCTTCGGCATTGCCTGGAGCAACCGCCACAATAGGATGGCAGGTGTTCACCGCGCCGGTTTGCTGGGAAACTCCCCACATCCACAAATATGATGAGTTCCTTATTTTCCTCGGCGCGGAACTGCCGGACCTTTGCAGAAGCTTTGATGCGGAGATAGATCTCTGGATGGGAGAGGAAATGGAGAAGCATACTATCACCTCGACAACCGTCGTCTTCATTCCTAAAGGCGTACAGCATGCCCCGTTGAATTTTAGAGCAATCAGAAAGCCCGTTCTCTTCCATGCGCTGTACCTGGGGCCTTCTCTGGATCGCTCCCCGCGCGTCCCGGGCTTTGATTTAGCTACTTTTGATTGGGGAGGACCTGTTAACTTAAAGACCTTTGGTCCGCCCAAGAAAATAGAAAATCTCTATTCAAAAATGCGCGACCCTAAGTCAATAAGAAATATACCAACAAGGAGATGCAGTTATGAATACCGATGAAAAAGTAAAAGCTGGCTCGACAAGAAGAGGATTTATCAGAGAATTGGCCATCGGCAGCTCCGCAATAGCAGCTGCCGGTGCTATGCTGGGCTGGGCCGCCGATGCCGGTCCTATCGCACAGGGCGTTTCCCGGGAAACCTCCGACGGGAAGAGCAGATATGGTAAATGCATAGTTCCACTGCCTATTCGAAAAATGGGGGAGACCGTAATGTTTTCCGCCGGAGCCGATCTTCTGAATGGTTTCCCCTGTAATATTATTTACGCCTTCGGGCTGCAGGTCGGACCGTTGGGATTGTCCCGGAAACCACATGTTCACGATCACGATGAAGTGATTTACTTCATAGGATCCGACCCGAAAAATCCTGAGTTAGGGGCGGAAGTGAATTTCAAAATAGGTCCCGAAGGGGAGGAAGAAGATCATATTTTTTCCGTTCCCACTGCCGTAGTTATTCCTAAAGGAGTTTGGCATTGCCCCATGGAAACGTTGAAATGCGACCAGCCTTTCCTTTGTATGGCAGTGTCGTTGACAACCAAATACAGTTTCAAGTCTTCTGAAAAAAAAGAATAAGAAAAAAAGAATCAATAAACAATAAAGGGATCAAGTCTACTCTTGACTCTTGTTGTTTGAAAAACAGTGAAAAAAATAGGTGGCAGGTCTTCACTCTTGACAGACTCGATCTTATAATAATTTTTTCGGTGTTATCTTCCTATTGTTTGTTAAAAGTTAAGAACTGATTCCTATGTATTCACTGGTGTGGCAAACCTGGATAGCGCAGAACATATGATGTCCGATGAGGAGTAAACTTTTATTGAGCACGATAAATAAAATAATTGAAATACTACATCTACCCTAACCTGTTGTGAATCTGCAGTATATCAGCTACCTGCTTCATATCAAGTTCTTCAAGGGTCTTTCTTTTTGGATAGCCTGTTTGAGGATCCCAGCCCTCAACTTTATAAAAATATGTTTTCCACTGCTCCAGGCCTTTATCTTCCAAGTAGAGCTCCCTGCAGTTCTCCCATTCCCAATTTTTGCCGTCAAAGATCGGGAGATCGGGAGAAAATCCGCAATAGGAGGCACCGGGACGGTACATATACCCTGCAAATTTTTCCTGGTCGCGATGCCTGCCCTGCATTACGAATATAGCTCTTTTCATATTCCAGGCGCGTCGTCCAATTTCTATTCCATCCTCAAAGGTGTGGTTTCTTCCTGTAACAGCATTAAGAAAGCGCGGCTCTGCCTCAGGGGTATAACCTCTTCCATCAGGGCTGCCGGCATTATAAAGATTTGAAAAAGCCCAGTCACAGAAAAGCACGGATTCCTTGTAGTAGGTTGCATAATGCTGGCGCCATGCAACCCACTGGGCTTTATAATCGGAATAGATTCCGGTCTTATAAGCCTGGTCTCCTTTCCAGCTGTAATCAAACCATAAGGGTTCATTTCTTTTGGTTCCGGCGGCCAGTATTTTAACGAATTGTTCGCAGGTTATATTTTCCTTTTTTCCCAGGAACATGTCGTGATTGTTAATATCCCTGGAGTCCATCAGGTTGCCATAGCACCATTCAACTGCAGGCATAGACCAGTGATCCTGGTAACCCCAGGCTGTTAACCTTAAAAAGGTATTGAAATCGTCAGGTAATCTTCCGAGCTTTTCGGCAAACCTGACTGTTCCTTCGGCAAGAAGATCGCCTATCCCATACGATTTGCAATTGCGAGCCCATAGATATCCGCGAATTCACCCTTCTCATAGTCTTCCATGGGGAGCGGAGATGTGTCAAATTTTGTACCCGGGCCGATTACTCCCAGGTCATACATCTTTTTCAAATACCAGCCAAGAGCCGTATAGGCCGGGACCTTTGGCTGGACTGGAAAATCCGGAGGAACATCAAAGGCCATGGGCCCCATGAAACAGGTCTCCATCGCGTTTATCCCCAGTTGCTGGGCGATATCAGCGGACCGCAACTGAACATCCGGAGGAGTGGGTTTTGCGGGAGGGGCTACCGCGTACCAGCCTGCCTCTGCACAATTATCAGAGTCTCTTCCGTACTTGGTATTTCTGTTATGGCAGTTTCTTCCGCGGCATCCCATACAGCTTGAATGGACCAGCCCCGGAGGGTATGGAAATGCCACTTTAACGGGCCACCGGGTTTCCCACCATTCTCTTGAATCCCTTACAGCCATAGGGTCCGCGACTTTAACAGTTCCGGTACCCAGGACCGCGACCGCCTTAAGGTTCTTGGAACCGAAAACACCTCCAAATCCACCCTGCCCCGCGCCCGAGCCTCCTCCATGCACAAGGGAGGCAACACGGGTCATGTTTTCACCCGCGGGGCCTATCGTAACAATCGCGGGTCTTTGAATAGTATGTCCTTTTTCCAGTTCCTGCCATTCATAGCCATAACGGACAGAGGACCTTCTCCAGATCTCTTCCTGGGTCTTCCAGGTTGTGAGTCCCCATAACTCCCGGG
Organism: uncultured delta proteobacterium; assembly: GCA_963776085.1. Classification (GTDB taxonomy): domain Bacteria; phylum Desulfobacterota; class DSM-4660; order Desulfatiglandales; family HGW-15; genus CAVZMS01. The sequence goes on from CAVZMS010000100.1 coordinate 8,826, forward strand.
CATCCTCAAGAGTGACCTTGTCATCTACGATATTTATATAGACCGGTGATTCCGATCTTCCGACAGCCACTACTCCATCCCAACCTGCAAGTTTTAACATAGGAGCAAAACTGCCGCCGAAATTGCTGTGACAGAACCAGTTGACCGGCCATGACTGTGGCGACATACCTGACACACTTGTCCTTCCGGCATATGAAAGCCCTGTTCCTGCAAGAGGGCCTGTCATAAGAGATACCGCATTCCTCGGATCGAATGCATCCTGGAGGTCCCAGCCGCCGGGAGCCACGCAAAGATCCCAGAAGATAGCGGCAGCAGTGCCATGACCTCCCCCGTACATTTCGTATTTTTCTGAAGAGATTTGATTGATTTCATTTTTTGTAAGGTCAACCAGTAGAATTTTTCCTGCGAATCCCGGTGTCGACATAAGACATCTCCTTTCCTGACTTTGTGGAGTTAATGTAGCTTTTATGGATTGGACTGCTGCTTCAGATTCAAGTCATAACCCACGCTGTCCTTTTGGGACGGAAGTTCGCTGACCACTTTCAAAGCTCCTGCCGGACAGGTTGTAACACAGGCCTGTTCACCGAAAGGCCCGCCTTTTTTGCTGAAGTAAGGAGCATTCGCACAAAGGTCGCACTTTATCGATATATTTTTCAAAACATTAAATACCGGTCGATGGGGTATATAAGGACAAACATTAATGCAGGTTTTACAGCCTATGCATTTTTCTGAATCGATCATACGCACATTACCGTTTTCTGAGCTGATATGGCACGCTCCGGTGGGACAATTTTTAACACACATGGGCTCAGGACACTGTCTGCATACGAATATCTGGATATCCTGCGGATATGGGTTGAATACATTTCTGTCAATCTGGATACGTGAACGGGATGTACTGGCTTCCCCATCATGGACTAAAGAACATACAAGCATGCAACTCATACACCCGGAGCACTGGCGACTGTCATAAACCAGGTACCCCTTTGAAAGCGGATATTCTTCCTTACCGTCTTGTTTTGCAGCAGAAAGCTGTTCGGGAAGAGCAGCGCTCAACGCTCCTCCGGCAATAATACCCCCGCTACTTACAACAAATTCACGTCTTGAATACTTCTTGTTTTTATTTTTGCTTTCTTCAGCCATAGAGAAACACCCTCCGTATCGATGGTTATTGTCAAAGAGAGCCAACGAGCACATTCATTGAAATCTGACCACCTGAATAGTAAGGCATAATATTGGTTTCCCATGCCCATATTAAAGATTACAGAATAAGCACCACATTTACATGCCGGTTGAGTAATTATGTTAAACCAAATATAAGTATAAGAGAAAGGGTATTTTGTGTCAACCGGGCTTTTACATTCATACATTATATGCAAATTGATCATGCATAATAAAATAAAGGTCTTGATCCTTTTTAAAAAACCTATCCTCTGATATACTACAGACACTGCAATCAGTAACTATAGATGTGGCAGTAAAAAAACCTGTTTTGACAATTGGGGCTTTGTTGGGTTTGAATATAAAACAAGATGGCAGTCGTCAGTTGTTGATACACTGACGACTGCCACTGATAACTGACAAGCGGCTACTGCTTTTATCTCCAGTCGTCGATCTTAACCGACATGAAAGGTATCATGCCGCCTATCATCCAGTAGTTATTGTTGGATGCGCCGGTCACAACTACATTGAAATTGTTACCACCCATGAAGAAGCCGCCCCGTCCTCCGGGCCCTTGCTTGGGAGCGGGTTTGGCAACTCCAGCATCGGTTACAAATTCAGTAAGCTTTTCCACCGTATCGTATCCGGCATCTTTGACGAAATTGGCAATGGGCGGACTCAGGACTACAAAAGTCCCGAACAACCCTGGCGATTGTTGGTTGTAGATATCCTTGATAATTTGAGGATAGTTCATATTGGGTCCCCAAACGTTGACTTTCCAGTTTGCCGCGGAAAGAATACCCCAGCCCGTGAACAGGGTGACGATATTCTCGCCCTTTTTATATCCGCTGGCTTGTGCACCGAACCCTGCTACCTTGCCTCTTCTTACAGAGAGAGGCTCCAATGGAGATTTCTCTTCATTTTCGGCAATGATGATGTTGATCGCGTTCATCGGGATTGCCTACCGTGCCCATGTAGGTCGTTCCGACTTTCCCGCAGTTTCCGCCATTAATGGACAGCAGGCTCCAGGCTCTTCCAATAGTCGTATTGGCATGAGCATAGGGCCCACGGCGCCGATCATCGTAATTAAGCCCGATTTCGTCGCGGATGTTTCCATTGATTACGGCGCCCGCCATGAAGCCGTTGTCGGAAACATTCACGGCCGTCATGCCGGTCGAACCTAGTGCCAGAATGACCGGGAAATATTCCGGTTTGGCGCCCGCCATGACTGCATTGATGGCTGCAACCTTTACCGTATAGGTCCAGGTTTCACCGGCCTCAGATCCGGGATTCATTTTGCCGAGCAGCTCGTCGGGATCGTGGCTGGTGGCTTTCAGCATCTCATGCGACCTTTTCTTCCGTCGGCAAGTATCACCGGCAGAAAATCGGTGTATCTCTTTTCCAGAAACAACTTCTGGAGTTCGTCCGGGGTTCCGGTATAAGTGGCCGGTCCCATATCCCGCTTTAATTCCCCCGTTTTCTTTTCTTCGGCAGTCAAGGGTTTGGTCAGTTTTTCCACCAGTTCCTGCATCACCGGTCTTCCGGTAATCGGATTGTTGCCTTCAACAATCTGCTTCTTGAGTTGCTCATTCGTTTTGGCCCAGACCGGACCGCGGAAATACTGAATTCGGATGCCGGGCATGCCGCTGTTTAAGGCTACCTCAGCTTCCTGTTTGGCAAAATCGTGCAGGATGAGAGGCACTGCGGGTTTTTTTATTGTGGATTCGATATCAATAGAGAGGCGAACTGCCCCTGGAGCACAGACACTTCAATGCCCCAGCCCGACGATCGCGGCGTCCCCTTTTTCAGCAATCTCTGCCCACAAGGCTTTATCGACGCCGGTCATTCCGCCCGCGCTTCTCTTAATCACGACGTTGGTTTTGGGATAGTTGGCCTTGAACCAATCCGACATTACTGCCATAAGGCGATCGGTTCCGATATAGCCGGTATTCACAAAGTAGATGGTCTTGCCTTCCAGCGTATCCAGACGCGGGGCCATTTGCTTCGCCTGTGATCGGCGGCGGCGTGCCCATCGGATTGAGCACCGTAATTTTCTGCTCCGATGCAGCTGCGCCTTCTTTCTTGTGCATTGACCTGATTGCCATATTCTGAAGCCCGCAAACCAGGCCGATGCACAAAAATGCAATTACTGCTCCACGCAATTTCATGACTGACTCCTCCGTTTTTTAAGATTAAAGATAGTTCATGGTAAAAAATAATAATCAGCTTAAGCTCATACCAGATAATGTATCCTAGATTGTAAATAGGGACAGTGTTAGGTTGTTAAATTATCAATGTTGTCAGATCACTTCTTATATAGTCTATAGTTTGTATATTTTTCAACTTAATAACCTGACAGCGTCCCAATTCACTGACACTTTAATGTGTGACGCTGTTTTGTTTTCTCTAGCGCCAGTCGTCGATGAGTATACCCCGCCCAAGC
>CAVZMS010000101.1:0-50926 GCA_963776085.1 uncultured delta proteobacterium
TTCCGAAATCTGCGCAAGGGAAAAGTGATCTCTCAACAGGATATAGAGGTCCACATAGTCTTTCCATTTCGCTCTGCTGCCAAGGGCATAAGCCTTCATGGCGGCAAGGGTCAGGAGGTCCGGAATACGGATGATCTGATCAAAATCCATTGGTGCGTCAATCCGATACGGATAGGAAAAGAACGTAAGCTTGACATCATGAATGACGAGATGGATCTGTTCGGAATCTTCAAAAAGGATATCGGATACCTGGCATTTATGGCGGTCGATCAGCCTCTTGATGGATTGCTTTTTGATCCTGCCGGAGGTGAACAGATCAAAATCGATGGAGCGCCGATGCCCGAGATAAAGCGCGATGGCTGTTCCGCCGACCAGACAATAATCCCGCGAGAATTCTTTGATCAGAGGCAGGAGTTTAACCTGATTTGCTGTCAGAATATTTCTGTGCATGCCGATGAAAATATTGTCGAAAAAAATGAACCGTCCGCGGCCGGTAATTGATTCGCCGGCCTGATATCTGCCGGTTGAAAATTTCAGCTACCTTTTCGATTCCATAATAATCAAAAAGTTGCCTGACCGTATCCTCATTGCCGTTACTGAGCACAGACTCCACGATGGCGTCGTCGCTAAGTGACGTCTATCTCTTTCTCAGGCACCCACCAGAAAAGATACTTTATCATGGGGGTAAGGTCTTGAATTTTAGCGTTTTGTTTCATATATGTTTATAGCCATTTACTTTTTTATATCACACTCTTGGAGATAAGACAATGAAAAGTAGGGACAGCATCAAGACTGTTCGGCATGTTTTGTGATTATACCGTCAATTGTCCTTTGATACACTCCGTTGCAGGCAGGGCATTTTGTAGCGGTTCGGCGTCAGCATAACACCAACTACTATGCCGTTTTTAGTTACCGTAATGGTAGAATCCTCATCCGTCATCTCCTTAATGATATCAAGGAGATTCTTCTTAACCGCTGTGATCGGCATAATTTTTTGAATATCATCCATGAAACTCCTGGGAAATTATTATGGTCATAATAATTTCACTTGCTTGTAATATCAAGGTCAAGAATGAGGGGTGGTTAATTTAGTTAAATGGTTGATAGGTAATTAGGTAATGGGACATGGGTTATGGGTTATCAGTTAACAGGACTGAGGGAATGGGGGTGAGGACTGAGGTCCGATTACCTGTCCTGGTAATTGAGATCAATCCATTTCCGGTATTCACCGGATCGAACGGAATCTACCCACTCCATATGATTCAGATACCAGTCAACGGTTGCTTCCAATGCCTTCTCAAGGGAATGCCTCGGTTTCCATCCGAGCTTTGCACGAATCTTTGAGGCGTCTATGGCATAACGCCGGTCGTGGCCCGGTCTATCGGTGATAAAATGGATAAGAGAGCGACTGGAGCTGTTTCCTTTTCGATTAAGCCGATCATCAAGGATATCACATAAAAGATTGACAATCTCTATATTCTCTCTTTCCGCTCCCCCTCCGATATTATAGGTCTCACCGGGGTTTCCCTTTTCAAGCACCTTAATAATAGCCTCGCAATGGTCAATGACGTATAACCAGTCCCTGACATTCCTGCCGTCACCATAAACCGGCAAGGGTTTTTGTTCGATAATATTAAGGATCATCAGAGGGATAAGTTTTTCGGGAAACTGGTATGGCCCGTAATTATTGGAGCAGTTTGTAATGAGGACAGGAAGGCCGTAGGTTCGGTAATATGCCTTTACAAAATGGTCGGATGAGGCCTTTGAGGCCGAATAGGGGCTTGAGGGGTCATAGGGGGTTGTCTTCCGTAGAAATAACCTTCAGGACCAAGGCTCCCATAGACCTCATCTGTTGATACATGCAGAAAACGGAATTTGCTCGACCGTCCATGCCCTTCCCAATGCCTTCGGCAGGCCTCAAGCAGCCGAAATGTACCCACAACATTTGTTTCTAAAAAGGCCTCGGGACCCAATATCGATCGATCCACATGCGACTCCGCCGCGAAGTGGATGACACTGTCAATTTCTTCAGCATTAAACAATCCCTCGAGCAGATCAGGGTCCCTTATATCGCCATGAATAAACTTGTATCTCTCATTATGCTCAGGGGGTAGGGTTTGAAAATTAGCGGGGTTGCCGGCATAGGTTAATGCATCGAGGTTAATGATACTCCAGTGCTGTTTCACGGCAAGTACATGAAGGATGAAATTCGTCCCGATGAAACCGGCGCCTCCGGTGACGAGAAGTTTTGGGGAATGGGGCATGGTCTGTTTGGTCTGTCTAGTTGAGGCACTGGTCTGTATTAGGTCATGAAGTCTAGTCGATCATGTTCGGTTTGAACGTGATGATCTGTTTTAATTTGGCGTTGATGGTGTCTAGCGGAGGTTTGAATAGTGCTTGCTAGGCTGATTTAATGCGTCTGCGGGACTGGATCCCTGTCATAGTCTGAGCTGACGACTTAAGTATCTCAGCCTTACGTCTTTTTCCTTCGTAATTCTGTTTCCTGTTGACCCTTCGATACTCCTTCGACTCTTTTCTAAGCCGAAGCCCGGCTTCACCCCTGAGCCTCAATAAACTTGTTATCAATAATTTCTATGAGATAATCTTTTTTATAATTGTGGATTGTAAAAGGCTAGATAGATATTCTTTAAACTTTGTTAAGTATTGCATCAGTCCCACAATGCCTTTTTTCATTTCCAGCCATCTGGGGGCGGTTTCCGGGTCCTGGTCCATCCTCTCAATAAATTCCATGAAGAATATTATAAATATCCCAAGGAAAAGGCATACAATAAAGCCTAGAATAATATTCATTTTGATCTTCGGTTTAACAGGCTTTTCAGGAGGACTGGCCCATTCCAGGATATTTATGGTAGGTATATCTTTGGCCTCATCAAGTTTTGCCTGTTCGAGTTGTGTTGTGAGCAGGGTGACAACGCCTGTCTTTGCCTTGACCTTAAGAAGTAGCTTGCTTTCATCAAAGTTAAGGCCGGGGATACGGGTCAGAGGGATATAGAACTCCACCTTGCCCTTTTCCATTTCAATAGGCACCGAGGCTTCTTCGGAATATGTCAGGCTGTCAATATTCTTCTGCAATGCCTGCATCTGTGCGTCCAATTGTCCTATCTGGATGTGCGGGCCTTTGTAAAATTTCTCTTTGGCCGCCTTTTCCACCTCCAGTGCTACCCTCTGCGCCTCCATCTCGCCAAGGATCTTCAACGTTGCATCTGCCTGTTGACTTATGGAGATAGCACTGTTTTTCTCCTGGAATTCGCGTAATGCGACTTGTGCCTGATCCAGTTCCTTATCAGCCTCATCCATTCGTTTCTCTATATATTCCCTTAAGCGCCTGGCGGAGGTAAAACTATTAGTAAGGTTATATCTGTCCAGTGCCTTTACATAGGAGTTGGCAAGATCAGAGGCAAAGACAGGGTCATGAGATTGTATGCTGACCGATATGGTGGTATCTTTCTTGGAAGTCGTCACATTGACTGAGTTAGCGAATGATTTTGCGATTCCATTCTCACTTTTCTTATTAATCCCCATCCTTGAAAAATAGTCGTAACGTCTGAGTACATTAGCAGCCAACTCATTGCTTTTAAGAACGGCCTCAAAGACCACGGAAGGGTTGGATGCCGAGCTTGCGAGACCTGAAATACCAAACTGCTCCAAAAAGGTGGATGTAAGCGCCTTAGTCAGGCTGGTGTCTTGATTAGAGATAGGCAGGATCACAGCGGTGGCCTTATAGGTCTTAGGTGAAAAGAAGCTGATAATACCTACCGCAATAGCGACCCCCACGCAAAAATAGGTCAGGAACTTTCTTCTCTTGTATATGGGGTATATCAGGTCTATGAGATTGATTTCGTCGTCGAATTCGCCCGGAGGCGACGATATTCGCATCTCAGGATCTTTATTTATTTGGTTGTCTGTCGTCACATTGTTCCTATTGGTTATAGGTAATGGGTAATGGGTTATAGGTTATAGGTAATAGGCTATGGAACTATTTATCTTTTGTACGAGCTTTTATTAAACTACCAAGCATCTTGCCAATGGTTGCAGATTCATCAAGTAAGTCCTTTAGTCCCTCTTTATTTAAATATCCAATTTCATAAGCTATTTCCAATTGTGTCTGAAGTTCAGCTAATGATCCCTTTGCTATGTAAAAGAACCTGACCGCTTCCCTGTTCGATCCACGTTCATCACCTTCACTTATATTACTTGGTATGCTTACTGCCGCTTTCCGAACCTGGTCTCTTAAACCAAAATCTCTTTTAAAGGCATCCTTTTGTGTGATCTGATAAATTTTTACAGCAAGTTTTTTACTCTCCTTCCAAACATTCAGTTCTCTAAATCCGCATATCTAATCCTTACCAATAACCTATCACCTATCACCTGTCGTTAGCACAATACTTGTAATATTCATTTTTTCAAGCCCATAGCTCCTGTCTGACCAGAGGGCCTTTTTGTCATCCAGCGCCATAAAGACTCCGCTGGAGCCGGCCGCATAAACCAGGTCTTTGTCATCAGGTGTGTGGACTATCTTAATATCAAATACCAGTGAATCGTCAGGAAGACCATTATCTAACCTGTGCCATTTTTTACCGTTATTGGTTGACCTGAATATGCCTTCGGAGGTGGCCAGGTAGATCCTCTCGGGTCTCTTTGCGTTGACGGCAATAGCATAGACAAGGGTCTTGTCAGGGAGACCCCTATCAGATGCCTTCCAGGTCTTGCCTTTATCAGTGCTTTTATAGAGACAGGGGATATTCTCAAACATGCCTTTTTTATCCTGATAGACTCCCGCACCCGCATAAATGGTCTCTCCCTTCAGGGTCCGCATCAATGGCAATAATATCTCTATTTTTAATGTCTCCCGATATATCCAGTCCATATCCCTGATGTCTCATCCAATTTAAACAGACCTTTAATTGTGCCGGCATAAAGACTATCCGCCCCCTTCAAAAGTGCATTCACATCATCGGTAGCCAAGACCTTTATTAAAGTCCTCCCAATTACCCGCCCCATTCCGCTGTTATAAATATTCCGCGGTTATCCATCCCCGCCAGTATCTCAATATTCTCAGCCTCGCCGGTAGAAACAGTATTAAAAGCGACGGCCCTTACATTGTCATTCTTAAATTGAGGTACGTTATCAAAAAGCCTGTTTCCGGATCAATTATAAAAAGCCCGGCGCCCGTGGTGGTTACATAAAGCGCCCTCTTGTCCGGGCTGAGAAAGACCTTTTTAAAGTACAGATAGAGATCTTCATGATCAGGGTCAATGGGATACCAGCTTGTCCCGCCATTGTCACTCTTGTATACCCCCTTGCTGTATGTCGCGGCATAGCAGGTGATATCATGGCCCATCTCTGACAGGTCGGGCTTCCCGCAACCTGTTGCAAGGGTAAGGAGTGTTAGGCTTATGAGGATTATTAAAAAGGATTTAGAAATATGGGTCATAGGTAATGGGTTATGGGGAGCGCGAAGCGCAGGTAATATAAGGTTATAGGCTGAAGGCTCAAAGGCTAAAGCTCAGAAGTCAAATTTTCATAAAATCCTAATTTTGTCAACACCTTTCGGGATTCGAATACTGCCTTACTCTAGACTGGATTCCGAGAAGCTCCAGAATAAAGATAAAGATACATTATTAGCTTTATCCAATTTTCCTTTAAAACCTTAATTTTGTCAAGACCTATATCAATAGACACACCTCCGGCCCTTGAGTTACAGTCATTTTATAGTTTATGGTAAGAAGTCAGGAGTCAAAGCTAGGAGCCAGAATCTAACACGCCTATGCGCTTTACGCTATGCGTTCAAGCCCCTCGACTCCTTGAATCCTTAACCCCTCGGACCCTGATCATTGATCAACAAATTTAGAGATGATCCACCAAACACTAACTACCAAAGAGTCAGCAATTTGCTTTTAGGGATTTTTAGTGTCTCTTCGATCTCCCGCGTACCCCCTGAAAGGTCGTCAAAGATCAAAGCTATGTCAAATGATTCTGATGAGATATTATCCATGTCTTTCCAATTGGCATAATGACCTACGAGGATAAGCTTCAGGTCCCTTTCTTTTATTATGGAGCTTATAAACTCTTTCACTGTAGGAGGTCCCGCAAAAATGATCCGGCAGTGACCTTTTTCTTCAATTGCCGTCAATCTTTCCGCCAATCTTTCGCGCAGTCTGTTGTATTCCTCGAGTTTGGCAACAACAAATTTGACGGCAAGTCGAGATTTGGCCTCTATACCCTTTGGGGTTAAGAGATATGCATAGCCTATCTTATTGGGATTTTTTCGAAAGTTGCCAACCTTGACCAATCCCTTTTGTAAAAGGCTCTTAAGTATATAGTTGACCTGCCCAAGACTTATGCCCGAGTGATCAGCCAGTTGTCTCTGAGTAGAGATCTCCTGTCTATGTAAGGTATCTAAGACCTGGAATGTCTTTTCTGAGTCTTTCATGCCTTTTTTATACCCTAATTACATTATGTTCATTTTCGAACGAAATTCTATGTCGAACAGAGATGTTTGTCAAGCATAATTTCCTGATAACCCCATAACTGAAGGCTGGGCATCACATCCCCGGGGTTTCCATGCATGGAACGGTTTCGAAACACCTATTGCTTTCTAAAAAAAAACATGTATTATGCAAACACGTTACAGGAGTCAGAAGCCAGAAGTCAGGAGTCAGAATAACGGCAAATTATCACATTAGTCTTCTAATTTCTTCCTTCTGGATTCTGGCTACTTTCTCCTGGCTCCTATAAAGTTCATGACAAAGGAATGTCTACTAGAACATCAACACACACGGCAAGCTGCGGGGAGATTAACCCGTAGAGATTAACAAGGAGAGATATTAGAATGGAAAGGATTCCTATCACAAGGGAAGGTCTTGATAGATTAAAGGAGGAGTTAAATTACATAAAGAGCGTGGAAAGACCCCAAAACATACGCGCCATAAAAGAGGCAAGGGCCCACGGGGATCTTAACGAAAACGCGGAATACCATGCGGCAAAGGAGAGACAGGCCTTTCTTGACGGCAAGATCGCGGAGATGGAGAGTGTTATCGGGAAAGCCGAGGTGATAGAGATTGATCAAGGCCCCGCGGACAGGGTGGTTTTCGGAAGGACCGTGCTATTATATAACATCGAAACAGATGAAGAGATAAGTTACCAACTCGTTGGTCCATATGAATCCGAGCCTGAAAAGGGTAAAATATCGGTTATATCTCCAATAGGTCAGGCATTGATAGGGAGCGAGGTTGGAGACGAGATAAAGGTCAATACTCCGGGAGGGATTCAGCAATTTGAGGTTCTTGAGATATATTGAGAAGGCAGGGCGTAGGGCGCAAGGAGAGTGAAGACGGCAGGTGTGAGAGCGTGAGTGCGAGAGGCGTGAGTGAGGCGCAGGGCGCAGTGCATAAGGTTGTTAGCCTTGAGCTTTCAGCTTTTAACCAATTAACTATTTGACTATTTAACCAATTAACGATTTAACGAATAACTAACCCATAACCTATCACCTATAACCCAGAACCTACTTCATTATGTTACGGATCTTCATACATGGTCTGGAAAGCGACAACCAAGGGACAAAGTCGATCTTCTTCAGGGGACATTATCCCGACATGATAATACCCCATTTTATCGGCGACCTTTCTGAGAGAATGGAAAAATTAAACGAGGTCCTTTCCGGTAGTTCCGATATCAGGCTTGTGGGATCCAGTTTCGGGGGCTTGATGGCCTCCATCTTCGCGATGGAAAACGAGCCAAGGGTGGACAAATTGATACTCCTTGCGCCGGCAATAAATCTGATGGAAGCAAGTGATTATCAATTAAGAGAGATATCAGTGCCTGTCCTGATATATCACGGCAGTAAAGACGATGTAATACCTTTGCAGGCGGTTGAGCTTATCGCCAAAAGATATTTCCGCAACTTGACATTCAATAAGGTTGATGACGATCACTTTCTATACGAAATACCTTCAAGACTATCGATTGGAACACACTTTTATAAAACTACTTCAAATCGTCCCATCAACAACTTGACCCCTTGACCCTTAGAACCCTTATTTCTTATCACCAATCAACCAATTTGGTGTTGATTTAATATTGACGAATTCGTAAAAGGTCGTCACTCCGGTGAAAACCGGAGTCCAGAATATCTATAACAAATTAAACAGACTAGATTCCCCGCCTGTGCGGGGAATAACGGCTGTAGTGGATTCCGGCTTCCACCTTTGCGATGCGATATAGCGCCGTTTCGGCGCGACGTCGGTTCGCCGGAATAACAAAAAATGGCACTTTCCGACTTTTTACGAGTCCATCAATATTGAGAATCTTAGTCGGATAAAGAGAAAGAGCACAAGACATTGGGCAGGATTAGACGGTTTTTTATGCAATTGAATGAAAAGTAAAGGTTGTAGGTAATGGGTGATAGGTTGTAAAAGCTCAAAGATGGAAGATAAAAACCAAGGAGCCAGAAGTCAGAATAATGGATGGGATAGAATAATATAGCTTCTCTTCCCTGCCGGTATTATACTGGCACGGATTAAGCATGTATTAAGAATGAGGGGTTGAGGGGGTCAAGGGTCCGAGGGGTCAAGTGTAATTAAAAAGGTGATGAGGCTGCCGCCTTCGCCAACCGCCGTCGCTTAGGCTTTGGCGAGTCATGAGGCTACGGCGCGCCAGAGAACGCTGTTAAGGTTAGGTTGTTAGTCCGAAGACTGAGAGCTAAATGCCTATAGTCTAATAGTATATAGCCTATGACCTTTATCCTTATTCTGACTTCCGGCTCCTGGTTGTCAGATAACAAAGGATTCAAGTGAGATATATAGAAATTAAAGCGCTATGAATAACTTAATGGATCTTATAAAGTCATTTGAAGAGTGCAGGTTATGTCCCAGAAATTGCGGGATTAACAGGCTAGAGGGATCAAAAACGGCCCACTCCGGGTTCTGCGGACAGGATTACATCCTTCGTGTGGCCTATGTCGGGGCCCACTTCGGCGAGGAGCCTCCGATCTCAGGCATCAGGGGATCAGGGACTGTCTTTTTCAGCGGCTGTTCACTTAAATGCTCTTTCTGTCAGAATTACCAGATCTCAAGGAACGGTTTAGGTGAGGCCGTAACACTCGATGAATTGTCCGGCAAGGTATCAGGGTTGATCAGGGAGAAAGATATACATAACATAAATTTTGTAACGCCTGATCATTTCTTCCCATATACCTTCCGGCTGGTTGATCTCCTTCGTGAGAGAGGATATAGCCTCCCTGTTGTCTATAATCTCTCCGGCTATCAATCCATCGCATCCCTCGATATGGCCGAGGCCTATGCGGACATATATCTGCCTGACTATAAATATTCCGACCCATCCATATCCTGGAATCTTTCAAGGTGTAAAGATTATCCAAGGGTTGCCCTTGAGGCGATCGCAGTCATGATCAGGCAGAAGGGATTTCTTGACTGCCTTAACAGCAAGGCGGAGTTGGCGACAAAGGGCGTCCTTGTCAGGCATCTTATACTGCCCGGCAAGATTGAGAATACATTGAACGCGTTGACCAGTTTGTTTATAGAGTTTGGGGCAGACCTCCCCATCAGCCTCATGTCCCAATATCACCCCGTCCTCCCTCACAAGGACAGGGATCTGAATCGTTCCATTACTATGGAGGAATTTGACAGGGTATATGCACATGCCCTTGATCTGGGGTTAAGGAACCTCTTTGTCCAGTTCCCTGATAAAACAGATGCCGGATCAAAAAGGCTTTCCCCTTTTCTCCCGGACTTTCAGAAGTCTGAGCCTTTCACACTTGATGGATCTGGTTATTGACATACTGAAGTCGTATTGTTAAATAGGGTGCAAGGGCCGAGGTGAAAACCTTAAAAGAATATTGCATAACGAAAAACACAGGTACAGGGTACAAGGTTTTAGGTCTAAAGAATGCATCTATTACCGTATACCATATACCTTACACCCTAAACCTTGCTAAATTATGATCCCAGAGATCTTTAACTTAAATATCTAAGGATTTGAGGGGTCAAGGATCGAGGGTTTAAAGAATGAAGACGGCTTATCTTGATTGCTTTTCCGGCATCAGCGGCGACATGTTTGTCGGGGCACTGCTTGACGCAGGTCTGCCTTTGATAAACTAAAGAAGATCCTCGGTAGTCTTCCCCTGGATAGCTATTCCTTGGAAATGAAGCGCGAAAAGAGACAGGAGCTGACAGCCACCCGTTTCATAGTCAGGCCGGATGAAAAGACGCACGGCCACAGGGGGTTGAGGGATATTAAAGGGATCATAGGCAAAGGAGACCTAAGCGACGGGGTAAAGGAAACATGTCTCCGCATCTTCGAATCAATCGCCTTGGAAGAAGGAAAGATTCACAACCTCCCCCCTGACGAGGTCCATTTCCATGAGGTGGGAGGAGTTGATTCCATTATAGATATTGTGGCTGCGGCATTTGGGGTTGAATTCCTCGGCATTGCATCCATCTCCGCTTCGAGTCTGCCCCTGGGATCAGGGTTTACGGAAACCGGGCATGGAAGGATACCAATTCCGGCGCCCGCGACAATAGCCCTTTTAAAGGGCGTTCCCGTGTATGACTCCGGCCTGAGGCATGAACTGGTCACTCCAACAGGGGCGGCCCTCGTCAAAGAATTCGCCTCTTCCTTTGGAGCCATGCCCCCCATGATTGTGGAAGGTGTGGGTTACGGGGCTGGAAGCAGGGATCTGCCGGACAGGCCAAACCTTCTTAGGATAATTATAGGTAAAGAGCGTACCGAGGGGCAGACTGATACCGTAGTCATCCTAGACGCTAACCTGGACGATGCCAATCCGGAATGGCTGGGGTTCATGATGGACAGGTTGTTTGTAGCGGGCGCCCTGGATGTATATTTCAGTCCGATTCAGATGAAGAAAAATCGCCCGGGCATCCATGTTCAGGTCATCGGAAGCCCGCATAAAAAAGATGTTCTCATGGATACACTTTTCAGGGAAAGCGCCACCCTTGGGGTTAGGTTCAGATACAGCAGCAGAAAAACGCTTGAACGCTCTCAGGTCGAGATTGACAGCCCCTGGGGGAAGATGAGCGTCAAAAAGGTTGTTTGGCCGGACGGCTCCTCCTCCATCCAGCCAGAATACGAGTCCTGTAGAAAAATCGCTGAGGAAAAAGGACTCCCCCTGAAGGAGATATATTATTGGGTTATGTCAAGGAAAGGGACTTGACCGGAAAACAGGATCAGGGATTGACGAAGGCGGACTTTTATAGGAAAACGGCATTACTTCTTTCATCATGGTTCGGGTCCGGACTCATGCCCATTGCGCCTGGCACATTCGGAACTTTAGCCGCCGTTCCGCCGGCAATTATAATATACTATTTCGGTACGGTCCCTTCTGTCATATCCTTAATAGTCATTATCCCTTTGTCTGTATGGACATCGAATGTCACCCAAAAACTCCTCGGAAAAGATGATCCGTCAGAGATTGTGATAGACGAGGTAGCCGGTTTTTTTGTCACTGTCTTTCTCCTGCCCTTCTCCTGGTTGAGTTTTACACTCGGATTTTTACTATTTCGAGTTTTCGATATATTAAAACCCTTCCCCATCGGGATGATCGATAAAAAGATCAAGGGAGGGACTGGAATAGTCCTTGATGATATTGTCGCCGGGATCTATGCCAATATTTGCGTAAGGGCTGTCCAGGCGATCTTGGATAGGGGGCGAAGACAGAAGTCAGGAGCCAGGAAGACAGAAGTCAGAAGCAAGGAAAGAGAAGGAGAATGTAGAGACTGGATCGGACGGAGAATATTGGATAGATCGGAATAAATGACAGGTATGGAGTCGGTACAAGGTTTTCACCAGGATGGAATGGAGAATGAATGCGGTTCAAGCCGTATTCAAGTCGTGATAGCCTTACACCGTAGAACCTTTAACTTTGACATTGAACTTTCAGCATGTTGAATAAAGAAGCCTTACAAGGCGTTTCAGCTTTGAACATGGCCTTTGAACTTATCAAGCTATTACCCATAACCTACAGCTTTAACTTTCAGTATAATCTATGGCATGGAAGACGAGATAGGGACTATTTTATATGACAGGGGACTTACGATATCAGTTGCCGAATCCTGCACAGGCGGCCTTATCGGGAGCCTGATCACTGATGTCCCTGGAAGCTCTCGTTATTTTTTGGGGGGGATAATAGCCTACAGCAACCAGTCCAAGATGGAGATCCTGAATGTATCTCCTAAGACTGTCGCAGAGTATGGAGCGGTGAGTGACCAGACAGTTCGGGAAATGGCCGGCGGTGTGAAAAAACTGTTTAATTCCCGATTGGGTCTTGCGGTCACAGGCATAGCTGGACCCGATGGCGGAAGCAGGGAAAAACCCGTAGGGACTGTATTCATTGGGCTTGCTGTGGAGGGCAAAATCTTTGCGGCCGGATATCGCTTCCATGGCACAAGAGGAGAGATCAAGCAAGAGACTGCGAACATGGCCCTTGACTATCTGAGAAGGTATCTAAATGGCAATCCGTTCCTTCCTGGCATTTGAACTTCCGCCTGATATAAAAAGGACGGTGAAGCGCGTCTCCGAGGATATGAGGAGATCAGAGCTGGATCTGAAATGGGTTAATGTGGACAACATACACCTTACAGTGGTATTTATGGGAAATATCAGGAACGAGGATGTCCAGGCAATTGGAGAAGAGATAGAAGATGTCTGTCTTGGATTCGTCCCTTTTGAAATATCCCTGAAAGGGGCGGGGGTTTTCCCCCATACTCGAAGGCCAAGGGTTTTATGGCTGGGACTCGAAATGGAAACAGAAAGGGTCTCTTCTTTCAGAAACAGCCTTCAGGAAAGGCTCCAACCCTATGGCATCAAGGAAGAAAAGAGGGCCTTTGCTCCTCATCTCACATTAGGGAGGTTTCGCAAACCCGATAGGTGTGATCCCCTCTTAGGCGACATAATATCGCGGTATAAGGACATTAAGGGCGCTGTCTGTCGACTGGAAGAGCTTGTAATGTTTAAAAGCGAACTAAAGCCTGGAGGGGCGGAATATACGAAGTTGAAAACGTGTCCCCTTAAGGGGGTAATTGGTTAATTAGTTGATTGGTTAAATTGGTTATATGGGGGAAGGGGGTTTTGAGAATATTGAATAGCAGATAAACACAGGTACTCGGGTATTAAGGTCCGGGGTGTAAGGTCTGAGGTATAACCATAAATCGTACACCATATGCCATATACCTTACACCTTAAACCTATTCTAAACCAAATTAACTAATTATCCAATTAACTATATAACCATACACCTCCCAACTGATCGGGAGAAGACAATATAAATTCTAAAAGACAGGATAGGAGGGTATTGATATGGCAGATCTTATGGATAGGGATAAGGCGGTCGAGCAGGCCATTTCACAGATAGAGAAACAGTTTGGCCACGGCTCTATCATGAAGATGAGTATCGAGAAGGTCATTGACATACCGACCATCTCAACAGGCTCTCTCGCCCTTGATATAGCGCTGGGTATCGGAGGGGTGCCCAGGGGCAGGGTCATAGAGATATTTGGACCCGAGTCGTCGGGGAAAACGACCTTGGCGCTTCACATAGCGGCCGAGGCCCAGACTCTTGGAGGCATGGTGGCCTTTATAGACGCAGAGCACGCGCTTGATATAGGATATGCCAGAAAACTGGGGGTGGACGTGGACAGCCTTCTTGTCTCCCAGCCGGATACCGGCGAGCAGGCCCTGGATATAGCGGAGATCCTTGTCAGGAGCGGGGCCATTGATGCGCTGGTCATAGATTCCGTCGCCGCCCTGGTACCGAGGGCCGAGATAGAAGGTGACATGGGAGATCAGCATATGGGGCTCCAGGCGAGACTTATGTCTCAGGCGTTAAGAAAATTGACCGCTACAATAAGCAAATCCAGGACATGCGTTATTTTTATCAATCAGATGAGGATGAAGATCGGCGTCTTGTTCGGAAACCCGGAGACCACCACGGGCGGAAACGCCCTGAAATTTTACGCGAGCCAGAGGCTGGATATCCGTAGATTAGCCTCGATAAAGGATGGTAACGAGATCGTGGGCAACAGGACAAAGGTCAAGGTAGTCAAGAACAAGATAGCCCCGCCGTTTAAGGAGGCCGAGTTTGATATTATATACGGGCACGGTATCTCAAAGGAAGGGGACATACTTGACCTGGGCGTGTCTCTGGATATCGTCGAAAAAAGCGGGGCCTGGTACACCTTTGAGGGTGAAAGGATAGGACAGGGGAGAGAAAACGCTAAAAAATTTCTTATTGAGAATGAAGACATAAAAAATCGTCTTGCAGAGCTTGTTAGGGTTAAGACCGGACTGAAGAAACCGGATAAGACACCAAAAGGCGATGATAATGAAGAACAAAAGGGAAATACATGAATCACAGGGAGATCAGGCAAAAATTTTTAGAATATTTTAAGGACAAAGGGCATGAAATCATCCCGAGTTCCTCACTTGTCCCGAGGGATGACCCTACCCTGCTTTTCACGAACGCGGGCATGGTGCAATTCAAAGGCCTCTTTTTAGGAAAGGAGAAGAGGGGATATACAAGGGCAGTCACATCCCAGAAATGCATAAGGGCCGGAGGAAAGCACAACGACCTTGAAAACGTAGGCTTTACCGGCAGACATCATACATTCTTTGAGATGCTGGGAAACTTCTCCTTTGGAGATTATTTTAAAATAGAGGCCATTTCATGGGCATGGGAACTGCTTCTCGAAGTCTACAAAGTTGACCCGGACAGGCTCTATATCTCTGTTTATAAGGACGATGATGAGGCCTACAGGATCTGGGAGCAGGAGATAGGCGTGCCGTCGGACAGGATCGTCAGTCTGGGTGAGAACCATAATTTCTGGGCCATGGGTGACACAGGTCCATGCGGGCCATGCTCCGAGATCCTTATCGATCAGGGAGAATCCCTTGGCTGCGGCAGGCCTGATTGCGCCCCAGGCTGTGACTGTGACAGGTATTTAGAGATATGGAACCTGGTGTTCACCCAGTATGATCGAGATCCACAGGGGAATCTGACCCCTCTTCCAAGGCCGAACATCGACACGGGCATGGGACTTGAGAGGATAGCGGCCGTCGTCCAGGGCGTGACATCCAATTATGACACGGACCTGTTTTCTGGACTTATCAGCCGATTGGCGGATATATCCGGAATAACTTATGGGGATGACAAAAAAAAGGATCTTTCCTTTCGGGTGATCTCCGATCATGCCCGCGCCGCCGCTTTCCTGATAGGGGAAGGTATCATGCCGTCAAACGAAGGCAGAGGGTATGTCCTGAGGCGAATTATAAGGAGGGCTATTCGTTACGGACAGATTCTCGGCATGAAGGACCCTTTTTTCCACAAGATAGCGGATAAGGTGATCGATGTTATGGGTCAAGATTATGGTGAACTCTTAAGCTCCCGCTCTTTTATAGACAGTATTATCGCAAACGAGGAAGAGAGGTTCTCGGATACCCTTTATTACGGGATGAACATATTAAGAGAAGAAATAGACAGGTTGAAGGATATGAAGAAGAATACTATTCCAGGTACCCTCGCTTTCAGGCTCTATGACACCTACGGCCTATCCATTGATATCGTCCAGGATGTGGCGCGTGAAGAAAATCTCAATATTGACCTTCCCGGTTATGAGAAGGCAATGGCTGAACAGAGAAGCCAGTCCCAGGAGTCTTGGAAGGGAAGCGGCGAGGAAGAGATTCCAGAGGCATATCGCAGGACCCTAGGTCTGGGCATCACCAGTAAATTCCTGGGACATGACAATCTGATTTCAAGATCAAAGGTGCTTTCTATCCTTAAGGAAGGGGAGGAATCATCCCTCGCCGGAAAAGGTGAAACCGTGGAAGTTATATTAGACAAAACCGTTTTTTATGGAGCGGGGGGCGGTCAGGTTGGGGACACCGGATGGCTCATGAGCGAAGGGATGGAGGTAAGAGTGACCGACACCCTTAAGGTCGGACATGATCTCATCGTCCACAAGGGAAAGGTGGAGAGAGGAACTATCTCCGTTGGGGCCGAGGTCGAGGCAAGGGTAGATGAAGAGAAAAGAAACGCCACAGCCATTAATCATACTACGACCCATCTACTGCACGCGGCATTAAGGGAACTGCTCGGAGACCATGTAAAACAGGCGGGATCCCTGGTATCACCGGAAAGACTTAGATTTGATTTCAGTCATTTCACACAGGTGGGCAGGGAAAAGCTAAGGGAAGTGGAGTCCATTGTAAACAGTCATGTCAGGAAGAACTTGCCTGTTTCTACAAGAGAGATGTTAAGGGAGGAGGCCATGAAAACCGGCGCAATGGCCATCTTTGAAGAGAGATACGGTGAGAGAGTCAGGATGGTTAGTATCGGAGATGGGGTAAGCATGGAATTGTGCGGCGGAACCCACACGGCCAGGACCGGCGATATCGGCCTCTTCAAGATAATAAGCGAAAGTGCGGTTGGCGCCAATATCCGTCGAATAGAGGCAATGACTGGAAAAGCTGCCCTTGAGTACGTTCAGGCCCTGGATGATGAACTGAAGGATGTAGCTACGCTGTTTAAGGCCACCCCCGATCTATTAAGAGACAGAATTGAATTATTCTTAAAGGATCAAAAGCTGAAAGAGAAAGAGATAGAGGCTCTCAAGTCAAAAATCCTTGCCAAAGAGTCGGAAGACCTGCTTTCAGATGTGAAAGAAATAGATGGCGTCAAAATCCTGGTGCGTGAAATCGAGGCTGATTCACCTAAAGATCTGCGTGATTATGTCGACCGGATAAAAGAAAAGCTGGGGTCCGGAATTCTCTTGCTCGGGTCAAAAAGGGGAGACAAGGTTATGCTCATATGCGCGGTCACAGAAGACCTCACTGATCGATTCAAGGCGGGCGAGATTATAAGACATTTGTCGGGGATAGTCGGTGGAAAAGGGGGCGGAAGACCGGATATGGCACAGGGAGGAGGAAACAGGCCTGAAGAGCTTACTCGTGCCCTTGAGGCCGTTTTCGAGATTGTTGGCGAAAGTCAGAAGCCAGAGAAGTCAGAAGCCAGAAGCCAGGAAAGAAAAAGAGAGTAGACAGAAAAGAGAATATTGAATATCGAAAAACATAGGTACAGGGTACAATGCGCATGGCGTAAGGGAAAAGAGAAGATAGAAAAGAGAAAAGAAGATACTATTTAACTAATACCAACCATTCCAACTATTCAACGAATAACTAATCTGCACTCGGCTAATCTTTGTTTACATCTGCTTATGTATTCCAGGGCTTCGTGATATTGCCCCATATCGGGGTAGTTTTGAATAAGGTATGTAAATCTGTCCAGTGCGGAGCCGTATTCCCCCATATTAAAGTAAAAACGCCCTACATATAATTCATATTTGGCAAGATAGACAATGCATTTTCTATGTTAGCCCTCGCCTTGTTGGCCCACTCGCTTTCCGGAAATCTATTTATTAACCGTTCGAATTCCTCCTTGGCCTTAACGGTGTGGGTCTGATCTCTGTCTATTGTCCTTACCTGCTGCAGATTGCACAGGCCTTTTTGGTACATAACAAAGGGGATATTGCTGTCTTTAGGGTGCAGTTTTTCAAAGTCATCATAGACACCCAAGGCAGAATCAAAATCCTTTCTAATATAATAGGAATCCGCCATCTTCAACTCGGCCATAATAACGGACTTACTATATGGATATCTGTCCTTGATAGCCTGAAAAGATTCTATGGCATCTTGATGATCCGATTTCTCCATTTTTTGAAGTCCTCGGGCCAGGAGGTCTTCAGGGCCCAGATCATCCATCTTCTTCGTTTTCTCGCGGCGCATCCCCCGAGGATGGAGAGCAAGAAGACCCCGTTAATGAGGTATATGATGGTGGAACTCGGTTTTCGCATATGTAGAGGTTTTAGATCAAGGTGTCGAGTCTATTAGAGCTGTTAGCCTCGAACCTTGACCACTTTCTCTCATCATAATGGAGCAATATACTTATGATCCATGAATGCCTATTATAATAGTTTCTTCAGTCTCTTCTTCCAAAGACCTCTTTGCTTGAGCCCCAATGATTGTCTTGACGACCTCCCCATCCTTAAATAGGATCAGGGTGGGAATATTTCGTATGCCGAACTTGGCAGGGGTCTTCCGATTCTTATCAACATCCATCTTGGCAATCTTGATTTTCCCCTTATATGTTGCGGCCAACTCTTCTACCACGGGCCCAACCATCTTGCATGGCCCGCACCATTCCGCCCAAAAATCCACCATGGCCGGAAGGTCATCGTTAATAATCTCCGAATCAAATGAATCATCGGAAACTTCAAGAATATCACCCATTAAGTATCTCCTTTTTATGTTTTAATCCCAGATCACCGAGGCCCGGTTGGAATTTTGTATCTAATATTGATCCGATGTCCGACAGGGGTCCCTTTTCGAAGGCGAAATCGTACAGTGCCCGGTATTTTGCATAACTCGTAGCAAAGGCGGGCGGAGGGCTTCCAGCTAAATTAACCACAAAGGAGGAGTAGCTATCTACCCGGAACTTCGCCGCCCGCCTGACGACATCCTTATGCCGATTCCTTGCAAATCATTTCTTCGCCTCTGAAAAGGGACCCCTGCCGGACATATATAAAGTACATTTATTATGCAAAATTCTAACCGGGCATCACTTGTTTCGGATCAATTAACACGGATTTTAACATTTGTCAACTTTAAGCGTTCTGTGAAATCAGGTTGCATGGCTTAAGGCGCGCCTATTTAGAGTCCTGTAAAAATCTGTCCGCTTCAATAGCGGCCTTGCATCCGGTCCCCGCCGCTGTAACAGCCTGTCGGAAAAGGGGGTCTCTGACGTCTCCAGCGGCAAAAACTCCCTCTACGCTGGTCTTTGCCCCCTCCCTGCAGATAATATATCCTTTTTCATCCAGATCAATCTGGCCTTTAAATAGATCCGTCGCGGGGGAGTGCCCTATCCCCATGAAGATACCGTCGGCATCCCTCTCTGTCAGATCACCTGTTTTGACGTTCTTTAATACTATTTTTTCAACGCCGCCGTCTTTTGAACCCTTTATCTCCTTTACAACAGAGTCCCATATAATATTTATCTTTGGATTTTTAAAGAGCTTTTCCTGCATATATTTTTCAGCACGCAGTTTGTCTCTTCTGTGAACGATATTCACCTCTTTTGCGTACTTGGTTAAAAAAAGGGCCTCCTCGGCGGCGGTATCCCCTCCTCCTATCACATATATGATAGAATCACGGAAAAAAAATCCATCGCATGTGGCGCATGCCGATACCCCTCTACCCCTAAAGGCCTCAACCGATGGGAGGTCAAGATATTTGGCTCGCGCCCCGGTGGCAATGATCAATGTCTTGGCCAGATAACCAATGTCTTCCGCCTGAACTCTGAACGGATAAGTTTTCAAGTCAACAGCAGTGACCTCCTTCATCAGGAATTCGGCACCGAATCGCTGCGCCTGTTTTTTCATATTCTCTATTAATTCCGGGCCTGAAATTCCCTCGGGAAAACCCGGAAAGTTTTCGACATCAGTGGTTGTCAACAACTGCCCGCCGCTAGGCACCCCCTCGATAACTAGAGGCCTGTATCCTGATCGGGAACTGTAGATAGCCGCGGTCAGGCCTGCCGGTCCGGATCCGATAATAATAATATCTCTTTCTTCCAAAATACGCTCCTTTGATTGGTATTATAGGTTATGGGTAATGGCTTAATAAAGCCCAAAGGTCAAAGCTCAAAGCTGAAAGTTAAAGGCTCTAAATCAAAGGCTGAAAGCTCAAAGTTCAAAGCTAATGGTTTAAGGTGTAAGGTAATAGATACATTTCCTTAGACCTTAAACCTTGTACCCTGTACCTATGTTTTTCGATATTCAATATTCTCTTTAAAAACTCTCTGCCCTCTGCCCCATGTCGCTATGCCCTCGAACCCTCGACCTCTGGACCACTTCCTCCTCACGCCCTCACACTTTACGCCTCACGCTTACCCCCTCGAACCCTTTACTCCAATCAAGTCTTCAGTATGCCTTGAAATTGTCCTGTATGATCTATCTTGTTCCCGACCGTCGTCCCGCAATATTGGCAACGGTATTCGTATTTATCCCCTTCAGGTAGCACCAGGAGCAGTGATTTTCTCACAGGAACGGCCCGGGAACATTCAGGGCAGTAGAGTTCCATTGCCTCCAATTGTTCGAAATCGGGCCTTTGCCTGGGGACCCGTCTGGACACCTTTGGGGCCATAAAATAAAATGGATCTCTTTCCATGTACAAAACCTCTGGATTTCATTTGTGGAATATGCTAATAGCTTCTTCCCACAATTACGCAGAAAAAAGGAGTCTAGGGTTCGAGGGTTCAAGTGTTTATTCCACTAGACCCCTCGACCACTTGAATCCTTGATTTTGTAGACAAATATAATATCTTAAGACAAATATGGCAAGGGGTGTTTTACAGAAGAAACGGTTTATCAGAGACGTAACAGGAGTTGTCCTTGCGGGCGGCAAGAGCAGTCGCTTTGGGATCAACAAGGCCCTTATAGAGATAAACGGGTCCAGGTTAATTGATAGAGTAACCGGTTTGCTGAGCCCTATTTTCAAACGAACTATCCTCATTACCAACAGCCCACAGGAGTACTCATATCTAGGGCTGCCCATCTACGAAGATCTTATTCGAGGACTTGGCCCCATCGGCGGCATATTAACCGGTCTTGAAAACATTCACGATGAGGCGGGATTTTTTATCGCGTGTGATATGCCCTTTGTTAACGAAGACCTGATACGTTATATGGTGTCTGTTAGGAGCGGCTTCGATGCGGTTGTGCCCAAGATAGACTGGAAGATGGAGCCCCTTCATGCCTTATACACGAAGGGTTGTCTCCCTGTTATAAAGGGATTGATCGCTTCAGGCATATACCAGACTATCAAATCCTTTGATAAGGTCAATGTTCGGTATGTAGATGAGGCCGAGATAAGGGCCAATGATCCTCAAATGAGATCCTTTCTGAACGTCAACAGGCCTGAGGAGCTGGTTGATAACTTGAATAAAATAAAAGAAGAATGATCTGAGGAGGTCTTCTCCTTTCATCCTGCTAAGGAGTCCTTCATAGTTGTATCTTTTCATCCACGGACGGTCTCTCTGTTCAGGAGATTGACCAGTAATCCAGCTGAGGGGGCCCCAAATTATTAAGGCATGGCCATAACCTGTAGACCCCTATCAGGAGAAGGATGAACAGGATTAATACGACCCAAAGGCCGGTCATCCTGGTGCCAGGGATTTTTATCCTCTTTTTACTTATCAATAAGGATTCCAGCTTAGCGAATGCCGGAATCCAGTATTATCAAATATTTCCTGGATTCCGGGTCAAGCCCGGAATGACGGATAAAGTAATTATACAAAGGTCTCTCAGAATATTTTTAAAGGCCTATTCGGAATCATTATCACCTTTTGCCCATTTTAACGGGCTTGTCTTTCCACAGGAGCAGGAAGGGGCTTGCTATAAATATGGTTGAATAGACGCCGGTAATACTGCCTATTAACATGGCAAAGGCAAAATCGTGGATAACAACCCCGCCAAGGAAGTAAAGCGCCACTACAACGGCAAGGACTGTCCCGTCCGTCAAGATGGTCCTGCTCAGGGTCTCATTGACGCTCCTGTTCGCTATCTCTGCCAGGTCCTTCTTTCCGGGGATATTTCTTAGCTTCTCCCGTATCCTGTCAAAGGTGACAATGGTATCGTTAAGTGAATAACCGATCAGGGTGAGAATCGCCGCCACGACCGTCAGGGATATCTCCTTATCCGTGATAGCAAAGGCGCCGATTGTTATAAGCACGTCATGGATAAGTGACAATAATAGCGCTCATGGCGTATCTAAGCCGAAGCACCCAGCAGAATACCAGGGATGTTATAAACGCGATCAGGATGAGCCATGTCATGCTGACTCCAAGGCTCAAACCTAACAAAACGACAATATAAAGCAAACCGCCATGATGATGCTTATGGTCCATTTCTGCTCAAACCTGCCGGAGATATACACGGCAATTAAGAGCATGGAATAAAAAATGGCAGCAAGGGCCTTCTCCCGGAGGCTCCTTCCCGACCTTCGGGCCTACCATCTCCAGACTCTCTACCATAGAGCCCTCTCCGAATTTGGCATCCAGGGCCTTGCTAAGATCGTTATTCAGTGTCTCTATTTTGATATTCTCCGACTGTCCTACCCTTATGAGATATTCGATTGGATCCCTCTCCACCAATGGACTGGATTGTACCTTCATCCAGGTTCACAGGTTTTAACGCGTCCCTTATATCTGATATATCATGGGGGCTTGTCAGTTTAATCTGGATCACATACCCTCCTGAAAAATCAACCCCATAATTGGGCCCGCCTCTCATTACAAGCGCGACCAATCCTATTATTATAAGGGTAGCGGACAACGCATACGCGATAATATCTTTTACCAATAAAATCTATATTTATATCCGGTTTGATAATCTGCATAAAATGACTCCTTACATTATGCCGGGACCCCGACAAGAAGTTATATACTTATCTTCTTCCACTTCAGGTTAATAACTAAATAATCAAAGATAACCCTGGTAACATATACGGCTGTTAAAAAATTAGCCACAAGACCTATGGTCAGGGTAACCGCGAAACCCTTGACAGGTCCTGTGCCGAATTGATACAGGACCAAAGCGGTGATAAGGGTTGTAAGATTCGAGTCTATGATGCATACTGTGGCCCTCTCATATCCTGCCTCTACTGCCGCGCGCAGGGTCTTGCCGATCCTCAGCTCTTCGCGTATGCGCTCGTATATGAGCACATTGGCATCAACGGACATACCAATCGTGAGGATCATTCCGGCCAGACCCGGCAGGGTCAGGGTCAAACCTAAAGGCGCAAGCGTGGCCAGAATAAAAATGATATTCAAGACTAGGGCAAAGATCGCGATAAACCCTGATAATCCATAATAAACGATCATAAAAAGGATAACCAGCGCGCCGCCCAGGATCATGGCATTGATCCCCTGGCTAATGGAGTCCTTACCAAGGGACGGCCCTACGGTCCTCTGTTCGAGTATATTTACAGGCGCGGGCAGGGCGCCTGCCCTTAACACGATTGCCAGGTCCCGCGCCTCATCCGTGGTGAATCGACCTGTAATCTGGGCCTTTCCTCCGGATATCTTATCCTTTATGACAGGCGCGGAATATACATTGTCATCAAGGACAATGGCCAGGCGTTTCTCTATGTTTTCACCGGTGATCTTTTCAAATATCCTCGCGCCTTTACTATTAAACTCTAAGGAGACATAGGACTTGCCGTACTGGCTGTCCAGCTTCACGCTGGCATCAGTGACATATTTCCCTGTCAGAGAGGTGCGCTTTTTCAGCAGGTATGGGGTCCTTTTGTGTCCTCCCGATTTGAGAATCAACCGTGACCTGATATAGGATCTCATCACCTGCCGGTATATTCCCCTTAATCGCATCTTCAACACTATTCGCCTCATCCACCAGTTTGAATTCGAGCTGCGCGGTCTTGCCTATGAGTTTTATAGCCCTGTCCGGGTCCTTGATACCCGGAAGTTGAACCAATATCCTGTTATTCTGCTGGGCGGTGATATCAGGCTCACTCACCCCAAACTGGTCTATCCTGTTTCTTATGGTCTCGAGGGCCTGATCCGTTGCCGTCTTCATTATCGAT
The DNA here is from genome assembly GCA_963776085.1 of uncultured delta proteobacterium. Lineage (GTDB taxonomy): Bacteria > Desulfobacterota > DSM-4660 > Desulfatiglandales > HGW-15 > CAVZMS01. The sequence continues at coordinate 23,704 of CAVZMS010000101.1, forward strand.
TGAATAGCCGTCTGTTTCATGTTCATGTGGATAACCTGACCCTTTTCCGTCTTTTCACCCTTCTCCATATCATAATCGGAATACATGGAATTCCTGAGGGCCTCAAAGGATGCCAGATCTTCATCCCTGATAAGGGTCAGATCGATTCCTTTAGTGCCGTTACGCTTGAGATCAAGATATCTGATCTTATGGTTTCTAAGTTCATCCTTTATATCTTCCATAACGGTTTCAAGTTCCGATTCCACGGCCTTTGTTGCCTCTACTTCCAATACCAGCTGCATCCCGCCCTGGAGGTCAAGACCAAGCTTGACCTTTTCCTTTGGCAGGATATTTGACCACCATTCAGGAAGCTCTTTACTGAATGTCGGAACAAGGTAGATTAAAGCCACAATTGTCAGAACAGCATATATTGCGCCCTGCAAACCTAATTTCTTTGACACTTTTTACCCCCTTATCAATTAACAATTATCGATAAGAAACCAGTATCCATAAAATGTTCAATTTTCAATATTCAATATTCATTAATCCTTGCCGGGAACCTGATTCCCATCTCTTTTCAATGCCCCTGCGATATAGCCTCTTGATACCTTGACCCTTACTTGTGGGGCAATTTCAATGGTAATCACATCATCCTTGATACCGGAGATCTCACCATGAAGTCCGCCTGAGGTAATAACCCTATCACCTTTCTTTAATGCAGCCAACGTCTCCTCATGTTTTTTCCTTTGTTTCTGCTGTGGCCTGATCAGTAGGAAATAGAAGATGGCAAATATTGCACCAAACAGAATAAGTGTGCTCCAGGCCCCTCCTTGCCCGCCGGTCCCTCCGGTGCCACCTGTTCCCATAGCATATGCTAAAGAATCCATTATAAAACCTCCCGGTTTTTAAAGTTGAGTAGTCAAGTTGAAAATTAGTCAAATGGTTAAATCGTCAAATAGTCAAGTCGTTAAGTGGTTAAATAGTTAAGTCGACTATTGATTGCATTTTTGGCATTTAACCTTTTGACTACTCGACCAATCAACCAATTAACTATTTGACCATTCTCCATTTAACGAATCAACCATTTAATAAATCGACTATTCAAATGTTAATCGATATCCGACGTTTCATCTTCCCTTTGTTTATAAAAATTATCCCTGAATTCTTCCAATCTATTATCCCTAATGGCATTACGGATATCTTCCATAAGGTGGGTATAATAGTAGATATTATGGATACTGTTTAACCTGTATGCCAGAAGCTCATTAGCCATAAAAAGATGTCTTAAATAGGCCCTTGAATAATGAGAGCATGTATAGCAACCGCAATCTTCATCTACGGGTCTGCCGTCATCCGCGTAAGAGGAATTTTTTATGGTCAGCCTGCCTCTGCTTGTAAAGAGGGTGCCGTTTCTCGCGTTGCGGGTGGGCATCACGCAGTCAAAGACGTCCACACCGAGCGTAACCGCCTCAACTATATCTTCCGGCCTGCCCACGCCCATCAAATATATAGGCTTATCTTCCGGGAGAAAACTAATGGTCTCTCTGATTATCTTCTGCCTCGTTTCCATATCCTCTCCGACGGAAAGCCCGCCCAGGGCATAGCCGTCAAAACCCATTTCAACCAGTTCCCTGGCGCTCATCTCTCGCAGATCCCCGTGCATGCCGCCCTGGACTATTCCGAAAATATCCTGGTTGCTCCCCCTCTTCTGTTCCAGGCATCTTTTCGCCCACAGGCTCGTCAATCTAACCGAATGTAATACGTATTCATAATCAGCCGGATATGGGACGCATTCATCAAAGGCCATAATAATATCGCCCCCCAGCGCTCGCTGGATCTCTATGGCCTCTTCCGGTCCCAAAAAATGCATTGAACCGTCTATATGGGACTGGAAAGTCACCCCCTCTTCGGATATGCTCCTCAGTTTTGCAAGACTGTATACCTGGTACCCGCCGCTATCGGTCAATATGGGCCCCTTCCAGTTCATAAAGGCATGAAGCCCTCCCATCTTCTCCACAATCCCATGCCCCGGTCTCAGATAGAGGTGGTAGGTATTGGCCAATATAATCTTAACCCCCGCCTCTTCCAGATCCTCCGGAGACAAGGCCTTCACGGAACCCTGGGTGCCTACCGGTATAAAGGCCGGTGTCTCAAATCCGCCGTGAGATGTCTCCAGCTTACAAACCCTAGCCCGGCTGGTTGAACATTTATTTAGAACTGTAAAATTCAAGATTTTTTAATTTCAAATTTATGGCTCAAGGCCCAGGGCTCAGGGCTCAGGGCTCAAGGGGAGGGATTCTTATATCTTCGATTTTTTTACCTTGCGCCTTGGGCCTTGTGCCTTGCACCGGCCTATCTTATCACCTAAAAGATATGGACTACACCTCACCGATTAAAAAATGCTGTCCGTTAGTTTAAAGCACCAACATCGCATCGCCGTAACTATAGAACCTGTACTCCTTTTCAATAGCCCATCTGTATGCCTTTTTAATCAGATCATACCCCCCAAAGGCTGAAACAAGGAAGAGCAGGGAAGACCTGGGCAGATGAAAATTGGTTATGATCCCGTCAACCACCCTGAATCGAAAACCCGGAGTAATCAACAGACCTGTCTTCCCCCTTCCATATGCAATCTCACCTGTCGGCCCGGCCGCGCTCTCTAGCGTTCTAACCACTGTTGTCCCAACGGCTATTACCCTTCTGCCGTCCCTCTTGGCGCTGTTAACGGCTTCCGCGGTATCCTGTTCTATGATATAGCCCTCTTCGCCGAGATTATGTTTCCTTATATCTTTTGTCCTGACGGGTCGAAAGGTGCCGTGCCCCACATGCAGGGTCAATGCCGCTAAAGATACTCCCGCTTCACGAAGTTTCTCAATGGCTGTCTCAGTAAAATGAAGACCGGCTGTCGGTGCCGCCACAGCGCCTCTTTTTTGAGAGAATATAGTCTGATATCTCTCTCTATCCATCTCTGACAGGGCATTATCATCTCTCTTTATGTAAGGAGGAAGAGGCATATAACCACTCTCCTCCAGCAGGGTATCGATAGAGAGAGGGCCATAAAAGGCGATCTTGGTCAGACCTTCCTCTCCCAGGGCCTCCACGATTCCCGAGACATCTCCTTCAAAGAACAGGCGACTCCCCTTAATGGGGCGTTTGGAGGATCTTAAGAGACACCATCGCACATCCGTTATTGGACCATCCGTGCCCTGGTGTTCCAGAACCAGTATCTCAACCCGTCCGCCACTCTCCTTTCGGCCCAAGAGCCTGGCAGGAATAACTCTCGTATTATTAACAACAAGGATATCCCCGGGTTCTAATAAACCTGGCAGGTCAAAAAAATGATGGTCGGAGATAGACGCGCTATTGCGATCCACGAAAAGGAGACGGGAATGGTCTCGGCTTGTAGCGGGGACCTGCGCTATCAACTCCTGTCGCAGATCGTAATTATAATCGTCAATGTTAAACATCTGGTATTAAATTGCGTAACTTAATCAAAATACTTAATAAAGTCAAAGAATTTCATCACCGGAAGAGATAAGCAATGATCACTCCAACACACATCGACACAAATCCTATGATCCTGAGCTGCGAATCAGGGATTTCCTGGATTATATTCATCCATCTTTTCATCTTATCAGGGAAGGCAAAATAAGGAACTCCTTCCACCACGAGCAGAAGCCCGATCAAACAAAAAAAGAGTCTCATTGTTTGGTAACCCCTATTGGATTATCCTGCTGCAAAGCAGCAGTCTATCAAGCATTCCGAATCCAGGAGTCAGCCTAGCCGCTTGCTGATAGCGCCGAAAAAGCCGTGTAATGCCGCATACCGTCAATCCGGTGAAAACCGGAGTCCAGGAATCGAACCGGATGAAAAACCTGGATTCCGGTTTTCACCGGAATAATACTTTTAACCTTCTTTTGTGTCAACAGAAGCCCATTTAAAAAACCTCCCCGGATGCTATAATTCTTGATATATAGGGATATATGGGTTAACCTGAATAATTCTTAAATAGGTGTATTTTTAGATTGTCTCTATAAGGGCATAAGTCAGGGGACAGAACTCAGAAGACAGAAGATAGCAAAATGCAAAGAGAAAAGAGAATATTGAATATCGAAAAACACAGGTACAGGGTAAAAGGTTTAGGATCTAAGGAAATGCATCTATTACCTTACACCGTATACCTTACACCTTAAACCTTTAGCTTTGAGCTTTAGAATTCTTTTAAACCCATTACCCATTATGAATAACCTTTGACCTTAACATTTGAGACTAATAACATGAAACTTTCACCGAATAAAGTAACCATAGACCTGTCAGCCCTTGTATACAATCTGAGTCAAGTCAAAAGGCTGATCGATCCCGAGACCAAGATTATGGGGATAGTAAAATCAGACGCCTATGGTCATGGTCTGTTGCGGGTTTCACAAGTCCTGGAGAAAAACGGGGTCCACTCTCTGGGTGTGGCCTACATCCATGAAGCCCTTCAACTCAGGGACAACGGGATAAAACTGCCGATAATCATATTGTGCGGAATAAAATCTAGGGCGGATTCGGAAGAGGTTGTGAATAGATACCTTACGCCCGTGGTTTATGACCTGTCATCAGCGGAATTATTATCCCAGGAGGCCGCAAGGAAAGGGAAAAAGGTTAATATCCATGTAAAAATTGATACCGGCATGGGTCGTCTCGGTATCCCTCATGACGAGGCAGAGCCTTTCATGAAAAAGGTCATGGGCCTTCCCGGACTTAATATTGAGGCCTTGATGTCGCATCTTTCATCAGCCGACGAGCAGGACAGCAATTTCACGGATAATCAAATAAGGAATTTTATAAGCACTATTGATATCTGCCGTTCCATGGGCCTTGATCTCCCGCTGAATAATCTCGCCAACAGCGCCGGGATCATGGCCCATAAAGACTCCCATTTTAACATGGTCCGGCCCGGTATAATGCTCTATGGAGGTCTTCCTTCACCAGGTTTTATAACTCCATTGCCCCTCAAGCCGGTGATGGGTTTCAGGTGGACAGGTGCTTCAGATAAGGGATCTTCCGGATAAGACGCCCGTCAGCTATGGCCGAAGTTATCTTACAGAAGGCACTAAAAAGATAGCCGTAGTATCCATAGGATACGGTGACGGCCTGCCGCGAAGTTTCTCAAACATGGGGAAGGTCATTATCAGGGGGAAAAAAATCAACATCATAGGGACCATATGCATGAACATGCTCATATGCGATATAACAGGGATGGGAGATCTCATGCCTGGAGATGAGGCTGTCCTCCTGGGCGCCCAGGGTGATGAGGTGATAACAGGAGACGATATCGCCGGATTATGCGGCACCATATCATATGAGATCTTCTTATCCATAGGCAAGAATACACACAGAGAATACATTTAATGAAAAAAAAGATAGGCCATATATTAAAAAAGACAATCCAACGCTGTTTTGAGAGGGAACTGCTGAAAAAAAGTGTTCTGCCGGATTATCTTATAGAAATACCCAATAACCCTGATCACGGCCACTTCGCGACTAACCTGCCTCTTACCCTTGCATCATCCCAGAAGAAACGGCCCGATGAAATAGCCCGTGCGATTATTGATAATCTTGAAGACAATGATCATTTCATTGAAAAGGTGGAGATAGCAGGTCCCGGTTTTATTAATTTCCGTATTAAAAATGATGAATGGCACAGGCTCCTCGTAAAGATACTAAACCTGGGTGAGAAATATGGAAGCAGTGATTCAGGTTCGGGAGAAAAGGTGATGGTGGAGTTTGTAAGCGCCAATCCGACCGGGCCCCTTCACCTGGGTCACGGCCGTGGAGCCGCTTTGGGAGATACGATCTGTAGGATCCTCTCTTTCTGCGGGTTTAATGTTGTTCGGGAATTTTTCATTAATGATTCGGGCCAACAGATAAGTCTCCTGGGCGAATCAGTATTCAGTCGATGGAATCAGATGAGAAATCCCGATTATCCTTTCCCTGAGAACGGATATCACGGGGACTATATCAATGATCTGGCCGTAAAGATCTCAGGATGAGATCGATCTTTCGGCTCTGGAGACCGACAAGGCCATAGAGATCTGCGCGGAACTGGGAAAGAAGAAGATGCTGGATGAGATAAAACGGGATCTGGAACTCTTTCGCGTTCATTTTGATATATGGTATAATGAAAGCGATCTATTCTCCACAGGCCTTGTTGAAAAATCCCTGAAAGAGATGACGGCTAGGGGAGAGATCTATGAGAAAGACGGCGCCCTATGGATCAGGACATCCGCTTTCGGGGATGATAAGGACCGTGTGATAAGAAAAAATGACGGTCAGTTCACGTATGTTACATCCGATATCGCCTATCACCTGGAGAAATATAAGAGGGGGTTTTCAAAAGTAATTAACATCTGGGGGGCGGATCACCACGGCTATGTACAGAGGGTAAAATCTGCATTAAAGGCCAACGGCATTAATGAGACATGGCTTTCTGTATTGCTCATCCAGCTGGTAAAACTCTGGAAAGAGGGACAGGAGATCAAGATGTCCAAAAGGGCGGGACAATATGTAACCCTTAAAGAGTTGCTCGATGAGGTGGGTGTTGATGCCGCGCGGTTTGTATTTCTGACTAAGGCCCATGATTCACCCCTTGATTTTGATATAGATCTTGTTAAAAAACACGACAACGATAATCCGGTTTATTATGTCCAATATGCCCACGCCAGGATATGCAGTATCTTTAGAAAGGCCAAATCAGAAGGGATCTCATTGCCTCCAAACCCTGATAAAGCGGTACAGAGGCTTGTCCTGGATGAAGAGATGGGTCTCATCAGGCGCATGGAGGAATTTCCCTCCCTCCTGGAAGATATATGCGTTTCCTTTGAAGCGCATCGTTTGACATATTTTCTGACCGAATTAGCCGCCCAATTTCACAGATATTTTAATCTCGGCACAAAGGTTCCTGAAAATCGGATTGTCACCATTGATAAAAGCCTTGCCCAGGCGAGACTCATTCTGGCGGAAGGGGTCAGGAGAGTGATAAATACCGGGCTGAACCTGCTTGGGGTCAATGCGCCGGAGAGGATGTGAGCGGAATTGTATGTAAAATTCTAACCGGTAATCTCTGGGTAGGAAATTAAGATATGTTTAAAATCAGATCAAAAAACAGAGGGCAAGCCAAGATATACAAGATAGAGTTGACACCCATTTCAGCTCTATTCTGGTGCATCTTTCTGTTCTTTTCACTCATATGGATTTTTGTGCTCGGAATCCTTGTTGGGCGAGGTTTTTTCCCCGGCTCACTAACGACAATATCAGATCTAAGGAGTCAGATAAAAAATCTGCAGGATATTATCAGTCACAAGGAGACTTATGATTCAAGGGCATCAAAAGAAATGGATAACGACCCGAAGCTGGCATTTTATGATAAACTTACCAGCAAAAAAGATGAAATAAAAAACAACTGGAACCCGGAGACAAAGGTCGATTCCAGTACTAGTGGAAAGGAGAAATCTGCTCTTGAGAACAAGTCGGACAAAAAACCGTTAACAGATAAAAATGTCCTCATCGAAGCACTTGAAAAAAAGGAGGAGTCCAAGGCATCAATTTCTCAAGATATGTACACGGTGCAGATAGCGTCCATTGGGGATAAAGAAAAGGCTGAAAAAATGATCAAAGATCTTAATGACCAAGGGTATGATGCCTATTTTTACGAAACGGATGTAAAAGGAAACAAATATTATCGAATCAGGTGCGGAAGATTCTCGAACAGAGAGGAGGCCTTGAACTATTCCCAAAGGCTCGAAAAAGAAGCGGGTTTAAAAGGATTCGTTGCAAGGATTGAGTAAGATGGCGATAAAAAAGGCTATTGTAAAAGAGGTTGGAGAGATTCATAAACTGCTTAGTCGGTATGCGGATCAGGGTCTTTTATTGCCCAGATCTTTAAGTGAGATTTACGATCACTTAAGAGATTTTTCCGTTATTGAAGATGTCAATGGAAGTATTATGGCCGTATGCGCCCTGGGCGTGTGCTGGGAAGACATGGGTGAGATAAGGTCCTTGGCTGTTATCGAAAGGCATCAGGGAAAAAACTTTGGGACTCTACTCGTAGAGAACTGTCTGGAAGAAGCGGTATCTCTCGGGCTGAAAAAGGTTTTTGCACTTACCTATGTGCCTGTCTTCTTTACCAAGTTGGGATTCAGGGTAATAGAAAAATCCACCCTTCCTCACAAGATATGGGCCGATTGTCTGAAATGCCCGAAATTTCCTGACTGCGATGAAATAGCAATGTTAAGGGACCTGTGATTAGTAACGTTTAAAAGTGTACGCATCTTTTAGAAGTGTATTATGCAGGATATGTCCCACAGGAATCTCTTTTCAGAGGCGAAGAAATGATTTGCAAGGAACTGGCATAAGGAGGTCGTCAGGGCGGCGAAGTTCCGAGTAACAGATACTCTCCTTCGTGGTTAGTTCGCTGGAAGCCACTCTGCCCGCCTTTGCTACGAGTTATGCAAAATACCGGGCACCGTACGGTTTCGCCTCAAAAAAGAGACCCCCGTGGGACATCAAAAACGCTTTGCATCCTCTATGTACACTTTTGAACGTTACTAAGTTCTTTTTATACGATTAAAAATCTAAGATTAAGAGGTAACAAGATATGTTTGGCATCGGATTTCCGGAATTGATAGTTATCATGGTCATTGCCCTGGTTGTTATAGGGCCTAGTAAACTTCCCGACCTTGCTAAGGCCCTTGGCAAAGGGATGGCTGAGTTCAGGAAGGCCACTCAGGAGATGAAGGAGAATCTGGCCCTGGACGAAGGGATACAGGAGATGCAAAAGGCCACACAGGAGATAAAAGAAAATTTGGCCCTGGACAAGCAGATACAGGAAGTAAAAGATGAATTGGTTGACTCAATAAGTGGACTTGACAGGCCGTTGGATATGGCAGAAACCGCTGAACCTAAAGAGACGGAAGAAGTTATGGAATCCCGCGAAAAGGTCAATGATGACACCCCTATGGATACCAAGAAGGAGGAGACCGCCCAAGGATGAATGACGACAAGTGGATTAAGGGCGGGAGAGCAAATGAAAGCTTCTTCCATAAACGGTCAGTAAAAACGGGGCCTTTTCAACCTCTCTCTGGTTATCGAATGATATCTTTCCGGTTACGCCATTAAAAGTATCATGCTCTAACAGTGCTTTCCGGAAATCGGTCCTGGTCCTGATTACATTATTGCTTAAAATATCTTTAATAAGCCTTATCGTATCATAACCGTTGGCGGCTAAAACACCGGGATCTGATTCGAAATTCTCTTTATATGACTCAACAAAGGTCTTGATGGTTTCAGAATCGTTATCCATGAAAAAACCGGCAGGAAAGATAGCCCCCTGTATATAAGCGCCCGCTGTCTCCATAAGTTCATCCGACAACCAGAGGCTGGTCCCCAGGAAAGGGACATTGAATACATTATAAAAAGGGAATTGCGGGGCTATCAATGCCACCTGCTGATAGTTGTCCGGGATAAAGACGGCATCAAAATCCACAATTGGTTCCATCAGCTCTTCCTCTACTCCCCGGACAGTACTATGCTCTGCGTCATCTCCCTGGTCGGCCCTTTCTATCTGCTCACCTTCCTGATCAAAAGCATCTTCTGTCTCTTCTCTTAAGTCGCTTCTCGCCGCTGTCTCATCTTCCCCTTCGTGATTGTCTCCGATATCCTCTTCAGTCTCGATCATTTTCATCATCTTGAGCTTCCGGACTGTTGCTTCAGTCCTGGGATAATACAGGCCGACCATCTTTTTTATTCCATCGGCAAAATCGGTATCATCGGTCTTATACGATTCCACGGCCGTTATTGTTCCTCCCATCTCTTCAACCTTATCCCAGAAAAGATTCATGAGAAAGCGGCCATATGTGTTATCAGGATAAAAGATTCCGAACCTTTTCATTCCCATCTCTTTTAATGCCTTATTTAAAACCGCCTCTACCTCTTTTGACGGTGTCAAAAAATTTCGGAATACCATATCACCTTCACGGGTAATGCCGTCTTTTTGTGTAAAGGTGATGATCGGAACTCCCAATTCCTGCGCCTTTTTTACAACGGCCGTTGCAGTTCCGCTTTCAAGGGGACCCATAATAGCCATGACCTTTTCTTTACGGACCAACTCTTCGACTCCGGCCACTGCATCTTCTATGCTCCCCTTTGTATCCCTGATTACTATCTCCAGATCTTGGTTGCTTTCCGACTTATTAAAGAGATCCATGCCAAGCTGAATCCCGTTCAGTATCTCACGGCCATAGAGGGCAAAGGGGCCGCTAAGGGGCAACAGACAGCCTATTTTAACCCCGCTACTCCTTACATCACCTTCTTTCTTCTCCATAGCCATGTAAATTTTATCGAGAAGGCCACGACCGATTGTTACCCATTGCTGCTCCTTGGAAGATTGAACAAGAAGCATCACAAAATCCTTTGCCTCATCAAGCCTGTTTTCGTCCAAAGAGATGCTGGCCAACCGGTGATAGATATTGGGAAGATAGACGCTCCCGGATCCGTATTCCGCCATCTTTTTGAGTTCGCTTGCCGGACTCCGGTTAATTAAATCTATAATTAGGATATCTATATCCTCCTGTTGCCTCCCCGATTGATATGCAGAAGAGGTGTCGCTTGCGGCGTTGAGCCACCACCGGAATGCCTCAGGTCCGTCTCCTATCGCTTTATAACTATTACCCAGAAAAACCAATACCTCCCCTTTGAGATCGTTGTCTGGATAGGCTTCAAGCCATTTCAAGGCCTCTGTCGCGGCACTATGAAAATCTCCCATGCTGTAGTAAGCGCTTGCTATGTCATATTTCACTGACGGCGCTTCACTATAATCCGGGTATTGTATAAGTATTAGTTTAAAAGCGGACAGGGCCTCTTCATATCGTCCAGCCTGAAAATCCTTTTTGGCCTCATCGTAAAGGCTTAAAACAGGTGATCTATATCCCAGGACCCTTTCAACCACCATCTTTGGCTGGCATGCAAATAAAAAAAAGGCTATCCCCACCATAAGGGCGGAGACAGCCTTCTTTAATAATCTAGGATTATTTATCACTTCAGCTGTGCCTTTGCACCTTAGACTACTGGTAACTTTATCACCAAACAATTCTAAAGGATTGAATGTTGAATGTCCAATGTTGAATAATGAATTTTGAAGGTAAGAAAAACTTCAACATTCAACATTCCCTGTTCAACATGCTGAATTCTGACTCTTGGCTATTGTGTCCTTACACTTGGCCCCTTGAATACTCGAATCCTGGACCCCTTTCTCTACTTTTTAACTTCCTCAAAATCTGCGTCAACCACATCATCGTCCTTGGGTTTTTCGGTTGTCGACCCGGAGGCGCTCGAACCCCCGGAACGCGCCTGTTCTGCCGAGGCCTTGGCATACATGGCCTCCGCCAGCTTGTGGGACGCCTGGGTCAGTTCCTCGGTCAGGCGCTTTATCTCTTCCGTGTTATCCCCTTCCATGGCCTTTTTCAGTTTCTCAATGGACATGTTTATGTCCCTTTTGGTGGACTCGTCCAGACTACCGCCCTCTTCCTTGATGGACTTTTCGGTTGAATAGATCATAGAGTCTGCCATATTGCGGGCGTCAACCAGTTCTCGCTTTTTCCTGTCCTCTTCCGCGTGGATCTCCGCGTCTTTAACAAGATTTTGAATCTCCGACTCGGAAAGGCCGCTGGACGCGGTTATCTTAATGGACTGCTCCTTTCCCGTTCCCATATCCTTAGCCGACACGCTCACAATGCCGTTCGCGTCTATATCAAAGGTGACCTCTATCTGCGGGATGCCCCTCGGCGCGGGAGGAATGCCGACAAGCTGAAACCTGCCCAGGGTCTTGTTATTTGCGGCCATGCTGCGCTCACCCTGAAGGACATGGATTTCAACAGCAGGCTGATTATCGGCCGCGGTTGAAAATATCTGGCTCTTCTTTGTGGGTATGGTTGTGTTTTTTTCGATAAGTTTTGTAAAAACTCCTCCCAGCGTTTCGATGCCGAGCGAGAGGGGCGTAACATCCAGCAGAAGGACATCCTTCACATCTCCCTTCAAGACCCCGCCCTGTATGGCCGCTCCAACAGCCACTACCTCATCGGGATTCACTCCCTTATGCGGTTCCTTTCCAAATATCTCTCTGACCTTCTCCTGGACCTTAGGCATCCTTGTCATACCGCCGACAAGAATGACCTCATCAATCTCACTTATCTTTAAACCGGAGTCCTTCATTGCGACTTGGCACGGTTCTTCCACCTTGCGGATCAGGTCATCGACCAGGGCCTCCAGCTTTGCCCTGGTCAATTTTATATTAAGGTGTTTGGGCCCGCTGGCATCAGCTGTGATAAACGGGAGGTTGATGTCCGTCTCAAGGGAGCCGGACAGCTCCATCTTGGCCTTTTCAGCGGCCTCTTTAAGTCTCTGAAGGGCCATCTTATCATTTCGAAGGTCAATGCCCTGATCTTTTTTGAATTCATCCGCCAGGTAGTCGAGAACACGTAGGTCAAAATCCTCTCCACCAAGGTGGGTGTCTCCGTTTGTTGCCTTCACCTCAAAGACCCCTTCGCCTATCTCAAGGATGGATATGTCAAAGGTGCCTCCGCCAAGGTCAAAAACGGCTATCTTTTGATCCCCTTTTTTATCAAGTCCATATGCTAGAGAAGCCGCGGTTGGCTCATTGATGATCCTCTCCACCTTCAGACCAGCGATACGTCCGGCATCCTTTGTGGCCTGTCTCTGGCTGTCATTAAAATATGCCGGAACCGTAATAACTGCCTCGGTCACTGTTTCGCCCAAATAGTCCTCGGCTGTCTGTTTCATCTTCGTAAGGATCATGGATGATATCTCCGCCGGACTGTAATCTTTTCCCCGGCACGTCACATGTGCGTCCCCATTGGATGCCTTGGTGATCTTATATGGAAGGACCTTGATATCCCGCTGAACCTCGGCCGAATCATACTTTCGCCCTATCAACCTTTTAACGGCAAAAATGGTGTTATCCGGATTAGTAATGGCCTGTCTCTTGGCTATCTGGCCCACCAGTCTTTCTCCCTTATCATTGAATGCAACTATTGAAGGGGTAGTCCTGCTTCCCTCCTGATTGGCGATAACGATAGGATCGCCCCTCTCCATAATGGATACGCACGAATTTGTTGTTCCAAGATCAATCCCAATAATTTTCCCCATTTTTACCTCCTTGTATTCCCTTCACTTTTTAATCTTCACATACGCTATCAAAGACCTTTTCTTCACGGCCCTTTTCACTGCCGGACTTGCCTTTGCTTAAGACTACCATGGCCGGTCTGATCAGCCGCTGATTGAGTTTATATCCCTTCTGTAACTCACCCAGAACAATTCCCGCCTTGACTTTTTCATCTTCTCTTTCAGAGACTGCATGATGCAGGCAGGGGTCAAAGTATTTGCCCTCTGCATTTACTTCCTCAAGCCCCGATTTCGCCAAGGCGTCTTTTAGGCTCTTGAGGGTTAGTTCAATCCCTTCTCTAAGGGCATGAATGGAATTTTCGTCCCTAGAATGAGATACAGCCTTCTCCAGATTGTCTATAACCGGAAGTATCTCCTTGATCAGGGTCTCATTTGAATATTTAATCCAATCCTCTCTCTCTTTTTTGTTCCTTTTTATAATATTATCACACTCAGCCTGGGCCCGCAGAAAACGGTCATAATCCTTTTCCGATTTATCCTTGAGCTCTTTTGCCATCTTTAAAAGCTCGGTCTTCGTTAATTTATCAAGGGGTCTCGTATCGGGTATCTTTTCCTCTTCCCGTTTTTTCACTTCCTCCTTATTGACCGATTCTTCCCGAGACACCTCTGTTTTTACGATTTCTTCCGCTCTTTTATCAGTCATCGTTATGAATCTACCTGCTCCTTCCAGATAACAATCGGTAAATTTTAAAAAATTCAGAGATACGTTAAGCATCGGGCAAGTTTTTGTCAAGGCAAGGGGCCGAAAAAGGCTGTGTCTATTCCAGACCCCGGCCTGTGATCCTCTTGAGGGCCTCTATATATCTATCTCTGGTTCTCTCGATGATTTCAGGAGGGAGCCTTGGCGGAGGTGGTTTTTTAGGCCATTCAAGGCCGTTCAGATAGTCTCTTAAATATTGCTTGTCAAAGCTTTTTTGCGGACCTCCGGGATTGTAACTGTCCATAGGCCAAAACCTTGAGGAGTCGGGGGTCAACACCTCATCAATCAGAATAAGACGACCATTTTCAAAACCAAACTCAAACTTGGTGTCTGCGATTATAATCCCTTTTTCATAAGCGAGCTTCCGGCCGAACTCATATATCTTGAGGCTGAGATCTCGGACCTCTTCCGCTGTCTCCATGCCCAGGATATCGATTACGGATTTAAAAGATATATTTTCATCATGTTCCCCGCCTTCCGCCTTGGTCGAAGGCGTGAATATAGGCTCGGGCAATCTCCCTGACTCCTTCAGCCCTCTCGGTAAATCAATGCCGCATATGCTTCCCTTTGCCTGATATTCCAACCATCCGGAGCCTGAAACATACCCTCTTACTATACATTCCACGGGCAAAGGTATGGCCTTTTTTACGAGCATGCTTCGTCCTTTCAGCTCGCTCCCGTATTTCCTGCATTTCTCAGGATATTCGTCGGGGTTTGTGGATATGATATGATTTTCCACAACAGGTCTGAGCTTTTCGAACCAGAAGATGGAGATTGCTGTTAATATCCTGCCCTTATCAGGGATGGGATCATCCATGACTACATCAAAGGCAGACATTCGATCGCTTGCAACGATCAGCAAATTTCCGTCAATCTCGTAGACATCTCTTACTTTCCCTCGTTTAACCAGCTCCAGTTCACTCAAATCTGATCTGATCACAATACCTCTGGACATCTCAATCTCCTCTCTCCTTAAAACTCTTGAATCCAAGATCACGTCCCAAGATCCTTTCCCGTTTCATTATTCGACATTCCATATTCTACATTCGATATTTCTCTATTAGCCTTCTCAGTCGACTCCTTGAACCCTGGATTCCTTGACTACTTATGTTATGTATTCATAATTTCCTATCTAAAGGCCCTTGTCAAGCTGCATAAAATTCTTGTAAGGTTCAAAAGTATTGGCATCATCAGATCTGACTGGCGTAGATTATGTCTCACGGGGTCTCTTTATTTAGAGGCGAAGAAATAATCTGCAAGGAATCGGCATAAGGATGTCGTCAGGCGGGCGACAAAGTTCCGGGAAGATAGCTACTCCTCCTTCGTGGATAGTATACTGGAAGCCCCGTTCAACAAGCCATTCGACAACCTCATGGTCCAGAGCCAAGTCGACGGACTCACGGCCCTGAGCACCGTCGAAGGGCTCCGCCCGCCTTTGCTACGGGTTACGCAAGATATCGGGCACCGTTCTTATTTCGCCTTAAAAAAGAGATCCCCATGGGACATTCCGGATACCACTAATGCATATCTTCACTTCGGTTCACAATACCTATGCCAATACTTCTAACGCTACAAAATTCTTTGCTTATTACGGTATAAATTGGTAAGATATTGGTGTAACCAAAAAAGGTTTAAGGGGTCGTAACCATGCTGCTTTCTAAAGAGAACTATGATATTAGAAATAAAATTATGGAATTTGAGCAAAAAACAGAAGAAATGCACCAGGACTTTTATAAATATTATTATGGAGTGGAACAGAAGATGCCTAACTGGGAGGGACTTGAGAGAGAACTTCTCTTATATTCCCGGAGAAAGATCCTCGATTTTGAACTCTCAAAAAATTTGGACAGGGTCCTTTTTAAATTTCAAAATCGAAAAAAGATATGGCTGACATGGGTGGAAGAATTACACCATACGTCTAAAGGGAAGGCGCCGGAACCTGCCAAAACCACCCATGAGGAAGATAAAAAGGATCAATCAAGGACCTAGGTCACTTCCTCCCAACCTTGCTGAGATAATCATAGTAACACTGCAGGACCCCGTTTCTAAAGCCGATTGTCTCACGAAAGGGGGGAATTCCCTTATGCTCCTCTACCCGTTGCGGTCCGGCATTATAGGAGGCCAGGGCAAGGCTGATATCGCCCTGCTGGGCTTTCATTAACCTTGCGAAATAGATCAGGCCATACTCAATGGCCTTTGCCGGATCAAGACGTTCATCCGTCCGATCCGTTAACAACTCCTTTTTATATCTTTTAAATAACGTCTCCTTTTTCCGGCTCAGATCTAAAGATGTCTGCATCAATGACCGGGCCTGTTCTGCGTATTGGAGCTTGTCATTTTCCGTAATTTTAAAAAGTGCGGCCATGGCATGGTTCCTGCTTTCCTGTTCCTGTTTCATGAGTGATACGGCATCATTATAATATTCGGGCATATAGATATTTTTCATTCCCATGTCCTTTGCCGTCCCGGGCATTATCTGTGTCAGGCCTGCAGCTCCCGTGTGAGAAATTGCCAGGGAATGAAAATCTGACTCCTTTTTCATAAGCGCGATAAAGAGCAGAGGATCAACATCATATATATCTTCTCCAGATTTTTTAATAACCGTTTCTATCATATCTATAAATTCTGATATTTCCGATCCTAATGCAGCCTTCCAGTCGTAATCCTGCTGGGTACTACAGTGTGTACTGCTGTCTCTGTCAAGATCAAATATCCCCATATCTTTTTCCGAAGCCTGTTCCAAGAAACCGTTTAACACATAATTAACAAAGGGGATATTCTCGGATGTTAATGGGAAATCCTTTCCGTTCACCCCCTGGCATATGTTATATAAATAACCCAACCCATCTCTTAATCTGTTGGTCGCCTTACCGAGGCCATCTTCCAATACCTTATCGAGGATGGTTTCACAGATGCTATCGTCAAACCTCTCGTCAATCTCAGGACTTAAACTTGAACGATAGTTTAACAGCTTTTTTTTGGCCTCCTGGGCGTTTGTCTTGTAGAGTAAAAAATTATCAGCTATATTCTTCGTGAAATATCCTGGATATTTTTCCTTTTGCCGCGACAACATAAACCTCTTGGCCTTTTCAAGTGCATTGTCCGCCTCTTTGAACAATCTTATGGAATCCCGGTAATCCTCGTTAATAAAGGCCTTAATACCGAGTTTGTTTGCTATCTCCGGTCTGATCCTCAGTATCCCTTCCTCGCCCCTGTAGGAATCATCCTCAAGACTTTTCTCTATGGCCGTTAGATTATATTCAATAATATACTTTTTCAGCAGGGGGTTAGTTGCAGCCGGAGAAGAAGATGATAAGCAAAACAGGCAGAGCAAGGCAAGGCTAAAGGAACGGGGGCAAATGCATAATTTTTTTCTTCTTCCGCATATATCATTGTGCGGCATCATATAATTGTATGATCTTATCGGTTATATCAATCGTTTTGTCGAAGGATAAAACTGCGTTTCTTTCCAGAATCAGCGTGAATTTCTCTTTTTGGAAATATGTGCTTACTATTTCCCCTATCGCCGCCAGAAGCTTCTTGGCTAATTCATTATCTCTGGCCTTAAGGTCCGCTTCCATATCATTCTTCATGCGGTTTAATTCCTTGACCATCTGTGAGTATTTCTCCTGCTTCTCGGTTAAGACTGCAGCGGTCATATCCTTTCCTTTTGTATTCAGCTCTTCCTTCAATGTCTGTGCTTCCTTTTGTTTTGCTTGGAGGCGGTTGGTAGTTTCCTGAACCTCCTTTGAAAACAATGTTCGGGCCGCTATTCCCGCCTTGGATTCCATCATGATCCTCTCGGTGTCGATCACGCCGATCTTTATATCCGCGCGTAAGCTGAAGTCGTAAAAATAAGGCCCATCAAAGAGATAACGTAAGCCGCCAATAATATTCTTTTCATAATTATCTTCCCTTCTTTTTTAAATTATACTAAATTACCTGCTCCGATCAAGTCCGGGAGGACATATAAACCTGCCCCTGCATGTAGTAAGCCGGGGATCCGGATTCATTATAAAAAATCATTCTGGATTCCGCTTCCGCCGCATCCGACATTTATAATCTGAATCCGAATGTTCTATCTTCTACTCGATCACTGTTAATTTGTCAAGACATACGTAATCGCGGGCATAAAAGCCCTGCATCTATCAGGCTATTTCACCACATCATATAATTTTATGATCTTATCGGTGATATCAATCGCCTCGTCATAAGACACAAGTGTTTGCTTTTCATGGATAATGGTATATTTCTCTTTTTTGCGATACTCTATTACTATATCCCGTATCTCCTTGAGAAGCTTTTGGGTCAATTCGTTTTCTTTCTTCTTCAATTCCTCTCCCTGGTCCGTTTTGAGGCGATCTAACTCTTTGATCTCTTGGCTGAGCTTCTCGGTCTTTTCTTTCCTGACCGAGGCCGCCATATCTTTCCCCTTATTCTTAATTTCCTCTTGCAGGGTCTGAACTTCCTTCTGTTTGGCATTAAATATGTTTCTCTTGGCTTCAACATCCTTTGTCCAATTTCATAATTTGTTGAAGCACCCGTTGTAACATAATTAGCGGTTCCACCTCCGAAAAATGCATTGTACGAAGCGAAAAAAAGAAATCTACTCACCTTGAACGTTCCACCAAGCGAGAGTTGCGTTTGATATTCCAGCAAGAACACTCAGTGTGTCTGTTTTATAAGAATTATATGTATATGTTCCTGTGAATCTTATGGATGTGTTAAGAGGATATTCATAACCTACATGAAACGAGGAATGTTCATATCCGCCATCTATTCCAGTTATGGCAAAGGCTTCAAAACCGGCGCTCAATCCACATTGATGGCTGATTTCACTTTCCAAATGAAAAGGCGGATCGATCTTCACTCAGATCGATACCATAGCGTGTGTATCGGCTATAATAATGTGCCCCCGATGATACACTCCATGATTGTTCTTGCTCATCATCGCCCTCTTTTTCTTGGGAATACAAAAAATCAATTGTGCTTAAAATCTATGAGATTAGTAATGAGCAATATGCGGATAATTAAGAGAGGAAAACGAAACTTTGTCTTTTTCCATTGATTCTGTGTTGTTAAAATATTAGTGAATTAGAAATTATTGTTTTGATGCCGCCTAACGGATTGGAGCTCCGCCCAATAAGATGGCGGATAAATAAGCTGCGGCAACGTGCAGCCGGAATTAAGTAGCTCTTCGCGCGCGTGGTGTTGCGCTTAGTTGTCATCTACTGCGTTTTGTTTTGTGCTCTGGTGAACTTATGTCGCGCGGTCGTCAGATCCGCCGCTTTCTGGCGGACGAAAAAGCACGCGGTAATTTCCGTCAGCGACTGGTTAGGCGGCATGGTTATCTATCGTGACTGGAGACAGCTTCCATCGTCCATATGCAACAAAAGCCGACAGGAAAAGAAGTATTCCTGTCATTGGGAGAACGAAGAATTCTCCACGATAAATGTGATAAATATTGGCCAATAGCATCACCAGGCTTAAACCTGCGGCAGCCAGTGTTGTGAGTTGAGGACGAATTTTAAGCGCTCTTGGAAGGATGAGCCCGAGTGCGCCCAGCAATTCGGATATACCGATGAATCGCACCAATGGTTCAGGAAGTAACGGTGCCCAGAAAATTGTTGGAGCGATTTCCTGGATTGGTTTGAATGTTTTCAGAAATCCGGCATCCAAGAACAATAGTGCCAACAATACTTGTAGAATCCACAACACAATATTCAGTTTCGATCTTTTCCGTTGTTTCTTTTCCATGACGTATCCTTTAGAATGCTCTCTCGTGATTGTCAGTGCGAACGCCGCCTAACGGACCGGAGCTAAGCCCAAAGGGATTCCTTCGGGATCAGTGAGCGCCGAAGGCGTGACTTGCCTGCCGGCTCGACAGAGTCGTCGCAATCTGACGACCATCTTTTGGCGGGAGCGACTGGTTATGCCGCTGCCCCGAAATTTTTTATAATGCTTCCCACCTATGCACCCCAAAGGTCGCTGGTGTTGAGATCGTTTCCGATCAACTTTAGGTAGTAAAAGAGCTGACCCTTGTGCTGAGCGAGATGAGCAATCATAAGCATTAGATGCTGGAACAGTGAGACCTCGG
Organism: uncultured delta proteobacterium; assembly: GCA_963776085.1. Taxonomy (GTDB): domain Bacteria; phylum Desulfobacterota; class DSM-4660; order Desulfatiglandales; family HGW-15; genus CAVZMS01. The sequence continues at coordinate 43,722 of CAVZMS010000101.1, forward strand.
AACCACCCCATGGTGCAGTAAATTTCCTGACCAAAAATTCAGCTTCCTTCGTCTCCTCGATGCACCGCAATGCGAGGTTTCGGTCATTTTCCAGAAGTTCCAATGCCTGCTTGACGCTATCGACGCTGGGTAACATTGCTACTGGTGGTACATGCTGCACAGCGTTAAAGTCCTTAGGTTCTAGACCTTCGGGCATACCCCAGTCCCCTTTGACAAAACCTTGAATAGCCTTACCACAACCGAAGCTTGCGCAGTGCATCAGAAGTTGCCCTATGGTCATCCAATTCTTGCCTGTAGTCGGCTTCCACGAGAGATCGTCGTCAGTAACTCGGCGAAAGAGTTTGTCCGTGATGGCATAAGTTGTCTTGGCTTCCTCAAGGAGAATAAGCTTTAATGTTATACAAGTTCCCATACTTTCCTCCAAACCTCATAAGCGTTATGTCCAACTATTTCAAAAGCGTAAGCGACATAACGGACCGGAGTGCCCTCGCCCAACAAGATGGCGGATAAACTAAGCTGCGGCAACGTGCCGTTGGATTATCGTAGCTCATCGCGCGAGTGGTGAAGCGTTGAGTTGTCATCTACTGCGTTTTGTTTTGTCTTTTGGTGAACTCATGTCGCTGCGCCCGTTAAAAATCCAAGTGCGGGAAGGAGTAACACGACGAAGAAGGCTATTCCCATGATCCAATTAAGCCACTTTCTTTCTGAGTGATTTACCCAATAGAAAAGTACCGCTGATAGGGTCAACGACTGCAAGATGACTTCCGGTAAGCCTCTTTTACAAGTGAATCGAAAGAGGCAAGACGGTATTGCCATCATCCCTTCCAATGACCCTGGGGTCGGGCCAAAAGTACAGATAATGCCAATCACAAATAACATAAACCACAAGACCAACCAACCGTTTCTCTTGTGAAAAATGATTTCTCTAGCAAGTAAAAGACAACGCCAAATAATATGCCTCTGATCGGCTGAAACAATGGGCCAGCCATTACCAAAGGTTCCCTTATTTGCCGCATCAGGAGATTGAGACTGCTATTGGCGTAGGAGTGCATAGTCGAAGATCGTGTATGCCAATAGTCCTATGATGAAGTAGGTTACTGTATGAGTCACAGCGCTCTTGATAAACTACTTGCCAGAAGGATGGTCTGGTTTATCCATCGTTGTCTCCTTTGCTGACAATCTTCATGACTGTGATGCTTCGTCTCACCGGGCGGCCTAACGGACCGGAGTCCGCCCAATAAGATGGCGGATAAATAAGCTGCGGCAACGTGCAGTCTGGATTATCGTAGCTCCTCGCGCGAGTGGTGATGTGTTTAGTTGTCATCTACTGCGTTTTGTTTTGTCTTCTGGTGAACTCTGAGCCGGAGGCTCATGCGCCTCTGGCGCAATTTCACGCGGTCGTCAGATCCGACCTGTCCGCCGCTAACTGGCGGACGCTTTCTGGCGGACGAAAAAGCACGCCGTATTTTCCAGCCTGTCCCGACGTTTTCTGTCGGGATCAGTGAGCGCCTATGGCGCCATCACGCCGAAGGCGTGACTTGCCTGCCCGCTCGAAGAGTCGTCGCAGTCTGACGACCATCTTTTTGGCGGGAGCGACTGGTTAGAACACACGCGGTAGAATATTTAATTAACAACTATAAAGATCATCTTTAAAGGAGTGAGCGTCATATTTTTCGGTGTCAGCTGAAGTGCTGCATATTCAAAAGATTCCAGGGATTAGTCGCTTGGTCGAGGCACAGTAGTTGACATACTCGTCGCCGAAATTATCAATAAGGGCTTTCTCTTCAACATGGATTCTGTAGAGAAAAGCTGAACATATCGGGAGAAAAATTATGAGCATGCTGAGATAGTTGGCGAAGAATAGCCCAAGCCCAAAGAATGAAAGCAAACTGCCCGCGTATGCCGGATGGCGCACAAAGCGATAAATTCCTTTCCTGATTATGCGATGATCTTTTGTGATCGAAACGTCCACTGTGAATTGATGCTTCAGAGAAAAGATGGCAAGCCAACGAACGAGCAAACCACAGACAATGAGAATGAGACCGGCAATTGGAAAGATTCGAGATCCATTTCCAAAGTATCCAATGTGCTGAAAGCTGAGAAGGATGCCAAAATTAACGGCGATAGCAATGGTGACCCATAGTACACGGAGCGAAGATTTATCAAATCGCATATCCGTCGATTGAGAGCGTTTCGTTCGGGCTAAGATGATTTCCGATCCTACCCAAAGGATGGAGACTGTGATTAGGATGATCCCAAATTCATATTTAATTACGCCATTGGCAATTCGTGTGTTCTAACGGACCGGAGCTCCGCCCAACAAGATGGCGGATAAATAAGCTGCGGCAACGTGCCGCTGGAATTATCGTAGCTCATCGCGCGAGTGGTGAAGCGTTTAGTTGTCATCTACTGCGTTTTGTTTTGTCTTTTGGTGAACTCATGTCGCGCGGGGGAGGCGAAAAAGCACGCCGTAATTTCCGTCAGCTTGAGCGACTGGTTAGGCGCAGCAAAGCACGGACACAGAGTTCGAGCGGTTACGGCTCAGTCAGCATTTGTTCTAACGTGACAGGACAGCAATCTGTAATCTATTATTATTCTAACGACCATACGAGGTGGAAGGTTATACGTTTTGCTAGTCCTGAGAATTTCCTTCGTGTAATCGATTGTATCCCGATAAGCCGCTGAATATTTGTTGTCTTTGTCCAAGAATAGTTTAATCGCGAGATATGTCCTCATAGCTGTTAATGATTTTTTCCACTAAAGGATAAGGAAGATTATACTTGAAAGAAAGCAGGGTGAGTCGTTCCTGCCTGGGATAGGCAGGCCACTTCTCCATTGCTTGAGGATTTTTAATCTTTTCGTTTGAACAGGACGAAAGGACGATTAAAATCAAAACAACCATCGCATTTTCTTTCATGTCAAATCCCTTTCATGCGCTCATTGAAATGAAAGCAGAAATTCCCACATGTCAAGATTTATTCTGGAGATAATGCTTTTTAACTCGTTGTGTTCCATGATGTTCCTTTTTGCTGGCTAACGGACCGGAGCTAAGTGGCGCCTTTGGCGCCATGGCGTAAAGCGCCAGCTGCGGCAACGTGCCGTTGGATTATCGTAGCTCATCGCGCGAGTGGTGAAGCGTTTAGTTGTCATCTACTGCGTTTTGTTTTGTCTTTTGGTGAACTCATGTCGCGCGGTCGTCAGATCCGACCTGTCCGCCGCTAACTGGCGGACGCTTTCTGGCGGACGAAATCGCACTAGCTCGCCGAAGCGATCTTTGCGCAGGCGGGCGCCGTATTTTCCAGCCTGTCCCGACGTTTTCTGTCGGGATCAGTGAGCGCCGAAGGCGTGACTTGCCTGCCCGCTCGACAGAGTCGTCGCAGTCTGACGACCATCTTTTTGGCGGGAGCGACTGGTCAGCTGGCGTCCCTCTATTCTATCTGATTCTTACAAATGTACGGATGTAACAGTCCATACAGCGATCTTCCAAAATAAGTGTGTCGCCACCAGTAAGCGTAATACGCTGATCTGGGAATATATTATTGTTAGAATAAGAAATTATATCAATCGAATCCGACTGCGGCGAAACCTTTTCTCGACGGATCATGAATCGGGTTGTTGTCTCTAGAGTGTCGTTACGATAAGATTCTAAAATGCTGTCAGGTGTCAAGACAATTTTGTTACTGTATCCTACTGATATAGGAGATATTTCCATGCCAGCCCATCCTCCAAAAGATTTCACCCAATTCCAAGAGCCAATAATTGTTTGCCCTTGAGGGGAAATGGTCTGTGTTGGTGAACTTTCTTTCGAACAACCAGAAAGAAACGCTACCTTTGCCATCACACAGACTAGAATTACAGTGAAATATATAATCCTTTTCATGGTCTCCTCCGTTTGTTTGACGCCAGCTAACGGACCGGAGCTCCGCCCGATAAGATGGCGGATAAATAAGCTGCGGCAACGTGCCGTTGGATTATCGTAGCTCATCGCGCGTGTGGTGATGTGCTTAGTTGTCATCTACTGCGTTTTGTTTTGTCTATTGGTGATCTCATTTTCGACGTACAAAATTTCGATCTACGTCCCTTCAGCCGTACCACTCCGCTCGTGTTAACGGCAGCTTGCTCTCATCCCGGTCGGGTTTTGCAAAAAGCGCCTGGTAGATTGTATGCCGATTCGTCTGAAATCCAAGAGCGGCGATGGCGTGGTTCAACCGCCAGATGCGGTAGGTCGGTTCATCAGTTAGCTTACGTGCCTCATCGTGATGCGCTTCCAAGCGCCGCAACCAGTGACGGAGAGTAAGTGCGTAGTGTTCGCGCAGGCTTTCAACATCGCGGACCTCAAAACCACTCGTCTCTGCAGCGCGCAAGGTTGTGCTTATCGGCAAAACTTGACTGTCGGGGAAAATGTAGCGGTTAGAGGACGTATCGCTCCCTTTTTTTAGATCATTTCGTTCGGTAGCGAGGCCGTGATTGAGGAACACTCCGCCGGGTTTCAACAACCTCCATGCTCTTCCGAAATATTCTGGCAGCATCGATTCTCCGACGTGTTCAAACATACCGACACTGACAATCTTGTCGTATCCTTCAGGCTCATCGACCTCGCGGTAATCACAAACCTTCGCGCAGCATTGGCCGGTTAATCCCTCTCGGTGGATGCGCTCGTTTGCCAACTGAACTTGAGGCTCGCTGAGAGTAATGCCGACTGCAGTGACGCCGTAGTTTTTTGCAGCGTGAATAATCAATCCACCCCACCCACAACCGATGTCGAGAAGACGTTCACCCCGCCGCAATCTCAGCTTGCGGCAGATGTAATCGAGCTTACGCTCCTGCGCAACATCCAAATCCTCGTCCGCCGAATTGAAATAGGCGCATGAGTAGACCATCCGTTCGTCCAACCACAACGCAAAGAAATCATTCGACACGTCATAGTGGTATGTAACAGCTTGCCGGTCGCGCTCTTTGGAGTGAAGAGCTCCTTTCAGCCGAGCAGCCCGTCGACCGATGCGCGGCTTTCCGGCCGAAGGCAGCTTCAATAGCTGTCCGCCAAGATGGACTTTTTCCGCGAGGGATAAGCGCATACCGAAAAGGTGGCTGGCCATTGCGAACGTCGCTTCGATGTCCCCTTCGATATCGAAGTCATCGTAGATGTACGCCTCGCCAAGTGTAATGTCATTAACGTGTAACAACATCTTTCGCAAAGAGCCCGGGTGTTGCAGCACTATGGTGAAAAGCGCTCGTTGACCCGGCTCAGGGTCCCATGTGGTTCCATCCCAGAGGCGGACGGCAAAATTACGGGGATGATAGCTGCTGAAAACTTCCTGAAGAATCGAAAGCGTTGTCTGGACGTAACTGCCGCGGGCTATAGTCGTTGTGGTGTCCATGGTGCTTTCCTCCTTCTCTGCGAGACCTTAATAAGCCTAAGACATTCATTATCAGACCCAACATCGACCCAATCTATTTGTACCATTCTTGGCGATCTGGGTCTGCATAAACGCCTATTGTGATTTTTGCTCTCTTCTTCTTTAGTTCCACATATTCTTTTCTGAACAGCCAATTCATGTATAAAAGAAAAATTGTTAATGGGAGATCTTTGCCAATTGAGCGCCAAATAACTTATAGAGACCTCCAGCGTCAACGGTAATTGCATATACTGCGACACTATCCAGGCGAGTTCTGATCCACTGACTCGCCGAGATGGAAGGTAACAGCAGCATTAAGAGTATCAACGAAGAACAAATGACCATCTTCGTCATTAGCACCTCCACTCGGAATTGTGGGTGGCAATTGCGCCCTAACGGAACCGTCGCTTGCTGCGGCGACGTGCGCATCGTGCGCGTTAAACCCGAGCATTCCCGCGTCGTATGTGAGGTTTCCATTTCTCCAATTCGGTGTAAAGAACTTGTTCCCCAGGATATAAGGCTGATATAGTTTCAGTCCTCTCATTCAGAGAAAGAAGTTTCAGTGATATTGTGCGGCTTCGCTCGCCTTGGGATGTGCGCAGCTTCACAATTGCATTGTTCTGCGTGCGCCGACGGGGCGGGCCTTGGCGCCGGTGAATTCGTTGTACTGGATGGGATTGTGCGACGCGGTCACCTGGATGCCCCCGCAGGTCGCCAGGTGGTTGATCGCGAAGTACACCATCGGCGTGTCGCACAGGCCGATGTTCGTGCATCCGGCGCCGCTGGAGGTGATGCCCTCGATTGCGGCCTGGGCCAGCGGCTCGCTGCTGGGACGCAGTTCACATACCACGACCAGCCGGTTGCTGGACGCCTGCCCGCGCCCTGGTCGCCGCTCAGCAGGCTGCGGAGGAACTGTCCGCAGGCATGGCCCACCTTCCACGCCAGGTCCTCGTTGATCTCCTTAGGGTAGATGCCGCGTACATCGTAGGCTTTGAAGACCTTGTCCAGATCGTCCATGCGGTCCTTTCCGCCGTTGCTCAATGCGGGAGAGATTATTGGCTAGGGGCTGCGAAATGCAAACGCAAATGGCCCGCGGCGACTTCGCCCGAGGTGCCCGGCTGCCCCAGTCACGCCTCGTCAAGGAGCCTACGCCCAGGGCCGCCAATCCTCTCCCCGGCCGAGGGCGCCCATCTGCTCAGCCGTCTTGGCCTTCACGGAGACCCGCTCCGCCGACACGCCCAGCAGCTCGGCGATCCGAGGCCATCGCCGCCTTGTGGGCCGACAGCTTCGGCTGCGCGGCGACGACTGTCACGTCGCAGTTGACCACGTGCATGCCGCGAGCGCTGGCCAGCCGCAGGGCCTCGGAGACGAAGACCGGCTGTCGGTGCCGGCCCAGCGAGGATCGGTGTCGGGGAAGTGCTCGCCGATTCCCCGGGGGCCAGGATGCCAGGATGGCGTCGGTCAGGGCATGGAGGACGGCGTCACCGTCGCTGTGGCCTGTCAGGCCGGGCGAGCCCTTGATCCTCACGCCGCCCAGCAGAGCGCCCTGCCGGATCGAAACGGTGACTGTCGAATCCCAGACCGATGCGTGCATGGCGTCAGACTATCGGCCGCGCAGGTCGAGGCAAGGGCCTGACCAAGAGAGGGACCAGGCACCGGCAACAGGAGACATCAAGAAGGATTGCCACGGGAGCTTACAATCGATCATTCCGCCCCTGGGGGAACGTGCGGTAGGGCGGGGGGAGCCTGGCCGGCGGGCTTGAGGAACAGGTAGTACAGGCGGCCTTCCTGCTGGGTGTATCCAGCCAT
>CAVZMS010000102.1:0-24097 GCA_963776085.1 uncultured delta proteobacterium
GCGTTTCACATCCCTATCCAGGTGCATTTGCCCGGCCATCTCCGGCATCTTTTCGATCACCCAGCGCATCCAGTCGATCGTGATCCCCGCGAGCCGGTGCAATTCATCCCTGTCAGCCAAAACAAGCCATTCAACACATTGAGAATTATGCCCTGTAGGGGCATATCTGGCGATGTCAATCAACCTTTCAAGATCCTTCCGCGGTAAGGGAGTTATTTTTATAGACCCTTATGGACCTGCGACTTTTTAAAAAATGCTCACACTGTTCAGGTGTTAGTTTCAGCCCATCCTGTATGGACACGCAGTCCTCAGCAGACATAACACGATGTGTGAGGCTCCCTGTCGGGCAGGCCGCCACGCAATGACCGCATCGGATGCATATATCCTCTGCCTCAGGGACAGGTTTTGGATAACCGCCTTTTTTAAAATCTATAAGCCCGAAAGGGCAAACCGCCGCGCAGATCCCGTCCTGATTGCATGTTTCTTTGTTGACTTCAATTATATCCAATTTAAACCCCATTAATAGTTAACAAATCAGATATTTGAAAAAGTGGTTCATGTGTAATTTAACCCTGCGCCTTGAGCCTTGCGCCCTGAGCCTTGATTTTCATCACAGATCATGAATAATCCTCGTATTTCTCCATCAGGTCTCTAACAGCCTTGATCTCCCCGGATATATCTCCTAATCCATTGTCTAAGAACGGCCTCTTCTATTACTCCCATATCCTTAAGAACCAGTTTTAAAAAGGAAGGGCCATGACCGGCGTAAATATCCTTCAGGTTATTCAGATACCTTCCTGCCTCCAATACCTGTTTCAGATAATCCGGATAGTCTCTCTGGCTGCCTTTGAGGTTGAGAGAAGAGGACGTTATCTTTTGCCATGCCCTGGGCGCCAGGTTGGCCCCTCTTGATATAACCCCGCTGAGGCTCGGATGTCTCAGAAAGTATGACTCATCACCGTCATATATCCGAAAATCCGTTCGCGCCCTAACCGCCTTCTGGTAGTAATAGGCCCTGTCAAGAGGCCCAAAAAAGATCAACCCTTTTATGCCGTTTATAAGGGAAAGCTCTTTAAGGATGCCGGTACGGATATTTTTCCTCTTAAATGGCGTACCTATTGAATTAATAAGGTCGGGATCATTGTGAAGGATGAAAGGTCCTTCAACTAAAGAGATCATGTCTTCATAATGTCGGTGCAGGCCGCGGTTACTGTGATAATACAGAGGGGTATCGACCCAGAATACAGGACCCTTATATTTTCTAATCTCCATTATTTTTTTAAGTGAAAGCAGGGTCTCCCTGGTCTTCTCGTCGGTCTCCCGGCTTATCCACATAAAAATCGGGGCTCGTCCACGAACAACAACGAGGCTTTTTTCAAATAGTTCCTCCCTCTGCTCAGTCCCAAGGAGATTACCCTCGCCCATATATGGGCTGGAAATCAACAATGCCTGGACATGGGGTAAAACCCTGTCCAATTGCCTTCCCAAACCCCTGCCATCTATCCCTCCACCACTGGTAAGGGGGGTGATCAGGTCGACTATCAGCCCTCTAGGTAGACGTGAAGCCTCCATTTAATTTAAATTCCTCTCTGCCCAACAGATCGTGCAGGTGAATCACGCCTTTCAAATGCTTTTCCCTGTCCAGGATTACAAGGTGAGTTATCCCGTACAATTCCATGATTCCAAGGGCCTCGGCAGCGGACAGATCCTCATCAATAGTCCTTGGTGAAGGCGTCATAACGTCTTCCACCCTCAGGGGATGGATATCCTTATGGCTTATAAGGGCCCTTCTCAGGTCACCATCCGTTAAGATACCGGCCATTCTTCTGTCTTTGTCGACAACAACCGTGGCCCCGATCCCTTTGGAATCCATCTCTATTATGGCCTCCGCTACCTTCGAACCCAGATATACGACAGGAATATTATCATCTGTAAACATTACCTCTTTCACCTTTGTGGCAAGCCTTTCTCCAAGGCTTCCGCCGGGGTGAAATTTCTTAAAGTCCTTCTGGCTGAATCGTCTGAGATTTATGAGGACAACCGCAAGGGCGTCTCCCATCGCGAGAACGGCGGTAGTGCTGGCGGTCGGGACCAGGCCCATGGGGCATGCCTCCCTCTCAACACCCACATCAATCACCACATCGCTTATTTGAGCCATTGGGGAGTCAAGGCCACCTGTAAAGGAGATGATCTTGGCGCCCATCTTCTTTATAATCGGCAATAGCCTGTTTATCTCCTGGGTATTTCCGCTGTTTGATACGGCCAGAATAACATCATCCCTTGTTACCATGCCCAGGTCGCCATGTATTGCCTCGGCAGGATGCATAAAGAGTGATGGGGTTCCTGTGCTGTTTAAGGTGGAGGAAATCTTCCGGGCCACAAGGCCGGATTTTCCCATGCCGGTCAGTATAACCCTGCCTTTCGACTTTAAGATCAGGCGAACAGCCTCTTCAAATTCCGGCCCTATGCGATCCACGAGATCCATGATTCCCTGGGCCTCTATCTCCAAGACCTCTTTTACCTGCTCGCTGATCTTTTTCTGCCTTCCGGAACCCAAAAATCTTGCCCCCTTTCTGATAATAAAAGCATTAGGGTGATTTCTTAACATTTTAAGCTCCAGTACTCAAGGAATTATTTTAGGATCGTCTCTAAATAAGTTGAGAGAAAGCGGCCAAGGCTTCGAGCGTTGAAGAATCATATTTTTTAATCCACTAAACTTTTACTCAATCTTTAAGTTGAAATTTAAGCTGTTATATAATAGATTCCACAACTATAACCCGTAATATTAAGGATCAACCAATGAAGATTAATCAATTTCCTGAAGATATAAGGGGATATCTGATACCCAAACCGGATGGCCAGATGTACTATCAATGCCTCGGCTGCAATGGGGAATTCGGCATTGATCGCACTGCTATACACATGCCCAGAATGCGGGAACGTGCTTATGCTCCATGACAGAAACTTCGATCGCTTCAAGGGAATCAGCGGGGGGTTGTGGAGGAAGATCTTCGATTACCGCAGGATGTTGAACAATCAATCCCTTAAGGGCATTTTCCGTTACTATGAATTTATAGCGCCTATTATCCCCCTGGACCAGATTATCTATCTGGGGGAGGGTCACACACCGTTAGTTGAGGCCAATAATAGGTTAAAAGAGATTGTAGGGCTGGATTTTTATTTTAAAGACGACGGCCTGAATCCGAGCGCCTCTTTCAAGGACAGGGGAATGGCATGCGCGCTCAGCTTTATCAACTATTTTGCCAAAAAAAATAGTCTGGATAAAATGCTGGCCATATGTGCCTCTACAGGTGACACATCCGCCTCCGCTGCCCTTTATGCCTCCTATCTGGGTGATTTTCTCAAATCAGTCGTCCTTCTTCCCCATGGAAAGGTTACGAAACAGCAACTGGCCCAACCCTTGGGGAGCGGGGCAAAGGTACTGGAGATACCGGGTGTATTTGACGACTGTATGAAGGTGGTAGAGTCTCTCGCTGATAACTATCAAGTCGCGCTTCTGAATTCAAAAAACAGCTGGCGTATCCTTGGGCAGGAGTCCTTCTCTTATGAAATTGCGCAGGATTTCGACTATCACGTAAAGGACAAGGCAGTGGTTCTGCCCATAGGCAATGCCGGAAATATCACCGCGGTCATGAACGGTTTCATAAAGTTCTATAGGGCAGGAGTTATCAACCACCTCCCTAAGATTATAGGGGTGCAATCCGAGCACGCCGACCCTGTATATCAATATTACCTGGAGGACGATCCGGAAAAACGCAGGTTTAGGCCGGTTATTGTTAAACCCAGTGTCGCACAGGCCGCGATGATCGGAAACCCGGTATCCATACCGCGGGTCATCGCGGTGGCCAATGAATATAATAAAATCGCCGGAGAAAAGAGGATCTTTGTGGTACAGGTGACGGAGCAGGAGATCATGGATTCCATGATCATCGCCAACAGGAACGGGAACATCGCCTGCACACAGGGGGGAGAATCCATGGCCGGGCTTAAAAAAGCGAAAGACTTAGGACACGTTAGACAGGGAGAGATCGGTCTGCTTGATTCTACCGCCCATATGCTCAAGTTCCTTGCCTTTCAGGAGATGTATTTCAACAACAACTTCAATCCAGAGTACGGCATCAGGCCCAGGCAGGATCTGAGAAACGCGCCCATATTGGTAAAACCCAAAGGTCTTAAAAAATATCCGGAGCCAGGCAGGCCTCTTAAAGGTAAAGAGATGCGGAATTTTATACAGACAATGACCTCTGAGATAGCCGGAATCCTGAATCTTGAAAAACACATATGAATATCCTCTTTGTATGCACCGGAAACGTCAGCAGGAGCTATCTTGCCGAAATGCTGTTAAAGGATGAGGTGAAACGGCATCAATTGAAAGATGTCGTTGTCTCATCTGCGGGCGTTTCAGCCTTTTACGGAAGGCCTCCTGATCCGGAGATGGTAAATTACCTTTCTGAAATGGGGGTGGCTTCTGAGAACCTCGGGTCAAGTCCCATTACAAAGGAAGACGTGGACCGGGCGGACCTTATCCTGGTCATGGAAAAGGCCCATATACAAATCATTGAAGCCCAATGGCCGGAGGTAAAGGATAAGGTGGAACTCCTCGGAAGGTATATTGCGCAGGATGGTACCGATGACGATATTGTCGACCCATACGGAAGGTCACAGTATTATTATAGACTTTCCCGATCCCAAATCACATTGGCTATAAGATCCCTTATAAAAAAACTCCTTTCAGAAAACAGAAAATGATGGAGTTGGAAAAAGTCGGGGGATCTCCGGTGGGAGCGCCCTAGCTGCTCGCGTTTGCCTCCAGTGCGATTTTTATCTTATTCTTGAGTTCCGTCAAATCAAATGATTTTATGACATAGAAATCGGCTGCGATAGACTTCATATCCTCCTTGAAGGTATCATAGGCCGTGCATAGAATAACGGGAAGGTTATAGTATCTGTTGCGTATATCCTGTAAAAGGTCGAGACCGTTATAATCCACCATCTTTATATCCAGGACTATTAGGTCAGGACCTTCCTCCTCTATCCTTTCTAATAAATTATACCCGCTGTCGGCCGTTATTACTTCGTATCCGGCCTCGGTCAGCTCCTCGGAATAGAGGAAACGGATGTGTTCCTCATCATCAACAATCAATATCTTCGCCATAACATATTCTCCCTGATAAATGTCCTTATCCAATATTATCAAAATAACCCAGGGACCTATGATTTACAACTTAATGAAGAATGAAAGGCATTAATAATCCTTATATTGAAGACAATGGTTATTTTGGGATTAATTTTATCACAAATTTTGAAAAGGTGCAAATATTACCTACCAACTCATTCGCACCTTAATACCTTTATTATGGAGATATGTTTTAATCTCTTTTATGGAATATGTGCCGTAATGCGTCATGGAGGCTATGAGCACAGCATCTGCCCTGTCATCCGATAAGACATCAAACAGATGTTCCGGGGTCCCGGCCCCACCTGAGGCAATAACAGGTATGCTCACATTGGATGATATTAACCTGTTTAGTTCCAATTCATAACCGTCTTTTGTGCCGTCCGCATCAATGGAATTAAGGCAGATCTCACCTGCACCTAAATTCTCCCCCATCTTGGCCCACTCCAGTGCATCGATCCCCATATAGATCCTTCCGCCATCGATCACAACCTCATACCCACTTGGAATCCGATCTGTAGGTTGGACCTTTTTCACGTCCATGCCAAGCACAATGCATTGACTGCCGAAAGACTCGGCTCCCTTGGATATTATTTGCGGATCCCTGACGGCTGCTGAATTTATACTGACCTTTTCAGCCCCGGCCAGCAACACCAAGCGCATATCATCTACACACCGTATACCGCCACCTACGGAAAATGGGATAAAAATCTTTTCGGCCACCCTCCTTACAGTATCGATCATGATATCCCGCCCTTCGCTCGATGCGGTAATATCATAAAAAACGATCTCATCCGCCCCTTCCTCGTAGTAGTAAGAGGCCATCTGGACAGGATCCCCGATATCCACATTTCCTCTAAATTTAATACCTTTCGTCAGTCTTCCATCACGGACGTCGAGGCAGGGTATGATCCTTTTACTCAACATCTTTCCCGCTCCACTTGCAGAAGTTAGCTAGGATTTTTAATCCTGGCCTCCCGCTCTTTTCAGGGTGAAACTGCACTGCCACGAGGTTTTTTATTAAAAGAACTGACGCAAACCAGATGCCATAATATGTCTCTCCAAGGATCTCCTCAGAAAGACTGGGAACCGGATAATAGGAATGGACAAAATAGAATTCACTATCAGGATCCACCCCTTCAAAAAGCGGATGTCTCCTTTTAAGCCTCACCCTGTTCCAGCCCATATGAGGGACCTTTAACATCGTTCCATCACTATCCGTAAGATGTCCCGGGAACCTGTGAACTTCCCCCTTGATCAACCCCATACATCTGGTATCATTCTCTTCACTCATTTCCATAATAATCTGTGTCCCCAAGCAGATGCCGAGGATCGGCTTATTCTTATAAAAGGCCTCTGATATGGCCTGATCCAGGCGGTGTCTCTTAAGGTCGGCTATAGCCTTTCCTGCCGCCCCAACCCCAGGAAAGATAATCATCTGAGCATCAATGACCTCTGAATAATCACTGGTAACAACCGAGTCCTGCCCCAGGAAGTCCAGTGCCCTTTTTACGCTAGTCAAATTACCCGCCTTATAATCTATTATTGCTATCATGATTTTTAGTATCTTTACGCTAAGAGACCTTTGAAAAACGGCATTTAACCTCCAATATTGTCATTCCCCGCACAGCGGGGAATCTATGTTTTCAAGCATTTCCTGGATTTCGGGTCCCTGGCCCAGACCGTAACTAAAGAACGTTCGTTTTCAAGTTTTATACATATATATGGAAATACAATTGCCATTTACCCGCAAGTCGCACCAGGGCGGCCAAGCCCGGAATGACGGGTGAAGGAGTCATTCAAAGGATTAACCTTACAAATCTTTTTAAAATTACATCATAGAGATGAGAAAATCAACCATCCTATAAATTTCCGGATCAATCCAATGCTCTTGCAAAAGTCTTTTATCAAGGTTACGATCAGGATCAAAATAAAAGGGAGAAAAGGAGATGATGGGGAAGAAACTTTACCTTGTTGCGCTTGATTAAATCAATGATATAATATAAAGAAATAAGATCTATATACGGTGTTTTTTAAAGTATCACTGCATATGGAATATAAGATAATAAAAGATTGACGTTAACAGATGCTTCCTCATGGAAGAGAAAGGCCTTGGAAGATGAAAAGAAAATATTTCATGTCTATCACGGTTTTACTTCTATCCGCTACTGTACTTTTCCTAAATTTCCGATCCTATGTTTTTGCCGAGGAAGGGACCAGCTTCAGACAATTATCGACTGAAAAAGAGAAGGAGAAGATTGAGAGTTCGAGTCTCGGGACATTAAGTCTGGGATCGGAAGACCTGAAATACTATAGATTCCTCACCAGCACACAGAAACAGAAGCTAACAGAAGGGCTGAGTGATGAGCAGAAATTAAAGATCTTTGAAGGCCTCAGTGATGAAGGAAGGTTAACCCTCTTCAAAAGCCTCACCTATACGGAGAAAAGCCACCTCTTTAAAAATCTAAGCGATACGAATAAAAAGAAGATTTTTAACTCTTTTACCGATGAGGAGAAGAGTAATCTTTTTAAAATTCTTGATGATAAAGAAAAACGCAAACTATTTGAGGTCCTTGATGATAAAGAGAAGAGTAACTTTTTTGAAATCCTTGATGATAACGAAAAGAGCAAACTATTTCGGATACTTGACGATAATGAGAAAAAAATAATATTGAGCAGCCTAAACAATCTTGAAAAAGTTAAGCTTATTGACAAACTCTCGGAAGAAGAAAGAGCCAAATGGTTTATGGAATATCCTGAGTTGAAAGAGATCAGCACTTTAGGTGAGGCTCCATCTAAAAAACCCGTGGCAATCGAAGAAGAGGTGCCTCCTCTTTCAGATATCGAGAAGACCCTGTCAGGTGAGTTCCCTACAGATATAGACAGGACCCTCCGTCAATTCGGTTATGATTTTTTCAAAAAAGGGCCTTCCGCATTCGTCCCTGAGACTGTGGTGCCTGTAGGCCCGGATTATATCATAGGTCCTGGCGATAAATTCAGTATAAATCTCTGGGGAGGTGTTGAGGAATCCTATAATGTCACCGTGTCCAGAGATGGTTCCATAACGCTTCCACGCCTCGGGACCCTTGATGTCGCCGGTCAAACTTCTTCGGAATTAAAAACCTTTCTGCTCCATAAGTTCAAGGAGTACTATCCTGATTTCGAGATGAATATTACCATGGAAGCATTGAGGACCATGGAGGTCTTTCTAATCGGGGAATTGGAGAACCCCGGCACCTATTCTTTGAATGCCCTTTCCTCCGTAATCTCCGCACTTTTCGCATCGGGAGGTCCCAGCAAAAGCGGCAGCCTGAGAGATATCAGGGTCTTTGATAATGGGGAACTGGTCAAGACAATTGATCTATATGAATTCTTTATTAAAGGGACGAAGGGAGAATGATATACGACTTCAACAGGGATACACTATCTTAATCCCAGTAATAGGGCCTGTCGTAGGCATCGCAGGAGAGGTAAAGCGCCCTGCGATCTATGAGATGAAAGGTGAGCAGACAATCGGCGAGGTCTTAGAGATTGCAGGCGGCGTCTTGCCCACCGGACACCTCCAAAACGTAGTTGTTGAGCGAATAATAGGGCATGAGAGGAGGGTTATCAAGAGTTTTAATCTGGATCCGTCTTATGAGGAGTCGGATATTAATCTTAAAACCCCGCTTAAAGACGGTGATGTAATCAAAATCTATCCCATATATAAGACTATGGAACAGGTAGTCTATGTGGAGGGGCATGTCAAATACCCCCGAGAGTACGAATTGAAGCCGGGGATGAGACTGGCGGACATCATCCCTTCTTATGATTCCTTACTGCCCGAACCTTACCTGCCGCAGGCCGAGATTATAAGGCTAATGCCGCCTGATCTTCATCCTGAGATCATAGAATTTAATCTCGGATCTCTATTGTCAGGAGATGAAGCCCAAAACCTCTTTCTTCAGGACAGGGACCGAATAAAGATATATGGCGTCTGGGAAAAAAGCGATATACCGGAGGTGACCATCAAGGGATCATTGCGTAACCCAGGTGCATATCGCCTTTACAAAGGCATGACAATCAAGGACCTGATATTCCAGGCAGGTAATCTGACAAATAGCGCATACATGGACAAGGGTGAATTGACCAGAATTGTTCAAGGCCCTACAGGCACGGATACAATTAAATTGACCTTCTCGCCGCAGCGCGCCCTGGAGGGGATCCCCGAAGACAACATGGTATTGCAGGAGGATGATGAGGTATCTATCAGGGAAATACCAAAATATGCGCAGGCCCTCGAACGAAAGGTCTCTTTAGAGGGTGAGTTCATGTTTCCGGGGTCATACTCCTTCTCAGAAGGAGAGAGGCTCTCTTCGGTCATTGAAAGGGCCGGAGGCATGACTAAAGAGGCCTATCCACCTGGCGCTGTCTTTCTGCGTAAGTCGGTGAAGGAGATACAACAAGAACGACAGAAGGAATATATAAATAAACTGGAGCAGGATATCCTGACCATGAGCACACTTTCCGCGGAAACAGCCCTGGATGCCAGCCAGGCCACTATCCTGCAGCAGACCTTAAGCTCCAAAAAAGAGCTTATAGAAAAATTAAAGGCATCTGAGCCTACGGGACGCATGGTCATCAAGATAACCGACATCATGTTAATGCCGTCATCAGATTATGATATAGAACTCAGGCCTGGCGATACGCTGCTCGTGGGTAAAAGACCGGATTCCGTGAATGTCATGGGAGAGGTGTACAATCCGAATGCCCTGTTGGTAGAAAAGGGAAAGAGTGTCAGCTATTACCTTAGTCTTGTCGGAGGGACGACTGACAATGCCGATAAAAAACAGCTTTACGTTATCAAGGCGGACGGCACCGTTACCAGTAAAAGGCAGGAGAAATTCGGCCTTTTCAACTGGGATATCCAGAAAAACAGATGGGCCATAGGATCATTTAATTCCATTGAACTGGAACCCGGAGACACGATTATTGTGCCCAAGAAGATTGAAAAAGTTGGCTGGTTAAAGTTCACAAAGGATGTGACCGGGATCTTATACGAGATCGCCGTCTCGGCAGGTGTGATTAATAGATTTTTACGTAATTAGTCCGCTTTTTTAAGCCTCTCTGCGAGGCGTGTATATCTTTGCATTACCCGGTCATTCCTGATACCCATGGCAAGGGCCCTTTTGCTCCCCACGATGACAACAAGCCTCTTTCCCCTTGTCACCGCGGTATATATAAGGTTCCTCTGAAGCAGGACATAATGCTGGCTGAGGATGGGGATCACGACCGCCGGATACTCACTCCCCTGTGATTTGTGAACGGATATGGCATAGGCAAGTATAATCTCATCCAGCTCGGAATAGTCATATAGCACGGGCAGACAATCGAAGGTTACGGTCACCTTCTGATTCTCAGGATCAATCTCAGTAATCCTTCCGATATCCCCATTAAATATCTCCTTCTCATAATTGTTTCTCACCTGCATGACTTTGTCATTAAGCCGAAAATTCCTATCACCCCTTATCAGCATTATCTTGGAAGGGTTCAGTCTATCCTGAAGAACCGTATTAAGATTTCCTGTCCCCACAATACCCTTATGCATGGGAGAGAGCACCTGGATGCCGTCTATGGAATCCAGCCCAAAACGCCGGGGGATACGGTTGATCACCAGTTCTTTTATTATTTCCAGGACCTGCTCCTGGTCATCCTGTTCAATGAAGTAGAAATCCTCAAGACCTTCCCTCTCCTGCCCGAGTTCTGGAATAAGACCATTATTTATCTTGTGGGCATTAATGATGATCCGGCTCTCACCTGCCTGTCGAAAGATCTCGTTTAGTTCTACAACCGGCACCTTACCGGATTCTATGACATCCTTTAAGACAGTTCCGGCCCCGACAGAGGGCAGTTGATTTACATCTCCCACCATTATCAATGTCGACTCTTTTGGAACCGCCTTCAGAAGGTGGTGCATGAGGATCATGTCTATCATGGAGACCTCGTCCAGAATCAGTACATCAACCTCCAGAGGTCTATCATGGTCTCTTTGAAAACCTCCCTTCTGGAGACTGAATTCCAGCATCCTGTGTATTGTCTTCGCCGGATAACCGGTTGCCTCGGTCATGCGCTTCGAGGCGCGACCTGTCGGCGCTGCCAGCAGTATCCTGGCCCCAACTTCCTCGTAGATCTTAATGATTGCATTAATAATCGTTGTTTTCCCTGTGCCGGGGCCTCCGGTGATCACCATAACCTTATCTGAAATGGCCCCTTTTATCGCCTCGATCTGTTTTTGCGCCAGAACAAGTTTTATCTTTTTCTGGACACGCTCTATAGCCTCATCTCCATCTATCAAGCGAATCTTCTTCCGCGTTGAAAGGATTCGGGCCATGTTTTCGGCCACGCCTGTCTCTGAGACATGAAATCTTGTCAGATAAACGGCATCACCCTCCACCACTATCTTTTTTGAATCCAGCAACCGAACCAAAGGCCTCAATGACAATCTCCGTGTCTACCTGCAGGACATTCCGGCATCTTTCAATCAGCAGATTATAGGGACAGTAAACATGACCTTCTTCCGATAACTGGTTCATTACATAGAGGATACCCGCCTCCACCCTTACAGGAGAAGTATTTTTAAAACCCAACTTCTCGGCTATCTTGTCGGCAGTGTTAAATCCTATGCCGAAGATATCTGTGGCAAGCCTGTAGGGATTCCCGGTTACAATGGAGAGGGAACTATTCCCGTATTGCCGGAAGATCTTTGCCGCGTAACCGGCGCCGACATCATGGGCCTGGAGAAAAATCATCACATCCCTGATCTCTTTCTGATCCGCCCATGCCTTTTTTATCATCTCCACCCGTTTAGTGCCCAACTCCCTCACCTGGCAAGCTTATCGGGCTTAAACTCAATAATCTCCAGCGTCTTTTCCCCAAACTTCTTGACTATCCGTGAGGCCATCACCGGGCCAATCCCCTTGATAAGACCTGAGGCCAGGTATTTCTTTATCCCTACAACAGTGGCGGGAACCTTTATAGTGTGGTCTTCGACCTTGAACTGTCGCCCAAACCTGAGATGGTTAACCCAGACGCCCTTTACCAATAAGATTTCCCCAGGGGTCGGCGCTATTATCTTGCCCACCACTGTAACAGGTTCCCGATAACCACGGACACTTATCGTAGCGACAGTGTACCCTGTCTCCTCGTTGGAATAGGTGACCCTTTCAATCTGCCCTTCAAGTTCGATCTGGGAATTTACATCTGCCATTGCATCCGAATCGCCCCTCGACCCCTGGATTCATTATCATCCGCCAACTCTTTTGAATATGATCCAAAAATCATTCTAAGAAAATCTTTTATAGATATGTATTATAGAATCCATTTTTATTCAAGAAGGGAATATATAACAATTGCCATTTGAGTTTATTGAGGCCTTCATGAACGGCAAGGAAATCCGGTCCTCTCTCGATATGGTGTCTCTTGACCTTTGTTCTGCCTTTCAAAAGAAAGTCCTGCATGCCGAGCGCGCAATTCCCTTCAGTTAAGAAGATCAATCATGCCCTTAACAAATGATTGATGAAACGAGACAGGATCTCGAACTATTTTTTAGGAATGAGTTTTAATAAAGACCATATAGGGAGAGGATCCTTATATGTATGAGACTCTAAGGATGGGTTATATATCAAGAAAGGCTATCCGCATTTTGTAAACCCGCAAAAATGGCAGGTCATGCAGCCTTCTTCAAAACTGATCGTCTGGCCGCATTCGGGACAGGTCTCCCCGAGCAGGCTTTTTTCATGTTTGTGGCGTTTCTTATAATCTTTATTCTTCAGGTATCTGTTTTCCAGGACACGACTGATGGCATCCGGTATGGAGAGAACGAGCCCATCCTTTTGAAAGACGGGGTGTTCACCTCCTATTCCCTTCAATTGTTCAACAATCCTTTCCACTTTGATCCCTGATCTGAGGGCCAGGGAAACCAGACGGCCTATGGCCTCTGTCTTGGCTGTTGTGGAGCTGCCGGATTTTCCGATAGTAGCGAATATTTCAAAGGGCTCTCCTGCATACTCCGTCACGGTAACATACAGATTGCCCAGCCCTGTTACCATTTTGGTGGTAAACCCTTCCAGCGTCTCAGGGCGAATTTTAACATCCGCCATGGAAGATCGCCGTCCTCTTCTCCTTATCATCAAAACTGAGGACCTGGTTCTCTTTACTCCCATCCCTGTATATGGTCACACCCTTGCATCCCAGTTTATAGGCCAGATTATATACCTTCGACACATCATCTATTGTGGCATCCATCGGCAGGTTTACCGTCTTTGAAACCGCGTTGTCGGTATGTCTCTGAAAGGCGGCCTGCATTCGGATATGCCATTCAGGAGTCACATCGTGGGAGGTTACAAAGATCTCTCTGACATCCTCAGGGATCTCATTCATATCCCTGATGCTCCCCTTCTTTGCGATACGGTCCATCAATTCATGACTGTAAAAACCCCTTTCCTTTGCCGTTGTTTCGAAATATGGATTCACCTCCACAAGCTCATCATTATCCATAACGCGCCTGACGAAACTCAGGGCAAATAGAGGCTCGATCCCGCTGGAACATCCCGCGATAATGCTTAATGTCCCGGTAGGAGCGATTGTGGTGGTGGTGGCATTTCGATAAGTATGTCCTTCTTTTTCTTTAAAAACGCTCCTGTCAAAGTTGGAGAAAACACCGCGTTCCTCAGCAAGATACTTGGAAGCCTCATGGGACTCTTTCTGGATAAAACCCATGACCTCCTCAGCTATTTCCAAGGCCTTCTCCGAATTATAGGGGACCTTCAATTGATAAAGCATATCAGCAAAGCCCATTACCCCAAGCCCTATCTTTCTGTTGCCTTTAACCATTTCATCTATCTCGTCCAAGGGGTATCTGGACATATCAATAGTGTTATCAAGAAAACGGACACTCCGCCATATAAGCTCCTTCAAGCCTTCATAATCAATGGCCGGATCTACCTGATTCTCGATAACATACTTGGCAAGATTTATAGACCCCAGGTTACAGGCCTCCAATGGAAGAAGAGGCTGTTCCCCGCAGGGATTGGTGCTCTCTATCTCGCCCAGTTCAGGCGTAGGGTTATCCCTGTTGATCCTGTCAAGGAATATGACGCCCGGGTCGCCGTTCTCCCACGCCTGTTTCACAATGGCTTCATAAACCTCAGTGCTGCTGGCCTCTCCGACCTTGCTATTATCCCTTGGATCTATCAAGTCATAATTGCGATCCTCGCTTACCGCCTCCATAAAGGCATCGGTTACGCTGACGGAGATATTAAAATTATTGAGATCCTTGTTGTTATTTTTACAGCGGATGAACTCCATAATGTCAGGGTGATCTACCCTTAGGATACCCATGTTGGCCCCTCTTCTAGTCCCGCCCTGCTTGACCTGTTCCGTGGCGGTATTGAAGATCTTCATGAAAGAGACTGGACCGGAAGCAATTCCACCGGTCGTGCCCACCCTGCTTTTCTTAGGTCTCAGGCGAGAGAAGGAAAAACCGGTTCCTCCGCCGGACTTATGGATAAGGGCGGCATTCTTCAGGGAATTAAAAATTCCCTCCATGCTGTCTTCAACCGGCAACACAAAGCATGCGGCAAGCTGGCCTAATCGTCGCCCCGCGTTCATCAAGGTGGGAGAATTGGGTAAAAATCTAAATTCAGTCATCATGCGGTAGAAGGTATCCTCTACCTTATCCACCGGCGCTGTATCGCTGTATTTCTTCTCCGCCATGGCTATATGGTGAGCCACCCTTCTGAACATCTGTTCAGGGCTCTCAATCACATTGCCATTGACGTCCTTTTTTAGGTATCTCCTTGTTAAAACCGTTAATGCGTTATCTGAAAGCGCCAATCCCTCTTTTAAAAATAGCGATCCCTCCAGTTTGATGGGAGATGTCTTAGTCAGGCCATATTCCATCAATTTGGCTTCCACTATTTCTTCAAGAAGAGGGATAGTGATTGTTTGAAGTTCCATCTGCAAAATATCTTCCCTAAGGGACCTGCTTATGCTCATAGCCTGATCACTGTTAATAGGATTCTCTCTGATTAAAAGATTAGAGAACAGTTTATCGTCCCACCTGTATGTTGAAAGATCAAATGTCCCGTCTTTAGTAACAAGGATTTTACCCTGTTGACCCATCACCATCCTCCTGAAAATCGATTGACTATGAGATTAATTGTAATTAAAAAGATTGTCATTACATTATTGTTTATCGGTAAGATAGGGAAAAAGAAAAGGACCAACAATTTAACTAAAACACCATCATGTAGAAACGAGGGTTATATTAAAATACTACATGTGGTATGTCAATAAAATTATTGCTTTGTTTTTATTTTTCTAAAGATGATCCTATATTATCCGGCCTGAAATCAACGATTTCCATTTAAGGTCTTCAGGCTTCAGCGAGCCCTATGTCATTGAGTTCAGGGCGGAAACGCTCAGGCAGGGGGAACTCAATGCTCCATGGACTCATTCATGATCATTTTCAAATAAGAGTTTAGATAGGGGAGGCGCAACCAGTGAGAGAACATTTAAAGGATTACCGAACAATGATGATAAAGAGATGCCTTTGGATGCTGTTTTTTTTATTTTCTTTATGTCTAATTCCTCAAACAAAGGCCGCGGCGGCCTCCATTACCGAAGGTGCACGGAGGTTCAAGCTTGATAACGGCCTTAACGTCATCCTTAAAGAAGACCATAGCGCCCCTGTGGCCTCTATCCAGGTCTGGGTCAAGGCAGGGAGCGCCAATGAGTCTGAGGAGGAGGCCGGCATAACACATCTAATCGAACATATGATCTTTAAAGGCACCCCCACGCGAAAGACAGGGGAGATCGCTCGCAGCATTGAATCCTCAGGAGGAGAAATCAACGCATATACTACATTTGACCGAACCGTCTATTATGTTGAGATAGACAGCGATTCATTTGACACGGCCCTCGACGTCCTGCTGGATGCAGTCCAGCACTCTATTTTTGACCCCACGGAGCTTGCGAGGGAGAAGGAGGTCGTCCTTGAGGAATACCGTCGTTCCATGGATCTGCCTGAGACTCGATTAAGTTGGGCTATGCTCGACCTCTGCTACAAAAAGCACCCTTATAAAAGGCCCATCATCGGTTATGAATCAAGCATAAAATCCATCACCCGGGAGGATATATTAGAGTACATCGACAAGTGGTACACTGCCGATAATATGGCCCTTGTCGCTGTGGGAGACTTCGATTCAGATGATGCCTTGAATAAAGTCCGGTATCATGTAAGGGATTTCCCCAAACGAAAGGGACAAAACCCATCACGAACCATAGAGCCTGAGCAGGCAGATCCAAGAATCCTGTTCTTAAAAACCGATGTCCAGCAGATATATCTGGATATGTCATGGCATATACCCTCACTGACACATCCAGACACCCCGGCCCTTGACCTCCTGGAGATCATCCTGGGACAGGGCAAGAGCTCCAGGCTTTATAACAGGCTAAAGATGGAGAGGAATCTGGTCCGGAGCATCGATGCAGGGTCCTATCCCATGGCAGACCCTGGCCTGTTTTCAGTTGAATCCACACTGAATTCTGAAAATATCAAAAGCGCACTTGAAACCATTGCCGGCGAGATTACCAGGATAACAAGGGAGCCTGTTGCTGAAACGGAACTTTCCAAGGCTAAAAAGATAGCTGAATCAGAATATCTCTCAGAAATGGAGGAGATGAAAGGGCAGGCCAGGACCCTGGCCTTTTTTGAAACCATGATGGGTGACATGAATAAGGCTGATGAATATTTAGAACAACTAAAAACGCTTACAGCGACGGAAATTATGAACGTGGCCGGGCTTTATCTGCAACCAAATAATCTCTCTATTGGAGTTATGTCACCTGAAGGATCCAATATCGATATTTCGGAGGATCAGATCATGGAGATCTTCCATCAAAAATATATCAACAATATGGGTTTAAACGATCAGACGATCAAGGAAGGAGATAAGGAAAACTCAAAGATGACTCTCCCTAATGGAATGAGGGTCATCATTAAGGAGAACCACCGCCTTCCACTGGTATCCATAAGGGCGGTCTTTCTCGGCGGAACACGTCTTGAGAAACCCGAGCATTCGGGGATATCCGGCTTTGTTTCCAAGATGCTCACCAGGGGAACAAATAGGAGAAATGCCTCTGAGATAGCCTCCACTGTTGAATCATGGGCCGGCGAGATTGAGGGTTTTTCCGGCAGAAACAGCCTCGGTATCTCCGCTAAATTTTTAAGCAAGGACCTCTATCAGGGCCTTGAATTAATAGCCGACATGATAATTAACTCCTCATTCCCTGAAGATGAAATAGCCAAGGTAAGGGAGGACATCCTTGCGGATATTAATGCAAAAAAAGACAGCCCTATGCCGCAGCTCACCGATCTTTTCTATAGTACCTTGTACCGAAACCATCCTTACGGCCGGCCGGATACAGGGACCGTGGAGAGTATTAATTCTATCAATAAATCGGATCTGGTAAAATGGTATAAGTCCCTTGCCGTTTCTTCAAATCTCGTGTTATGCGTGGCTGGAGATGTTTTCAAAGATGAGATCATGAGAAAGATAGAGGAACTCTTCAAAGGACTTGATTCCTCAATCTTCAACCAGCCGGAGATCTTGCCGGAGCCGCCGCGGCAAGGGATCAGGAAGGTCCATCTCGAAAGACCCGGAAAACAGACCCATATCATGATCGGATACCTCGGCCCTGATCTAAAGAGCCCCGATAACGCCGTAATAACCATTATCGATGCCGCCCTGTCCGGTCAGGGAGGGAGGCTCTTCACGGAACTGAGAGATAAACAGAGTCTGGCCTATTCGGTTTCATCCTTCACGAGACCGGGGCTGGAGACAGGCATGTTCGGGGTATATCTCGCCTGTGAACCCGGAAAACTATCTATCGCTAGAGAAGGCATTCTTAAGGAGTTGGAAAAGGTCAAAGAGAAAGGATTTAGCAACCAGGAGTTAGAGGCCGCGAAAAGATACGTGATAGGGACTGAGGCTATTGAATATCAGACTAACGGCAGCCAGGCCCTGCGTATGGCGCTGGATGAGATCTATGGATTGGGATATGGACATCAGCAGGAATTTATCCGGGAGATAGGGGGAGTTACTTCTGAAGATATTAAACGAGTGGCTAAAAAAATTTTTATACCGAATGGATATACAATTGCAACAGTAGGGCCATCACAATAAATAATGCCTGCCATGCTGCATTGTCCTGAAGGCCATGACCTCCGCCCGCCTGACGTCATCCTTATGCCTATTCCTAGCAAATTATTTCTTCGCCTCTGAAAAGAGACCCCCATGGGACATTAGATTAATTTATTTGCCGAATCCTGACCTTGGAACACTGTCCTTGACTGAAAGATAATAGTGATTATTTTAGGGTCAAAGATTATTGAAAGATATTTACATTTAAGAGGAGGTGATTCTTATGACAAGCTATTTAACTCTAATCCCGAGAGCCAGTACATTTCTGCCGACCAATGGCCTCTTTAATCGTTTGTTTGAAGATTGGGATATGCCTTCACTTTTTGATGCTGATGCTGAATGGGCGCCGGCCTTTGATATATCGGAAAACGAAAAAGAATATGTGATCACAGCCGAATTACCCGGCATTGATATAAAAGATGTCGATATTACCCTTTCAGAAGGCGTGCTCAGCGTGAAAGGGGAGAAGAAACAGGAGAAAGAGGATAAAGGTGAAGATTATCACAGGATCGAAAGACATTATGGGTCATTTCACCGGAGTTTCAGGATGCCCGGAAGAGTGGAGACGGACAAAGTCGATGCGAACTACAAGGACGGGATACTGAAACTGACACTCCCTAAGGCAGAAGGGAGCCAGACAAAAAAGATAGAGGTCAAGTAAAAGAAGTAGGCTCAGGATATCGAGCCTGGCTGATCAAAAAGGGGCATCGCATGGATCACATCAGCGATGCCCTTTTTTATCTTTGATATGTGCCCTTATATAAAAGAAATTGGATTACCTATCACCCTTGACTGTCATACCTCCATAGTTTAATATTATTTATTAGGCAACAGAAAATGATCAGGGTAATTTTCATCTAATCTCTGACGTATCAGTCTGAATCCTGAAAAAATATAAAACCGAACTTAAAAGAAGGGGGGTGCCATGAAAATACCAAAGTATATCACTGTTGAAGAGGTCAGGAGGGTCTGCAAAGAACTCAAAATAACCGACTGGACTAGGAAAAAGGGATCCAAGGTATCCACAAGGGAGGCCAAGATTATCCTGAAAGAGGTCAATCCTAAGGGCATGCGCATCGAACTGGCCGAATTCTGCGCCGGCCTTGAGGTGGAACTCGAGCATGGCATGCAGTTCAAGGATGCCAATGTGACCAACAATCACCCCTTACTCACCGGGCTTATCGTAATAGCCCATTTCAAGGAATCCCTCGACTATTACAGGCTACTGGAGGTTGCTGAACTGGAGGGAGACCTGCTAAAGGCCGTGGTTCATGGGAACTCAAGGAAGATAAAGGAATACTACACTAGACTTGCCAAGGCAAGGATCACGCTGAGGAAGGCCGAGCTAATCCGGTTGGAGGGCAAATAGGGTAGGACCTAAGTGACCATATTTTTCTATAAATAGGAGAAACGCCGTGAAAGTACTTGTGACCGGGGGGGCCGGGTACATTGGAAGTCATGCCTGTCTGGAGCTTCTAGGGAATGGTTATGAGGTTGTTGTTGTGGACAATCTTTCCAATAGCAAGGAAGAATCACTTAAAAGGGTCATGCAACTTTCCGGTAAAACGTTGGAATTTCATAAAGTGGATCTCCTTGACAAGGTATCTTTAGATAATGTTTTTGCGAATGCCTCGATTGATGCCGTGATACATTTTGCCGGACTCAAAGCGGTTGGAGAATCCATAGCCATTCCCCTAAGCTACTATCTTAATAATGTCGCCGGTACAATCGCACTTTGCGAGGTTATGATAAAACATAATGTCAAAAACCTGATTTTCAGTTCATCAGCCACCGTCTATGGGAATCCGCACAAGGTCCCGATCACGGAAGATTTCCCCCTTTCACCAATAAATCCCTATGGCCGCACGAAATTAATGATAGAGGAGATACTTAGAGACCTCCATTGTGCCGATCATACATGGAATATTGCGCTGTTGCGATATTTCAACCCTGTCGGCGCTCATCAAAGCGGCAGGATAGGAGAAGATCCGAACGGGATTCCCTAATAATCTTATTCCTTTCATCTCCCATGTGGCGGTCGGGAAACTGCCGTTTCTCTCTGTCTTCGGTGACGATTATCCTACCCCTGATGGCACCGGCATCAGGGATTATATCCATGTTGTGGATCTGGCTCTGGGTCATCTAAAGGCTCTGGACAGGCTGAGGTCCAATCCCGGCGTTGTCACATATAACCTGGGGACAGGCGGGGGACATAGCGTCCTGGAGATGGTGGCCGCCTTCGAAAAGGTTACGGGAAAGAAAATACCCTACAGGATAACGGGGCGTCGCCCGGGAGATATCGCCTTATGCTATGCTGACCCTTCCCTGGCAAAAAAGGAACTGGGATGGCACGCAGAAAGAGGCCTTGATGAAATGTGTGCCGATTCATGGAAATGGCAGTCAAACAATCCCAATGGCTATGAGTAGGCGGGCGATGGAAGATTTTATCAAGGTTGTCACCCTGGAAAACTACCATGAGGCCAATCTCTTGGAGTCGATCCTGAACGAAAGGGCTATACCCCATCACATAGAATCTTATTATGACACTGCATTTGACGGCCTTTACCAGACACAGAAAGGCTGGGGCCGTTTGAGCGCCCCGAAATCCTTTCACGAAGAGATAATGGAAATCATTTCTGACTTGCGTGAAGAGGCAAGCAAGGTTATTTAACACCTCTATCTTGATCTGGAAGGGTTTCTGAAAAAAGATGGCTTCGACCTATGGGGCTACGGGTGCGGTCATATAGACCCTAAGGCCTTTTGTAAGAAATGCCATTATGATATTGAGATTAATCCATGGGGAGGAGAACGACCTGGGTAATATCAGCTAAGTTTCCGGTTAGAATTTATGAATAGATAAATCATGAGTAAATGACCTACGGGGTTCCTTTTAGAGGCGAAATAGTAAGTGCCGGTATTTTGCATAAGGGCATAGCGGCAAAGTCGGGCTAGGATGAGGCTTCAGGAGATTTAATCCAAAGGAGGAGTAGCTTTCTACCCGGAATTTCGCTTCGCTACGACATC
Source organism: uncultured delta proteobacterium (assembly GCA_963776085.1). GTDB lineage: Bacteria > Desulfobacterota > DSM-4660 > Desulfatiglandales > HGW-15 > CAVZMS01. The sequence continues at coordinate 21,466 of CAVZMS010000102.1, forward strand.
CTTATGCTGATTCGTTGCAAATTCTTTCTAAGCTTTTAAGAGATCCCCGTGGGACATTAGATCAATAGTATATGTAAAATTCTAACCGGAAATCGGTGGGTAGTATAGGTATTTGAATAGCTTGCAAGCGGAGGGATTAATCTATAAATGGCATTGAATGTGAATGAGATATTTTACAGCATCCAGGGTGAGTCCACATACGCTGGTAAACCATGTGTTTTCATAAGACTCACGGGATGTAATCTCCGATGTTCCTATTGTGATACGCAATACGCATATCATGATGGTGAGAAACGTGATATCCGCGAGATCATGGATAAGGTCGCTTCATATAGATGCCGTCTCGTAGAGGTAACAGGGGGAGAACCTCTGCTCCAGGAAGAGACACCTCATCTTATCAACCTCCTGCTTGGCGCAGGTTATAAAGTCTTGCTTGAGACTAACGGCAGTCAGGATATCAGCCAGGTTGATAGCCGCTGCGTAAGGATTGTGGATATAAAGTGCCCTTCAAGCGGTGAGAAGGACAGGAATGACCTGGCAAACCTGAACAGGCTGACAGGATGAAGATGAGTTAAAGTTTGTCATAGGAGGCCGGGAAGATTACGAGTACGCCAAAGATCTCCTCAATCTTATTGAACATGGATCTTCCGGCAAAATCCCGGTCCATCTCTCACCCTCTTTTGGAAGGATGGAACCGAAAGAATTGGCCGGCTGGATACTGAATGATCGATTGAATGTTAGGCTTCATTTGCAGCTTCATAAATATATATGGACCCCTGAACAAAAAGGGGTTTAAAGGATTGGAATGTAAATGCCCGCAAATCAGATACCATATAAAGACCTTAAGACTATATTCTTGGATGCCGGCAATACCCTGGTGTCTATGGACTTTGCCTGGCTGATGGAGGAACTTAAGCGCTGCGGCGTGTTATGCGAACTCCAGGAGCTGCGCAGGGCCGAGGCCGCTGCCCGCCCCAAGGTCTCGGCCGAATTAGAGAGGCTCAAGTCAACCGAGAATAAGGGGACATCTCTCTTTTACATGAGGACTATCCTTAAAGGGCTAAAATGTACGTCTTCTATGGCGGATAAAGAGCTTGATCTCATAATCGAGGCCCTGTTCAAAACCATTCAGGCCCCCGATGCGTATACAGCGTCTTTGGTCCTATATTCTGCCGGGCGTGCGTGATGCACTTGAATCCCTTAAAAGAAAAGGGCTTAAACTCGTTGTGGTAAGCAACTCCAACGGGACTGTGGAAGAGATCCTTGCGAAGGTTGACCTGCGCCAGTATTTTATAAGGTTGTTGATTCCCACCTAGCGGGCTTTGAAAAGCCTGATCCCCGATTATTCTATCATGCCCTGAAGATATCCTACGCTGATCCTGAAACCACCCTACACATCGGTGATCTGTATCATGTTGACGTCATCGGTGCATGGTCAGCCGGTCTTCACGCTGCGCTGTTGGACCCGTTCGGTGACTGGCAAGATGTCGATTGCCCCCGCTTTATTGACCTACTTGACTTCGCAAACAGTTTTAAAAGGCTTACAGAGATGCTACAGGTTAGAATCTTGTATATAATGTTGATGCTCATGTCCTGCAGGGGTCTCTTCTCGAAGGCGAAATTATACAGATAGCTCGGTATTTTGCAGAACTCATAGCAAAGGAGGGCGTGAGGGCTTTCAGCGAATTAACCACAAAGGAGAAGTAGATTATCAGCCCGGAACTTCGCTGCCCGCTTGACGATATCCTTAATGCTGATTCCTAGCACAATCATTTCTTCGCCTTCGAAAAGAGACCCCTGAAGGACATATATGCATTGAATTTATTTTACAAGATTCTAACCGAACATGGTGAAGGCATATGAAAATCTCATTAAAAAACATATTTGAAAATATCCCTGTCAATATGCCGGAAGAGTTGATAGAGATTATCACAGAGACGGATAAAATAAGGATAGAGAGAATAGTATCAAGGGCACATTCATCTCCCCTTGATTTCTGGTATGACCAAGAGGGAAACGAGTATGTCATTTTATTAAAAGGCAAGGCAGGGATGGCATTTGAAAACAGGGGTGAGCTTATAGTCATGGGGCCTGGTGATTATCTCAATATCCCCTCTCATGTACGTCACAGGGTTGAGTGGACCGACCCTGAGGAAGATACCATATGGTTTGTAATACATTATTAATTCCCTCCCTTAATCTTTTATAATCAGGGGTATGTCTGTCTCCATCTTCTTTCTGCTCATTAAACAGCCCGGTAATAAGGCTGAAGGTAGCCTCTGCGAATGATTTAATATTACTGACCCGGAAAACAAGTTCTCCGTGTCCAATTGCCTCAACAGGACGAACCTCCTTAAATTTTGTAAGGAAGATGGCCGCAGCCGCAAGCCTAATGATCCCTGAGACCAGAAATACCATTAACAACATAAAGGATGGCCTCCATGTCCAGAAGCCCAGAGATAGGCTTTGAGGGAGATGTCCTGCGGCATATCCGCCCATGAGAGAGCCGATAAACATAAAAACGCCGTTCACAAGTCCCTGATAGGCCACGCATCGCGCCCTTTTGGGGGGGTCACCGCATCAAAGATAAAATTCGCCGAGGCCAGACTGAAACCTGACCAGACCAATCCAT
>CAVZMS010000103.1:0-5318 GCA_963776085.1 uncultured delta proteobacterium
GGTTAGAATCTTCTATGATAAATTTAATGACCATATGCCCTGCAGGGGTCTCTTTTCGAAGGCGAAGAAATGATTTGCAAGGAATCAGCATAAGGATGTCGTCAGGCGGGCGGCGAAGTTCCGGGTAGATAACTACTCCTCCTTTGTGGTTAGTTCGCTGGAAGCCCTCCGCCCGCATTTGCTACGAGTAATGCAAAATGCCGGGCACTGTACTATTTCGCCTTCGAAAAGAGACGCCTGTAGGACATGGTGAAGGCATATGAAAATCTCATTAAAAAATATATTTGAAGATATCCCTGTCGATATGCCGGAAGAGTTGACAGAGATTATCACAGAGACGGATAAAATAAGGATAGAGAGAATAGTATCAAGGGCACATTCATCTCCCCCGGATTTCTGGTATGATCAGGAGGAAAATGAGTATGTCATTTTATTGAAAGGCAAGGCAGGGATGGCATTTGAAAACAGAGATGAGCTTATAGTCATGGGGCCTGGTGATTATCTCAATATCCCCTCTCATGTACGTCACAGGGTTGAGTGGACAGACCCTGAGGAAGATACCGTATGGCTTGCAATATATTATTAGCCTTTTCCATCCCTTAATCTTTCCTCTCCTTCTTCTTTCTGCTCATTAAAAAGACCTGTCATAAGGCTGAAGGTAGCCTCTGCGAGTGATTTAATATTACTCACCCGGAAAACAAGTTCTCCATGTCCAATTGCCTCAACAGGACGAACCTCTTTAAATTTTGTAAGGAAGATGGCCGCAGCCGCAAGCCTCATGACCCCTGAGATCAGGAATACCATTAACAACATAAAGGATGGCCTCCATGTCCAGAAGCCCAGAGATAGGCTTTGAGGGAGATGTCCTGCGGCATACCCGCCCATAAGAGAGCCAATAAACACAAAAACGCCGTTCACAAGTCCCTGATAGGCTACGCATCTCGCCCGTTTCGCGGGAGTTACCGCATCAAAGATAAAATTTGCCGAAGCCAGACTGAAACCCGACCAAACCAATCCACCAAAGATCTGTATAACAACCAGGTAGAGGATATGATGTGAAAATACCCACATTATAGGCACCAGGCCGACGCCCCATCCGCATATATTGAGAATCTTCTTATTACCGAACCGGTCGCTCAAGCTGCCCCAGTATCTGAAGGTGAGGAACTGTGTTATTGTGGACACGGCTATTATTATTGTATATTCAATATAGGAAAAACCGAGGTCCCTGAGCATGTAGAGGGCGAAATATGGGGCGGAAAAGGCGACCCCCAGATTGATCGCGCCTATAAAAAAGACAAATTTGGCAAAATTTGAATGTGGAGAACGTCGCAGGAACTGCCGGAATGTGAAGACCTGGTCAGGGGATATATTGAACTCCGGATCATCATATCTGGAGAGCCAACGAACCGAATCCAGCCGGGCAAGGAACGCGCCTGAAAATGCAATTAGAAAACCGACTTCCAAGAGACTAACCTTTTCAAAGAGGTGCAGAATCAGTCCTGCCAGGGAAAGGGATATAAAGGTGCTCATCCCTGCCAACCTGTTACGGTGACCAAAAAAACGGCCCCTCTCGGCCGGCTGCACAAGATCCCCTATTAGGCTGTTCCAGGCCGGCACAACCGAGCCATTTGCACCATAATATACTATCATCAGTGCCAAGAGAAAAAGGATCGACAGATTACCCTTACCGAATAGAAAAGGGACAAGGGCAATCGGAAGAAGGGAAACGGCCTGGGTGGCTGCGCCTAGTATAACTATCAACCTCCTGCTCTGAAAGCGATCCAGGTTCAAGGCCCCAACCCATTGCATTATTGCCCCAAAGAGTTGGGGCAGGGTCGCCAGGAGTCCCACCTGTAATGTACTGGCCCTCAGAAATATGCTGAAGGCGTTAAAATAAGACTCCCCGCACCCCAGCATTACCGCATTGGACACCCCATCTTTTATGGAAGCCCTCATGGAAGGGGTGCTTTCGAATTTTTGACCTTCTCTTTTATTCATATTTCTGACTCTGACTTATTAACACCCTCTGCCCGATTTAAATTCAACACTAGATTTTGAAACTTGACTTGCCCATGAAAAATTATTTATACGCTTATATACAAGAGGGATCATGTTTTAGAAGGTAATAAACCACAAGGGTTCGAGGGGTCAAGGGGAAAGGGCCTGGCGCATAGCGTAGAGAGCCTAAAAAGAGAATATTGAATGATAAATAATGAATTGTAGAATTTTAAAGAGAAGAATAAACTTCAACATTGGACATTCCTTGTTCAATATTCTTAATTCTGACTTCTGGTTCCTTTATCCTTAGACTTGAATCCTTATCCCCTAATAAAAACACATCACTCGGAAAGGACTTATACACCATGGCAGCCGGAGAAAAAAGAGATATTCAGGGCCTGCATAAAAAAATACGGGAGCTGTTAAAAGGAAAAAATGCCGTTCTTTTGGCCCATAATTATCAGCGTCCGGAGATCCAGGACGTGGCTGACATCTGCGGTGATTCCCTGGAGCTCTCAATAAAGGCATCCCGCACTGAGGCTGAAGTAATCGTCTTTTGCGGTGTGCACTTTATGGCAGAAACCGCTTCCATCCTCTCGCCGGAGAAAACGGTCCTGCTGCCTGTGATATCGGCGGGATGCCCCATGGCCGATATGATAACCGTTGAGGCCCTGAAAAAAAAGAGGTCAGAGATGCCGGAAGCTATTGTGGTGAGCTATGTCAATACCACTGCGGAAGTCAAGGCGGAAACGGATATCTGCTGCACATCAGCCAATGCCGTGAGTGTGGCCCTTTCAATTGATAAACGCACCAGGATCTTTATGACCCCCGACAAAAATCTGGCACAATATACGATTAAAATTAGTGGGAGGGATATTAGTTACTGGTATGGTTATTGTCCCATTCATAACGAACTTACCGTTGCGCAGGTTAAAAAGGTAAGAAGTGATAATCCCAACGCCCTTTTTCTCGCCCACCCTGAATGCACCCCGGAGGTCCTTGAACTGGCCGATGAAATCAAAAGCACCTCAGGTATGATATCCTTCGCTGGGCAATCTCTGAAAAAGAGATTTATTATCGGCACAGAGACAGGGATTCTCTATCCGCTTTCCAAAGCCCATCCTGAAAAGACATTTATCCCGGCTGATCCTGATATGATCTGCCCCAATATGAAGAAGACACGTTTAGAAGATGTCCTGGAATCCCTTAAAGAGATGAAACATGTGATAAAGGTGCCCGAAGAGATCAGGGTCAGGGCGAAAAAGGCGCTTGATCGCATGCTTGCTATCCCTGCAGATTATAGTGAACGCCATAAATAATTAGTCATATTTGAAAAAGCAGGCATACAAATGTCGGACAGGGGGATCTCTTTTCAGAGGCGAAAATTTTATTTGCAAGGAACCGGCATAAGGATGTCGTCACCGCAAGCGGTATCTTCGACAGACGGGCGGAGGGCTTCCGTCATCGCAATATCTGCCAGAGCACACCAAGAAGGCCGGAAAGGATAATATTGCCTTCCACAAGGTACTCAAGGAGAAGTCCAAGATAGATTTGTCTGTGTTCATAGGCCGTAAGAGAGAGAGATAAGGTTAACAAGCAGATCAGCAGCATCAATGAAAAAGGACTGACAAGGCCAAAGAGAGGGGCAATTATAAGAATCAGACCTGCTGATACCATAATCCATTTCAAAAGGATCATGGTCCTTTTCTCCCCCAGGGTAATCGGGAGTGTCTCCACCCCTACTATCAGATCACCCTGCACCTGGAATATGTCAAAAAATGCCGACCTCACAAAGGCCATAGAGAATACGATAAAAAAGGATATCATCACTGTAGCCCATCCCGCATGAAAGGACTCAAGAAGGGGCAACAGGGTAATTACAGCGGCCCAACCGAACGCCTCTGAAAATGTCCTTGAGCCAGGAATATCTTTGATTTTGGAATATCGCCACAAATGTCTTCTGCTCAGTGGGACTACAGGAATACTGTAAATAATGCCCAACAGACACAGCCCCGCCATTGCCAAGAAGATGATCTTTCCCAGGTGAAAGGAGATGATCAAAGCGCCTATAATGGCCCCTATCCCTGTTATAACAAGAAATATCCTGTGTTTTCGATAAAAACTCGCCCTTTCGGGGTCATTGTACGTGCTGGCCCCTTTATCCAGAAACCGATTAAGGACATGCATGGCATATATGTAGAGCAAGGTCAGCAAGGGGTAAAGGAAACCGGGTCTTCTGCCTGAGAGGAGAGCGATGGCATATGAGAGAGAAAAGGCGCCCAGGGCGACCAGCAGGTTGCTGAGGAGGAGAAACTTGAGTCCCTTTTTTATCCATCGGCCTATGAACGTTTCACCTCTGCCGCGAATGGCCTCTATCTCCTTGACCACGTTTTTGATCATCCAGTTGGGGGTGGATGCCCCGGCAGTAACTCCTATGACCTCCATGGATGAAAAATCCTCTTTCACCAGATCCTTTTCCGTTTCAATATGAAAGGTGGGGGTCCCGGTTGATTTCGACACCTGAGCAAGTCTGCGGCTATTGCCGCTATGATATCCACCCACCACAACGATCCCGTCCACATCTTCAGCAAGGGTCTTCACTTCCTTCTGCCGCTCTCTGGTAGTCTCACAGATGGTGTCGAATATCAGGGCGTCAGGATATCTTTTCTTAACAGCATCCACTATCTCATCATATACCTCCTCATTCTGTGTAGTCTGAGCAACAACGAATAACTTGTCTGTTTCCGGCAGGCTTAAGACCTCGTTCGGGCTGTTTATTACATGGGCCTTCCCCTCGCCATAACCCATCAGGCCTATCACCTCCGCGTGTTCCTTGTCTCCGGCGATAACGGGGGTATAGCCCTTCTTGGTATGATAGCGAATAAGCGCCTGGACATGAGCCACTCGCGGGCAGGTGGCGTCAATGATCTTTAGAGGGGATGATTTAAGGGCTTTACGCTGCTGAGGAGGGATGCCATGGGCCCTGATCAGCACTACACCCTTCTCAATTCCCGTGATATCGTCAACGGTCTTTACATTCTTTAATTCCAGCAGGTCGAGCACCTGTTTATTGTGTATAAGAGGGCCGTAAGTGAATAGGGGTCCTTCATCCTTATTGGCCGCCGCCAGCGCCATCTCCATTGCCCTGCGCACCCCCATGCAGAAGCCGGCCGTTGGTGCAAGTTTAACCTTCAATGCGCTTTACCCTCTAAGACTGTAAAATAGTTATCCATAACCGATACCAGAGATTTAAGATCCTTTATCCTGGTAAACTTTTCCCTGAATCGGCCGCTGTTGGGAAGCCCCTTGGTATAATG
>CAVZMS010000104.1:0-3617 GCA_963776085.1 uncultured delta proteobacterium
GCCTTCGAAAAGAGATCCCCACAGGACATATATACTGTAAATTTACCATGCAAAATTATAAACAGACATTGTTGAAGGCATATGAAAGTCCCATTAAAAAACATATTTGAAAATATCCCTGTCAATATGCCGGAAGAGTTGATAGAGATTATCACAGAGACGGATAAAATAAGGATAGAGAGAATAGTATCAAGGGCACATTCATCTCCCCTTGATTTCTGGTATGATCAGGCGGAAAACGAGTATGTCATATTATTAAAAGGAAAGGCAGGGCTGGCATTTGAAAACAGTGGTGGGCCTATAGTCCTAAAGCCTGGTGATTATCTCAATATCCCCTCCCATGTACGGCACAGGGTTGAGTGGACCAACCCTCAGGAAGATACCATATGGTTAGCGATATATTATTAGTCTCTATCTCTTAATCTTTTAATAATAGGGGCTGTTATTCTCTCCTTCTTCTTTCTGCTCATTAAACAGCCCGGTAATAAGGCTGAATGTAGCCTCTGCGAATGATTTAATATTACTGACCCGGAAAACAAGTTCTCCGTGTCCAATTGCCTCAACAGGACGAACCTCCTCAAATTTTGTAAGGAAGATGGCCGCAGCCGCAAGCCTAATGATCCCTGAGACCAGAAATACCATTAACAACATAAAAGAAGGCTTCCATGTCCACGGGCCCAGAGAGAGACTTTGAGGGAGATGTCCTGCGGCATATCCGCCCATGAGAGAGCCGATAAACATAAAAACACCGTTCACAAGTCCCTGATAGGCCACGCATCGCGCGCGTTTGGGGGGGGTCACCGCATCAAAGATAAAGTTCGCCGAGGCCAGACTGAAACCTGACCAGACTAATCCACCAAAGATCTGTATGCAAATCAAATAGAGGATATGATGTGAAAATACCCATATTATAGGTACCAGGCCGACGCCCCAACCGCATATATTGAGGATCTTCTTATTACCGAACCGATCACTCAAGCTGCCCCAGTATCTGAAGGTGAGGAACTGTGTTATCGTGGATACGGCTATTACTATTGTATATTCGATATAGGAAAAACCAAGGTCCCTGAGCATGTAGAGGGCGAAATATGGGGCGGAAAAGGCGACCCCCAGATTTATTGCGCCTACAAAGAAGACGAATTTGGCAAAATTGGAATGCGGGGAACGGCGTATGAACTGCCGGAATGTGAAGACCTGGTCAGGCAATATCCGGAACTCTGGATCATCATATCTGGAGAGCCAACGAACCGAATCCAGCCTGGCAAGGAACGCGGCGGAAAAGACAATTAAAAAACCGACTTCCAGCAGACCGGCCTTCTCAAAGAGGTGCAGGATCAGTCCTGCCAGGGAAAGGGATATAAAGGTGCTCATCCCTGTCAACCTGTTACGATGACCAAAAAAAAGGCCCCTCTCAGCCGGCTTAACAAGATCCCCTATCAGGCTGTTCCAAGCCGGCACTACATACCCATTTGCACCGTAGTATACCATCATCAATACCAGGAGAAAAAGGATCGATAGATTCCCCTTACCTAAGAGGAAGGGGACAAGGGCGATCGGGAGAAGGGAAACGGCTTGGGTGGATGCACCCAGTATAATTACCAACCTCCTGCTGTGAAAGCGGTCCATATTCAAGCCCCCGACCCATTGCATTATTGCTCCGAAGAGTTGAGGCAGGGTCGCAAGGAGCCCCACCTGCAATGTACTGGCCCTCAGAGATATGCTGAAGGCGTTAAAATAGGACTCCCCGCACCCAAGCATTACCGCGTTAGACACCCCATCTTTTATGGAAGCCCTCATGGAAGGAGTGCTTTCGAATTTTTGACCTTCACTTTTATTCATATTTCTGACACCGCCTTATTAACTCTCTATAGCCGATTCAGATTTAATTTTTATTTTGAGACTTGACTTGCTTATTATAAATTAATTATACGTTTTAATAAAATAGGGATCATGTTTTAGAAGGTGATAAACCACAAGGGTTCGAGGGGTCAAGGATTCGAGGGCAAAGCGCCTGGAGTATAGCGCAAAGGGACTGAATGTTGAATATCCAATGTTGAATAATGAACTTTAAAGGGAAGAAAAAACTTCAACATTCAACATTCCCTGTTCAATATTCATCGGTTCAGATCTTGACCCATTGAATCCTCGAATCCTTGTCTCCTTTCTCCCAAATATGTTATTAATAACAAAACGCTCGGAAAGGACTTATACACCATGGCACCCGGAGAAAAAAGAGATATTCAGGACTTGCATAAAAAAATACGGGAGATGTTAAAAGAAAAAAATGCCGTTCTTTTGGCACATAATTATCAGCGTCCTGAGATCCAGGACGTGGCTGATCTTTGTGGTGATTCCCTGGAGCTCTCAATAAAGGCCTCCCGCACTGACGCTGAAGTGATCGTTTTTTGCGGTGTGCACTTTATGGCAGAAACCGCTTCCATCCTTTCACCGGATAAAACGGTCCTGCTACCCGTGATATCTGCAGGATGCCCCATGGCCGATATGATAACCGCCGAGGCCCTGAAAAAAAAGAGGTCAGAGATGCCAGACGCTGTTGTGGTGAGCTATGTAAACACCACGGCGGAGGTCAAGGCGGAAACAGATATCTGCTGCACATCAGCTAATGCCGTGAGCGTGGCCCTTTCTATTGACAAACGTAGCAGGATCTTTATGACCCCGGACAAAAACCTGGCACAATATACGATTAAAATTAGTGGGAGAAATATTAGCTACTGGTATGGTTATTGTCCCATTCATAACGGACTTACGGTTGCACAGGTTAAAAAGGTGAAAAGGGATAATCCCAACGCCCTCTTTCTCGCCCACCCGGAATGCACCCCGGAGGTCCTTGAACTTGCCGATGAAATCAAAAGCACATCAGGCATGATCTCCTTTGCCGGGCAATCTCCTGAAAAGGGATTTATTATCGGCACGGAGACGGGTATTCTCTATCCGCTTTCCAAGGCCCATCCTGAAAAGACCTTTATACCGGCTGATCCTGACATGATCTGTCCTAACATGAAGAAGACACGTTTAAAAGATGTCCTGGAATCCCTTAAAGAGATGAAACATGTGATAAAGGTGCCCGAAGAGATCAGGGTCAGGGCGAAAAAGGCGCTTGATCGAATGCTTGCTATTCCTGCAGATTATAGTGAACGACTTAAATAACCAGGCATCTTGAGCATCATCATTCCCATAAAAGTCCGGCAGGGGGATCTCTTTTCAGAGGCGAAAATTTTATTAGCAAGGAACCGGCATAAGGATGTCGTCAGACGGGCGGAGGGCTTCCATCATTGCAATATCTGCCAGATCACACCAAGAAGGCCGGAAAGGATAATATTGCCTTCCACAAGGTACTCAAGGAGAAGTCCAAGATAGATTTGTCTGTGTTCATAGGCCGTAAGAGAAAGAGATAAGGTTAACAAGCAGATCAGCAGCATCAATGAAAAAGGCCTGACAAGGCCAAAGAGAGGGGCAATTATAAGAATCAGACCTGCTGATACCATAATCCATTTCAAAAGGATCATGGTCCTTTTCTCCCCCAGGGTAATCGGGAGTGTCTCCACCCCTACTATCAGATCACCCTGCACCTGGAATATGTCAAAAAATGCCGACCT
>CAVZMS010000105.1:0-8362 GCA_963776085.1 uncultured delta proteobacterium
GTGCCTACTCCCGTCATTGTCATCAGCAAGAACCTTTGTCACGGTACCGCCACCCTGAACCTGTACGTTGCTGCGGTGATTGCTGAATGCGCCAGTTAATATTTGGTCGCTACCAGATATGGTGTCGACGACGCCCTTATGTTGCGTGGTAACTAGGCCGATTTCAGTAGCGACAAAGTAGACGGCGGCTAAAACAAAGATTATGAGAATTAGCTTCTTCATATTTCAGCCTCTAACGGCCGAGATCAACTGCCCGTCGTTTGCGCCGGGTCAGCTGGATTGACTTGTTCGGTATTCCGCTTATCTGTGCTCTCACCGCAGGTGAACGATGTTTGCTGTTATAAGTCTTGCGTGGTCTGAGCACAAAAACGCAATCACCTCGGCTACATCGTCCGGCCCGACGATATGGATCAAATCGGGTCGTTGCTTAACACCCTCACGTATCGTCTCATTCAACCATCCGGTGTCCGTGACCGGCGGATAAACGATGTTCGCGGTTATGCCAAACGGCGCGAGTTCAAATGCTGCGGACATCGTGTAGTTCTCCAAAGCAGCCTTGGCGGCACCGTAAGACACCTCATTCGGGAATCCCAGCGGTCCGCCAGACGTCAGGCCAATGATGCGTCCCCAATCGGCTCGTCTTTCGACGTGCCGCCTAGCAAACTCGGAGATCATTAGTGCGCCGCCACGGGCATCGACGGAAAACACCTGGTCATGGGTAGCCTCGGAAACCCTGACCATTTGAGGGCCAGCCGCGTGCAGTCCACCCGCTGCAAAGGTGTCGGATGTCCAACCCGTGGCGTTGTTGACCAGGATGTCGACTGGCCCAAGCTCTGCTTCGGCAAAATCAAAGAGCCGTGCCGGCGCTCCTGCGTCCTGAAGATTCGCCTCCATGGCACCCACACGACCGCCACTCGCGCGAATCGAGGCCAACACGTCGTCGGCACCTTTTGCACGGTTTGAACGATAGGGCTCCGGAAAGTCCTCCGGATCGGACATCCGCAGATAGGACACCAGAATTGACGCACCGCAACCGGCAAGCGCTCTTGCCGTCGCAGCGCCGATTCCATGGTTAGCACCCGTAACCAGAGCCACGTGCCCTTTCAAGTCATAGGGAAGGGGAGTCTCAGAAACTTGCATCGAAAACCTCACCATGTGTTGTGATGCCAAATCACCGAATATATATATTATCATGTTACAGGATAATTCGGATTTTTTGTAATTTGAGACATTTATATCAAAATAATGAAGAAAAGGCAAAAAGGGAATAAATATATTAGAGGATCATCTCCAAATTAGTGGTCGATGATAAGGGTTCTCCCGATAAATGCGTCGGGATCTTCGACAAGGGTCAAGGAGTTTGAAAATATCGAATACCCGCCTGCCAAAGCTCTATTTCGCTGATGCTGCCAATTTGTTACTGCAGTATAATTTGAAACGGATAGAGCCTTTATCACCAAGAGGCATGAGCGGGCAGGATGAACAAGTAAGCCATAGAATTTCGAAGGGAAGAAGAAATTTGTCCTGAGCTTGCCGAAGGAGACCCGCATGCCGGGCTTGTCCCGCCATAACGTTTGTGAAGGCGGATAGTGTGGTGAGGAGGAATTAAAAGCTCCTCTTTACTCGATTCGGTGTTATTTTATTGATGGAATTCCCAAGTCTTTGCAGATTTTCTTTGCCAAGTTATCCCTTATCTCTGTATGCCTGGGGACTGAAGACCTTTTATTCTGTTCCGGATTCCACCACCATGAGTGTCGACCTCCCTCTCTAATAAATTCACAACCATATAATTTCAGGTGATTTATGAATTCTCTTCTTTTCATAGTTCCAGTACGACTTCAGAATAATTTGATTCGGCAACAGTAAGGGCTTCACTTTTATTAATTTCCAAAGCCTCTTTTAAAGTAACGCGCAAAGTTTCCAATAATTCTTCCTTGGTTTTTTCTTGGCAATTGACACCTGGTATTTCCTCGACCCAGCCGATCCACCAGTCATCGTCTTTTTTAATTACTGCTGTATATTTATTCTCCATATTCCCTCCAAATGGTTTCTTATTTTTTTTATACACACCGAACATATATATTATATGGTTACATGATAATTTGAGTTTTCTGTGATTTGAGACGTTTATATCAAAATTATGAAGAAAAGACAAAAAAATGATGAACGAAGCGGCAGGCCGTTCACGATTCAAGAAGCGATGCTATGTCTTTCAATAAAAGGGTAGGGGTTCCAAAAACGATTTCACCGCAGAGCAGTCCGCCTTTGCCAACCGATGTCGTTAAAGCTATGGCGGGTCAAGAGGCTATGGCGCAACAGGCAAAGGACGCCGCAAGGGCTTGGCGCGCTGAATACCCTGAAGCCCTGTCATCCTGATTTTGAAAAAGGAAGATGGCCTTTTTTTTATATTTTAGCAGACATAATCTTAACCACGATATAGCGCATGTCATTTTATCATTGACACGCAAGGCTAATATCATATAGTTCTGTCTCTGAAAAGCAGTTTCTTCTCATCTGGCGCTTAAGAAAAACACAGAATCTTAAGGATACAAGCAGAGGTCGATAACCAGAAGGAAATACATAAGACTGCTCCGGCAATTCATTATTATTCCGAATCCTGATTCTTGATAACCCGCTGCTTTGCGGCTGGGTATTTTATCCGCCTTCGCAGAAGACCACGAGCTTGCCCGTGGTTGAATGCGCAAATGATCGCTTGCTACGGCGCGATGTCGCCCACAATTTAGGCGGATAACCGCGTCGTAGCCGGAGGCGAAGACGGGTATTTTAATGGGACCACGGGTTTACCCGTGGGGCTCCATTTATATCTGGGAGTTAACGGTATGGAAGGTAAGAGGGTTAAGGAATCATTGGTTATCAAGTCGGCTATTATCAGCCCGCCGGATGCCAACAATATAGGCACCATCTTTGGCGGTAAAGTAATGTCATACATCGACGATGTCGCCGGATTATCTGCCATGAAGCATTCCAGGATGGTCGTCGTTACCGCATCGACTGACTCTGTGGATTTTCTTCTCCCTCTTAAGATAGGTCAAGCTATACACCTCGAATCCTTTGTCACATGGACCAACAACACATCCATGGAGGTATTTGTCAAGGTAATGGGAGAGGACCTTAAGACAGGGGAGCGATTTGTAAGCTCAACTGCTTTCCTTACCTTAGTCGCCCTTGACAATGAAGGGAAACCGCATCCCGTTCCGCCTGTGATCCCTGAGTCCGAATATGAAAAAAAACTTTTTGACACTGCCCCGGAACGTTCAAGATTGCGCAAGGAAAGAAGATCCCGTTCAAAAGACTTTGCTGAAAAGTTCGGGATGCTTAATCCATGGAGTTAATCATTTGATTTACGGAATTAAAATCCGGGCCGTGCAGCAGGTGGCAGGCCGTTTCTCGTATTCCAATAATACATCCTTTAAATATCTCCTATCCTTCCGTAAGTCCTCACAATCCTATTGACACAAAAGGCCGGGAATGGTAGACAACCTAAACTGTCAGCAGGAAGATCTGACGGGATCGGCATCCTTATAGAATTGGAGAGATAATGGGTACTTGCAGCCACAAATGGGAAATGATCGATATCCTTTACGGCTATCTTGTTGTGGAAGGTTGTCCAAAGTGTGGAGGCCGTGCGTCCTTCTTTTCCATGGAGTCTGTTCCCCCTATAGAAGAGCATAAGGAGGGCGACCACTTCTGGATCTATCTGGGAAGCTCACAAGCTGTAAAATTTAATCTCATGTGCACCAAATGCAATGAGGTGGTACGTCTTAACGACCTGATGGGATTAATGATGTCGACCTGCAATAGGCCTCAATGTGAGGTGGCCAATATCGCGAAATCAGCAAGCAAAGGAACCTCGGTTTATGTGGCCCTCTGCGCCGACAGCACCCACTCTGTTGGCAAATGCATAAGCGAGA
This sequence comes from uncultured delta proteobacterium, assembly GCA_963776085.1. GTDB lineage: Bacteria > Desulfobacterota > DSM-4660 > Desulfatiglandales > HGW-15 > CAVZMS01. The sequence goes on from CAVZMS010000105.1 coordinate 3,933, forward strand.
AGGGCATAGACGCGCTCAACCAATACTTCAATCAAAACATAAAGACCCCCGGGAAGAAGATACTGGTTGTCCCTTGCAGCAAATGCTGTGATATCGACGTGTGTGAAGGGATAGTCATAGCGGATGTAGGTCTTACTGACATTTATTAACCCGAAAATCGTTTTTTTGAAAATATGGAAAGGGGAGATATGAATATATCGGAACTCGTAAAAAAGACCGGTCTAAAAGCCATAAATGAATCAGAGGACAAAACAATCGAGGGAGTATATATCTCTGATATGGCTTCCGACATAATCACCAATGCAAAGGCCAATATGCTCCTGATAACACTCCAGACGCATAAGACCCTTATTGCAGCGGCAAATCTGATCGATGTCGCGGCTATTGTCTTCGTCAAAGGGAAAAAACCGGGCAATGACGTTATCGATCTTGCCACCAAGGTCGGGATTGCACTTTTCTATACCGAAGATGATACATGGACATTTGCATCGAAACTCACAAAATTCGGGATTCAATAATACAATTTTAAAGCAAAGAGCGTCCCAGAATATGACCTATTGCTCAATAAAGGAGTTTGCCTATGTCAAATGAGCCGCTTGCCGGAATTGAAGAAGAGTTTAACGGAGAGCGCGCGGACCTCATTCCTGTACTTCAGCATATACAAAAGAGTTACGGATACCTTCCAAAGGAGGCAATCCATAAGATTTCACGCTGGCTGAAGATCACTGAAAACGAGATATTTGGTGTCGCCAGCTTTTATGCCCAATTCAGATTCACACCGCCGGGCAAACACCACATCAAGGTATGCCTTGGCACTGCCTGCCATGTAAAGGGGGGAGAGCAGATGCTCGAAGTCCTTCAACGCAGGCTGGAAATCAAGCCGGGCGAGACGACCAGCGACGGCAAGTACGACCTTGAACGGGTGGCATGCCTTGGTTGTTGCGCGCTCGCGCCTGTAGTCAACCTTGACAATAAAATCTTTGCCCAGATGTCCGTATTGAAGCTTCAGGGGATCTTAGATGAGCGAAAATAATATTCAAAATCGCCGAAAAAGGGCCCAAAAAAAATGGGCTGATCTGCAGGAAAGTAAGCACCCGCTGATATATGTCGGCGCGGGGTCGTGCGGCCTGGCCGCAGGGGCTGGCGAGGTAATAGATGCAATTGAGTCATACCTTAAAGAAAAAGATCTGACCGCGGAGATAATAAAGGTAGGCTGCATAGGGCCGTGCTATCTGGAGCCGCTTGTGGATATCCAGATGCCCGGCAGGCCCCGCATAAGCTATTCCAATGTCACCGCGGACAATGTCGGACGCCTCCTTGAGGCATTTTTTGAAAAGGGCGAGGTTTACAAGGCCCGGCTGGTCGGCCATTTCGGAGAGAAACCTTTCGAAGGGGCCCCGAAATTCTTCGATCATCCCATGCTCGCCTCCCAGGTCAGGATCGTGCTCAGAAACTGCGGCATCATCAATCCTGAAGATATAGACCACTATCTTGCCAGGGACGGTTACACTGCCCTGGAAAAGTGTCTTTCCATGCCATGGCAGGATGTCCTTGAGACAGTAAAGAGCTCGGGCCTGCGCGGGAGGGGCGGGGCAGGGTTCCCCACATGGCGCAAATGGCTTTCTTGCAGGGAGATGGAAAGCAAGGACCGGTATCTGATCTGCAACGCGGATGAGGGCGACCCCGGGGCGTTCATGAACCGTTCCCTCATAGAGGGGGACCCTCATGCCCTGCTTGAGGGCATGCTGATAGCTGGTTACGCCATCGGCGCGACAAAGGGATTCATCTATATCCGCGCGGAATATCCCCTGGCAATAGAGCGGCTGAAAAGGACCATGGCGGACTGCCGGAAATTGGGCCTCCTCGGCGATCATATCCTGGGAAGCGATTTCAGCTTCGACATCAAGATAAAGGAAGGGGCCGGCGCCTTTGTATGCGGCGAAGAGACAGCCCTCATGGCAAGCATTGAGGGAAAGAGGGGCATGCCGCGCACCAGGCCCCCGTTCCCGGCCGTTTCAGGGCTGTGGGGCAAGCCGACAATCATTAACAACGTGGAGACACTGGGGACACTTCCAAACATCATGCGTAACGGGGCGGAATGGTACTCCCAGTACGGGACCGAGACCTCAAAAGGGACCAAGACCTTCAGCCTTGTGGGCAAGGTCAGGCGCACAGGCCTTATTGAGGTCCCGCTGGGCACTACTCTGCGCAAGGTGATATTTGATATAGGCGGGGGCCTGGTCAAGGAATTCAAGGCGGTCCAAACAGGCGGCCCTTCAGGGGGCTGTCTCGGGAAGGAGTTTCTCGATACCCCCATTGATTATGAAAATCTCGCGGCCGCGGGTTCGATCATGGGGTCGGGCGGCCTTATAGTCGTTGATAAAGATACCTGTATCGTGGATACCGCCAAATATTTCCTGAGCTTTACCCAGGCCGAATCCTGCGGCAAGTGCGTTCCCTGCCGGGTGGGCACAAGGCATCTGGTCAATATCCTCCAGAGGATCTGCAAGGGCAAGGGCGAGATGGCCGATATTGCCAAGCTCGAGAAGCTGGCAGCGGCGATTAAGGGGGCATCTCTCTGCGCCCTGGGCCAGACCGCGCCCAACCCTGTCCTGACTGCGCTGAAGTATTTCCGTGAGGAGTTTCTTTCCCATATTGTCGAAAGGCGCTGTCCCGCGGCCGTATGCCGCGATCTGGTCGTCTACCGTGTAATCAAGGAAAAGTGCACCGGTTGCCAGCGCTGCGTTCAGGTGTGCCCGACCGGCGCCATCACCGGCCCCCGTTCCGAACCTCATAATCTTGATGAGAGCAAATGCATCAAATGCCGGTCGTGCTATGAAATCTGCCGCTTTGACGCCATTGCCGGCGACGCTATTGTAATTGAATCGTGAGGCTACCGTGACTCAAAAAGAAATCAGAACAAAAAATACCGCCACACTCAAAATGGAAATCGACCACCGCGAGGTCTCTTTTCCTGAGGGCGTTACTGTTCTTAGGGCCGCGGAACTGAACAATATCTATATCCCCTCCCTGTGCTCCCATAAGGATCTCTCACCCTTCGGCGGCTGCCGAATGTGCATCGTGGAGATAGAGGGCATGCGCGGCTATCCCCTGGCATGCAGCACCATCGCCCAGGAAGGCATGAAAGTCCTTACCGATACCGCCACCCTCAGGGACATGCGCAAGGAGATCCTTCAACTCATACTGAGCGAGCATCCATCGAGCTGTCTTGTTTGCTCTGAGGCAGAAGAGTGCAAGCAGTACCAATACACGATCAGAAAAACCGGCGTAAGCACAGGATGCCGTTATTGCCCGAATGACGGCCAGTGTGAGCTGCAGGACGTCGTAGAGAAGGTCGGGTTGACCGAAATAACCTATCCGGTGTATTACCGCGGTTATGAGGCCGAGCACGATGATCCCTTTTTCGACAGGGATTATAATATCTGCATCCTTTGCGGACGCTGCGTACGGATGTGTCAGGAAGTGCGCGGGGCTTCGATCCTTGCCTTTAAATACCGGGGGCCCAAGGTTCAGATCGGCCCGGCCTTCGGCAGCAGTCATATTGAGGCAGGCTGTGAATTCTGCGGGGCATGCGTCTCGGTCTGTCCGACCGGGGCCTTGGCGGATAAGAGCTCAAAATGGGACGGAAAGCCTGACGGGATAGAGGTCTCAACCTGTCCGTTCTGCGCTCTAGGGTGCAGGATAGACCTGCATCATAAAGGCGGGAGGCTTTCCAAGGTTTATCCGAACCTTGATCCTGAGATAAATGACGGCCAGCTGTGCGTTCGGGGCAGATTCTCCCTGCCTGAAACGACCCACCATCACGAGCGGGCGAAAAAGCCGATGCTCAGGAGGGGAAAATATTTCCGCGAAGTTACCTGGAGCGAGGCCCTTAGTGAAGTTGCCGGCAGGCTTAAAGGCCTCAAGCCCGAGGAATTTCTAATGGTAGTTTCAGGCGATCTGACTAACGAAAGCCTTTATGCCGCGCAAAAGTTTGTCCGGGAGTGTATGGGCTGCGATAGTATCGATTCCACAGCCCGCCTTGAACTTCCTGGAGGACTTGGCCTGTGGACCAAACTTCTTGAGCTGCCGATCTCCATCAAAGGGATTGCCGATGCCGATTCCATAATTGCAGTCGGCCTTGATTCCCGCTTTTATTTCTCCGTTATTGGAGTCCAAATCCGGCGTGCCCTGCAAAAAGGGGCGAAGCTGATAACCATCGACGCCCGCGATTCGAACCTCGCGCATTATACCGATTTTTCGCTCAAACCATTCCCAGGTAAGGAAGGGATAATCCTTGATGCATTTGCTCAGGTCCTTAATAACAGGAAATTCGATCTTAAAAAAATAGCAAGAGATGCCCGTATTGACGAAGATAAACTCATAAGGGCGATCGAGGCTGTAAACACAGGGGAACATCTCGCAATCAT
>CAVZMS010000106.1:0-14002 GCA_963776085.1 uncultured delta proteobacterium
TGAGGGCGGTGTTGCACGCCACGCCTCCGGCAAGGACTATGGATTCAACCCCTGTTTTTTCCCCGGCCTTAATCAGCCTCTGAGCCAGGACATCGACAACCGCTTCCTGGAATGACGCTGCGATGTCTTCCTCCTTTACCCTGGCATGCGCCTCTTTATCCTTTCGCCATTTATCTAAATAGATTGCCACTGCGGTCTTAAGGCCGCTGAAGCTGAAATCAAGGGAGTCCTCCCCCAGGTAAGACCTGGGAAAATTGATCCCGTTTCCTTGACCCGATCGGGCCAGCTCTTCCAGAACAGCCCCCCCTGGATATCCCAGGCCCATGACCTTGGCTACCTTGTCAAAGGCCTCGCCCGCAGCATCGTCAAGCGTCCGGCCCATCAGCCTGTAGTCCCCAACGCCTTTAACATGGTACAGGCTCGTGTGGCCCCCTGAGACGGTGAGGGCTACGAATGGAAATCCTGGGGCGTTCTCCTCTAAAAGTATGGAAAGAATATGGCCCTCCAGGTGATTCACAGCAGAAAGCGGGATGCCCCTAACAAATGCCAAGGCCTTCGCGTAATAGAGTCCCACAAGCAGAGAGCCTATAAGTCCGGGGCCGACCGTGACAGCAATCCCGTCAATCCCCTCCACTGTGAGACCGGCCCTTGACAGGGCCTCATCCACAACAGGGACAATATTTCTGACATGCTCCCTGGAAGCAAGCTCCGGCACCACGCCTCCATACGGATGATGAAGCTTGACCTGTGAATTAACTACATTGGACAATACGATCCGCCCGTCCGTGACCACCGCCGCGGATGTATCGTCGCATGATGTATCTATTCCTAAAATATTCATAAAAAAGTGGTCCAGGGTTCAATATTCAGAGCGAAGCCAAGCGCATTCAAGTGATCTAATATTCACTATGACTCTCGACCCCTCAGAATTTCGAAGTGAACAAAAACTTAGAATTAATATGGATGTGATCGGATCTAGCCTACTATCTCAGACACGGCTCGATTTAAATCTACTTTTAAACCTCTCCCATCTCCCCTCTTCCAGCACCTCTAACAGGATCACCGAGATATTGTCGCCTCCGCCGCCCTCGTTGGCCCCATCAATAAGGAGATCTACTTTCTCTTCAAGGGACTTGTAGACATCGGTAAGTGTCTTTGTTATGGATTGTTCGGACATGAAATTGGTAAGGCCGTCGGAGCATATAAGGGCGATATCACCAGGTTCCGGCCTCATGGGCATAATATAGACATCCACCTTCTCACGCAAACCCAGCACCCTTGTCAGCATATTCTTCATTAAAGGGTTTGTGGAGTTTAAGGAATCGTAAATTCCCAGATTTTTCTGTTCCGCCTCAACGGAATGTTCCTCTGAGACAAGTCTCAGGCGCCCTTGATCCAAGAGATAAACCGGGCTGTCTCCCACATTTGCCGACCATATTATATCCCGTTCAACCAGCAGGGCCGAAACGGTGGAACCCATTCTGAGGTATTGTGGCTGTTTCTGCGCCTCATGGATAATCGTGTTGGCGAAGGATATGGAGTTAATAAGGTGTTTCGCCATATCGGAGACATCCTTTCCAATGCCCTCCGGCAAGGAAGGGGCCTCATTGATATTAACCTTTTGCCAGTAATTCTCCATCGACTCCACTACCATGAGGCTTGCGACTTCCCCTGCCTTGTGACCGCCCATGCCGTCGGCAATCACGTACAGCCCCATATCAGGCCTTATAAGGTAGCTGTCCTCATTGATCTTCCTTTTCCTCCCTATATGTGATTTCCCCGCAATGTTTAGCTTCATGTTGCACTGTAACCTCCGATCAACTGCTGCTTGTCTTGCCCTTCTTTGCCTGAATCTCATCAATCTTTGCCACGACTTTTTTAAGGTGTTCGGCCATCTGGCCGGCCTTCTGGTAACGTGTTTCCTGATCCTTTTCCAGGGCCTTGTCAATAATCTTCTCTACTACCTGGGGGACCTGTGGATTGATGGAACGGACCGATGGATGTTTCTCTTTAGCGATCTTATACATAAGGGACGTCATGTCCTCCCCCGCAAAGGGTTTCTCCCCGGCAAGCATCTCAAAAAGGACAACCCCGAGGGAAAAGATATCCGACCTGCCGTCAACCTTTTTTCCCGCGACCTGTTCCGGAGACATGTATGACGGCGTTCCCAATATGACACCGGTCTTGGTCTTTGAGGACGAGGCAATCCGGGCGATTCCGAAATCAGTCACCTTGATCTCATGGGTCTCTGAGAGCCGCATGATATTGGCAGGCTTGATATCCCTGTGGACGATCCCCTTGCTGTGGGCATAATCGAGGGCGTCCGCCACCTGGGCCACAATGGAGAGCGTTTCACGGATGGGGAGAATGCTCCCCTTTTTGGTGTATTCCTCCAGATCGTTCCCTCTGAGAAATTCCATGGCTATAAACGCCAGATCGTGTTCTTCTCCGGCGTCGTATATAGTGACTATGTTCGGATGAGTAAGCAGGCCCGCGGATTCCGCCTCCCTGAAAAATCTCTCCTTCATCTCGTCCAGCATGTCTTCATCAAAATCGGAAAGCCTCACTGTCTTGATGGCGACGGTCCTATGTATTTTAGGATCTTCTCCCTTGAAAACGATCCCCATCGCGCCGCGCCCTAGCTCGCCCGAGACCTCATATCTGCCGAGTGTGGGCTTGGTGTCCATGTTCATTATCGTCGCCCCGATATCGCCAGGGTGCCCCGCCGCGCCTGCCCCGAAGATCATGGTGGCCTCAGCGCCCTTTAACTTGGGGATCCTCTCGTCGAGATCCTTAAAATTCCGGCCATCCTCAATGATCAGATTATACGTGGCCAGGGCCTTTGAAAACTGTCTCTTCCTTTCAAAATCAAGCCCAAGATTATACAGGAGGTCCTTGGCCCCATCCTCATCAAGGGAGATCTTGCGGAACTTTTCCAGGGCGAGATCCAGCATGCCCTGTTGCTGAAAGGAAAGACCCAGCATCTTGTTGGTCTCCACGGAATCGGCTTCTACTTTTTCCTTGGTCCTCTCGGTGATAAGAAAATGCTTGGAGATGATCAGGATATATCCGAGTATGAGCAGAAGCATGGGAGGGGATATCTTGACCCATATATTATTTGAGAAAAAGAGGGCCGTCCCCGCGATCCCGTAGGCGAGAAAAAGACCCAGGGTCGTGACAGCGCCCATGCCCGCCTTTAACCTCGGGAGGACAAAAGATATGAAGAGACCGAAGATAATCAGCAGGCATAATTCCAGGTATGGGAGCCATGCGGGCCGGGAAAGAAATCTTTGGCTGAGAATATCCGCCACGGAGTTTGCCACGACCTCCGCTCCGGGCATTTGACCTGAGATAGGAGTGACAAAACGATCCCCGATACCGGAGGCGGTAGGGCCGATTATTACTATCTTATCCTTGAAAAGGCTGGTCTGGATCTTATTTTTGTAAACCATGGAGAACGGTGTCTGGTGGAAGGTGACATTGGGACCGGCGTTCCAGCTTAAAAGTGTTTTCATTTCGAAGTCTATTACAGGCACCTTCACCGTTGAGGATGGACTGGTCTTCAAGCTGATCCCCTCGCCAAGCGTGACAACCATATCTTCATCCTTGAGATCCTGGAAGGTCTTGACGATCGCTATGGGGTAAGAAGGGAAAAAGATATCTTTTTGATATCCCAGTACGTGAATCTGAGACCGGACATATCCATCGCTGTCAGGGAAAAGGTTATTATGACCCGTTGATGCGGCGACCTCGGCAAAGGTGGGAAGAAGGGGGGTGACCTTCTTCATCCAGATTAAGGAAGATACAGCGAATTCATCTGTGGCTCCCTCGACATACTTGAACGAATCCCTGGTTATGAAAGCAGGGGTCTCTTTATCGACGCCGCTGCTGGTCATATCAAAGTAGATGGGAAAGACCACATTCCCGGCTTTTTTTACGGCATTATAAAGTTTGGCGTCATTATCAAGTTCTGTCTCCGCATCGGACAGCTTTTTATAGAAATCAAGCCCGGGACCTTTTTGAGCTAGGCCCAGGGTGTCGAAACTCCCCTTCAACTCCTTGATCGCCTTGAGCCCGGAGCTCTCTTCCGGTTCGGTAAACAGGATATTAACGGCGATCACCCTGGCGCCGGCCATGGCAAGATTATCGATCCCCTGCGCGAGGATATCCCTGGACCATGGCCATCTGCCGAATTCCGCCAGATCGTCCTCCGAGATGACCACGAGCTCGATATCAGGGTTGGTTACAGCGGGGGCGGCCAGTTTGGCCCTGAAATCAAAGGACTTCATCTCCACGGTGTTCGTAAAATCAAACACCCCAGTGAAGGTAATAAATAGAAACAAAAGCGTAACAACCGCTCCGATTATCCAGTCCGGGATGGTCTTTTTTATTTTCATTGTAGCTCGTCTCCTAACCGGATTAAATTGAAACCCTGGAACCCTTGCATCCATATCAGAAACATTTGAATGCAGAATGTTGAACAGGGAATTCCCGTCTGCCATAGCTCTTTTTCACTAATACTGACTGTTTGTTTCTGCAGCATGATTAGCAGAATATAAAGCTTCTATTGCTAAAAAGGCATGAGCGGGCAGGTCCAATTTTGAAGTCTTTTCTTCTCTTCAAAATTCGTCATTCAACATTCAAAATTCAATATTCAATCCTTTAATCCCTACTTCTTATCTTCTTATCTTCTTATCTTCTTATCTTCTTATCTTCTGCCTTTTGCGCCCTGCTCTTTGCGCTATGCACCATGCCCTATGTTTACCCCGTTAAACGTTTACCCCGTGAAATCCGTAGACCATTTCACCGGGGCGTAGCATGTTTAACTGGGGCACTCCGCTCCATGCACTTGGCCCCTTGATCCCTTGAACCCTAATAATATATTTGCCGACACTCAATTAGATGAATCTTAATCCTATAATCTAATATATGGAATTATTTTTTGATACACCTTATCTCCAATCCCATGAACATCCTTGATCTCGTTCAGGGCCTTAAATCCTCCCCTTTTGCCCCTTTCCATCACAATCGCTCCGGCCAATTTGGGACCTATTCCAGGCAGGGCCGTAAGCCCCTCTTCAGATTCGCTGTTAATAGAGATCGGGATCCCGAGGGTAATCCTATAAAAGGCCGTGATCCCGTCCCGGGAAATCCCCCATCTGCCATCATTTCTTTTAAGTGTTACCCTTACTCCAGTTTCAAGAGGGATATTATCAAATGCCGGGGGTGCGTAATCCGGCGGCTCCAGACCCCCTGCCTTCTCTATTAACCCAGCCAGGTCGCCCTTTTGGCAAAAGGGATAGACACCGGGGTATCTTATGTCCCCTTCAACCTGCACATATATCTCATCGACGCACGATCCCTCTTGGGGAGCCATGCCATTAAAGGCCGCCTTCAGGTAGAACAGGGCCAGAACGATCAGCAAAAGGATCAGTAGCCCCTCACTCTGCCCTATGCGCCCTGCGCTTGCACGTCCTTATCCAACCCAAACGCCTCATGGAGCACCCGCACCGCCAGTTCCGTGTATTTCTCCTCTATCACGCATGAGACCTTTATCTCGGAGGTGCTTATCATCAGTATGTTTATATTTTCCCTCGCAAGTGTCTCGAACATCTTCTGGGCCACGCCCGCATGGGTCCTCATCCCCACTCCCACAATAGAGACCTTGGCGATATCTTCATCACCCAGGACCTTCTCCGCCCCGATCTCTTTGGCCTACATCGCTCAACAGCTTCAAGGCCTTATAAAAATCGGACTTGATCACCGTAAATGTCAGGTCCGTTATGCCCTCTTCACTCGTGTTCTGCACAATCATGTCTACCACAATACCTGCCTCGACCAGCGGTTTGAATATCCGTGAGGCTATACCGGGCCTGTCCGGCACCTTTGACACGGTAATCCTGGCTTCGTTCTTATTGAACGCGACCCCTGACACAAGAACCTTTTCCATATCCTTTGTTTCAGCAATTACCATGGTACCCCTTTCATCTGTAAATGTTGATCTTACATGGACTGGTACATTAAATTTCATCGCGAATTCAACCGATCTGATCTCCAGGACCTTGGCCCCCAGGCTTGCCATCTCCAGCATCTCCTCGTAGGAGATGGATTCCATTTTTCTGGCCCTGGGACAGATATTTGGATCAGTGGTATAAACGCCTTTCACGTCGGTGAAGATCTCGCATAGGTCCGCCTTTAAAGCGGCGGCCAGGGCCACCGCCGTTGTATCTGAACCACCGCGCCCCAGCGTGGTGATGTTATCATTACTGTCCAATCCCTGGAATCCGGCTACTGCAACAATCCTGCCCCTTTCCAGTTCCTCAAAGATGCGGCCAGTATCAATCTCATGGATCCTGGCCTTTCCATACAGCTGATCCGTCCGAATCCCCACCTGAAACCCCAGCAGGGAACAGGCGTCATAGCCCATTGACTTGATGACCATGGCAAAAAGCGCCACACTCACCTGTTCTCCCGTTGACATAAGGACGTCCAGTTCACGAGTATCCGGCTCTTTGACAATCTCGTGCGCCAATTTTATCAAACCATCGGTCTGCCCTGCCATCGCGGACAGGACCACTACCATCCTGTTTCCCTGTTTATAATATCCGAGCACCTTTTCAGCCACATTCCTTATCTTCTCAATACTGCCTACCGATGTGCCCCCGTATTTTTGTACTATCAGCGCCATATATGAATCCTTACTATTTGCGATTGATGATTGTTGATTGTTGATTTCAAATCTTCAGTAGTAAATCGCCAATCGCAAATCTTCAATATTCAATCATCAATCGTCAATCGCCTTGAGCCTTTCAATTATCTCAACCGCACGGGGATGTCCTCCGCTTATGGTGATATCCCGCCTCTGTTCGTCCAGGATCTCGAATTTCACCTCCACCCTCCTCTCAGGGAGGATCTCCGGCCAGCGGTCCGCCCACTCCATTACAACCACTCCCCCGACATGCAGATATTCTTCCAAGCCGGTCAAAAGCACATCCGAAAGCCCTTCCAGCCTATAAAGGTCCATGTGGTAAAATACGCGCCCGCAATCATATTCATTGATAAGCGAGAAGGAAGGACTTGTTATAATTGTCTCCGGCCCTAAGCCAAGGCCAAGCGCGATACCCTTGGTAAACAATGTCTTGCCGCTTCCCAGTCCTCCCATAAGGGCGACCATATCCCCTGCTATGAGACAGGCCCCGAGCCTCTCACCGAGGCTGACAGTCTCTTTACCTGAATTAGTTAAATATTTCAAGTGGTTTACTTTTAAAGGCCATTATTTATTATTGATTGTCGATTTGCGATTGTTGATTGTTGATTTTAAATCGTCAATCGTCAATCATCAATATTCAATATTCGATCTTCAATATTCAATCTTAAATCCCTCTGCCCTCTTATCCCCTGACCTTCTTATCTTCTGCCCCTTGCCCTATGCCCTCTCTTCCGTCATTTCGGCGCAAGCCGGAATCTAGTTATTCGACAGGATCTACAGGCCCGCCCTGGCACGACACGACCTATTATCAGATATTGGTGACTTTTCAGTAACTCTGATAATGAACAGCTTAATTTAAAATATTAGGTCTGGGCCAGGGATGAACAGGATATTTTTTGCATTTCCGGATGAAAGGCAAAAATAATTGTCCTAAAAATACATAAATCAAATTATAGATTCTTGTTTTTCTCCCGCCTAAGGCGGGGATTGATATTTCCTTTTTTCTTCCGGAAAAAAGGAAAACAAACATCCAATAAATCCTGTCAATCCTGTCAAAATTTATTGTCTTTCTCTTCCCTACCCCGTACGCCTCACAGCGGCTGATATAGATCCATATAAGAAGGCACAGTCTCGAGGGGCCATTCCTTCCTGGCAAGGGTATCCATCAGCCCTGGGATAAGGTCCGGCAGTTCACCGGCCAGCACTCCAGCTTCCCCCATATCTTCTGCCAGGAGATCGGCCGCAAGGCCGTGTAAGTACACCCCCACGTTTGCAGCGTCTATCAGGGGCCACCCCCTAGCCAAAAATCCAGATATCAACCCGGTAAGGACATCGCCCGCCCCCCCGCTCGAGAGCGCCGGGTTACCCGTGGGATTCAGATAGATATTACCGTTAGGTTCGGCTATCAGGGTCCTGGCCCCTTTCAGTACCAGGCAGCATCCGTGCTCCTCCACAAACCTGGATGCTGTCCCTACCCGGTCAATCTGCACCTCACTGTTTTTAAGCCCCGTCAACCTGGCCATCTCCCCGGGGTGCGGTGTGAGTATCTTTTTCTTGTCAAGCCCTTTCATGGCCCGCCGGTCTCCTGCCAGGGCGTTCAGCCCATCCGCGTCAATAACCATGGGTAGCCCGCCGCATCCGGCCACTATCTCCCTAATAAGGGCGGAGGTCTCCGGATTCGTCGACAGCCCGGGCCCTATTGCAAGGGCGCTCTTTCCCTCCATGAGGCGACATATCTCCTCTTTTGCCTTAAGGGACAGGGTTCCGTCCCCCGTCTCCGGCAAAGGCGCCGTCATTGCCTCCGTCAGTTTGGCCTCAAGTATGCTGTTCAGGGACTTGGGGATCCCGAGGGTAACCAGCCCCGCCCCGGCCCTCAGGGCCCCCAGCGCCGCCAGGGTCGCCGCGCCGGTCTTTCCAATCGATCCCGCCAGGATCAAGAGGTGACCCCTGTCGCCCTTGTGTATGTCCTTTCTTTTCTCATTAAGAAGATCGACGAAATCATCCGGTTCAAGCATCCGATATCGGCCGCCTACCCTGTCCGCTATAATATCCGGTATCCCTATATCAATCCTCGCGAGCCGGCCCACGAGGTCAGGGCCCGGGAAAAGCATCTGCCCCAGTTTGGGAAATCCGAAGGTCACGGTCAGGTCGGCCCTTACTGCGACTCCCATCACCTGGCCTGTATCGGCATTCAGGCCGGAGGGTATATCAATGGACATAACAGGCTTCCCCGAGGAGTTGACGTCTTCAATGACCTTGCCGTAATAACCCCGCACCGATGAATTAAGACCGGTCCCGAGGATCCCGTCTATTATATAATCGCAGTCCGAGAGACAGCTACATATCTTCTTCCATTCACCATGGCTAGGGACCTCCCTGATATCCAGCTTCATCCGTTTTATGATCTTAAGGTTTATGAGGGCGTCCCCGGATATCCCTCCCAATTTAGCAAGGACGATAACAATAATCCGCATCCCCGCCCCGTTGAGGTACCTCGCCATTGCATACCCGTCCCCGCCGTTATTGCCGCGGCCGCAGATTACGACCGCGCAGGAGCCCGGCGCCGGGTCAAAATGCTCAAGAAATATCCTAGCCGCGCCGCGCGCCGCGTTCTCCATCAGCACGGCGCCCGGTATCCCCATCTCATGGATAGTGAGATTATCCATCTCCTGTATTTCAGAGGTCTTAACCAGTCTCATTGCCCTTTCTCCAGAACCACCATGGCTGCCCCGTATTCACCTTCATCAGACATGCTCAGGTGAAAGCCGGTTATATTTTCTTCCCTGCATCTTTCAGATGATCTCCCGTGAAGCCTCAGACCCGGTCTTCCCCCGGGGTAGTGAAAGACCTCAATGTCCCTCCACCTGACACCCTTTTTCATCCCTGTCCCCATGGCCTTTGAAAACGCCTCTTTTGCCGCAAAGCGCATCGAAAAGGCGGGTGCGGGGAACATTCTCTTGCGGCATATCTCTATCTCAGCCGGAGTGAACACCTTTTGGATAAACCTGTCTCCCCATTTCTTTATCACCCTCTCCATGCGGCCTATATTAACAAGATCAACGCCTATTCCGTAGATCATATCGATTGTCGATTGTCGATTGTCGATTGTCGATTGTTAGATTGACGATTGTTGATTTTTAAATCATCAATCTTCAATATTCGATATTCAATCATCAATCTCCTTTTAAAATCCTTTCACTATCTCCACCATCTCCCGGACCGCCTGTTCGAGCCCGACCAACACCGCCCTGGCGACTATACTGTGGCCAATGCTGTATTCCTCAATCTGCGGAAGAAACCTGAACCTCTTTACGTTGACATAGTTGAGGCCATGCCCTGCGCTGATTCCAAGCTTCAGATCGGCCGAGGCCTCGACTGCCCTAATGATCCTCTCGAACTGGATATCGGCATCCTCCTTGGTCCTGGCCTCGGAATAATGACCCGTGTGAATCTCGACTATATCCGCCCCTATCCTGTGGGCAATCTCGATCTGGGATGGATCGGGATCCACGAAAAGGCTCACCTTTATCCCTTTTTCCGCGATCCTTTCAACCACCTTTCCATAATAGTCCGGGTTCGACTTGACATCAAGACCTCCTTCCGTTGTCAGTTCCTCCCTCTTTTCCGGTACCAGTGTGACCATATCAGGCCTCAGGTCGCTCGCGATCTCTATCATCTCCTCCACAGCGGCCATCTCCATATTAAGCCTGGTCTTCACGGTCTGTCTCAGGATGGTCAGATCCCTGTCGTTGATATGCCGCCTGTCCTCCCTCAGGTGACATATAATGCAATCCGCGCCTGCCAGTTCGGCCAGGCCCGCAGCCAAGACAGGATCCGGCTCATCGGCGCCCCTGGCCTCCCGCACCGTGGCGATGTGATCGATATTTACGGCTAACCGGGCCATGCGTTATTCCTCCCTTATCAGTGAAAGAAGCCTCTCCTCCTCTTTCATCATGATCATTCCCTTCTCAACACCCTCATGGTCATAATCCATCAGATGCAATATCCCGTGTATCAGGAGACGGCAGACGGTCTCCTCAAGGGTCTCTCCACTCTCTTCTGATTCCCGGATGGCAGTATCCACGGATATTGCAACGTCGCCGAGCATGCCCGATACCAGACCCGAGTCCGGATCTCCCGACATGGGAAAGGCCAGGACGTTTGTGGGGCCCTGCCTCCCCAAGTAGCGTCCGTTAAGGTCGGCTATCACGGCATCATCGGCAAACAGGACGCTCAACTCATCCTTATCGCAGGCCAAGTCTTTTAAAACCTTCCTTGTCTTCCTCTCTATCGACTTCCTTTTTACCCCCGGTATCTTCCTGAGGTATTTGATCTGTATCTCCATTGACTACCCTTGTCTCGCCTGTTGAATACACTTCAGGGTATTCAACACGATGGTGGAAAATCCCTCCCAAGGTCTTGTTGAATCCTTTTGCTATCTCATTGAGATCCTTCAGGGTGAGTTCGCACTCATCCAGCTGACCGTCCGAGAAGGCATTGTTGATAATCTTTTGAACCGTACCCTGTATACGCGCCGGAGAGGGATCCATCAGGGACCTGGCAGCGGCCTCCACCATATCCGCCAGCATGACAAGACCCGCCTCCTTGGTCTGAGGCCTCGGGCCGGGGTAACGGAAATCTTCCCTTTTTACCTGTGAGGACTTTCCCATCTTGCCCGCTGCCTGTTCCCTTGCCTTCTGATAGAAATAGGTAATCAGGCATTTCCCATGATGCTGCTGTATGATGTCTGTTATCTCCCTGCCCAGCTTATGCTCCTTCGCCAGTTCCATCCCGTCCTTTACATGTGAAATAAGGACCAGGCTGCTCATGGAAGGGGCCAAGTTATCATGCCTGTTTTCAACCCCCATCTGGTTTTCTATAAAGTAAAGGGGCTTTCTAATCTTCCCGATATCATGATAATACGCGCTCACCTTGGCGAGCAGGGGATTGGCGTTAATGGCCTTGGCCGTGGCCTCCACCATGTTGCTGACAATGACGCTGTGATGATAGGTGCCGGGGGCCTGCACCATCAACTCCCTTAAAAGCGGCTGATCAAGATTGGCCAGCTCGAGCAGCTTGAGATCCGTCGTGAAATCGAAGGCCATCTCTACCAGGGGTATTATGCCGGTGGATATAACTCCCGCAAGGACCCCCCCGATAAAGCCCGCTAAGAGGACCACGGTTGTCTCTGTTGACAAAAGGGACCCATAGATCATCTCTATGGAAAGACAGAGCAGGACGTTGATAAGCCCCACCTTTACCCCTGTCTTGATCAATATCCCCCTTTCCCGGTATTCCCTTACCCAGTACGCCGCCGCTAGGCTTCCGACAAGGAAATAGATAAAGAATTCCACGCTCCTGTCTATCGCCAGAGAGGCCAGCACCGAGATTAGCAAAGAAAAGATAACCGCCATGGACAGCCCCTCAAATACCGACACAATCATGGCGCCGCAGGCCACAGGCATGGCGAACAGGAGTGCCCTTGAGGTAAAGAAACTGAAACCCCTCGCAATCTCCTCCGCTATAAAACCGTATGCCCAGATAAATATGAAGATCGTAAGGAACGTCAGGGCGTTGAAAAGGTGGTATCTGGTGTCGTAGTAGGATGCCCTGGATTTCATCAGCCCGGTCATGTACACGAACGCGAAAAGGAGTCCGATCAGGACCGTCATGCCCGGCACCCGGCCGAACACGGACTGTTCTCCCAATAACTTGGCCTCGGCCGAAAGTTTGACAAGGTGGTCCTCGCCTATCCTTTCTCCCTCCCTGACCAGCATCTCTCCCTTCTTTATCTGGTAATAGACCGGCTTCACGGATTTCCCGGCTATATTCTTTCTTAGCTCCGTCTCCCTTTGGTTGAAGGTGACGTTCGGTTTGACAAGCGACTGGGCCAGGATATATCGCGAGATTGGCCGTCCCGGAAGACACCCCTTTCTTAACCAGATCATCTTTCTGGTCCATTATGAACTTCTTGGCCCCTTCAATATCATAGAACCGGGTCAGGTCCGTTACAGGTGTCTCTTCCTGGGTCTGAATGCCTTGAAGCAGTATCCCTTTCTGGGATTGGCTGATCAGGACCATCATGTTTCCGACAACCCCCTTTTGAAACACGGCGGTCGTCAGTTCAATCGTGCTGGCCTCCAATTCTTCCGGAAACCCGCTCTGGATAACCCTGTCAAACAATGCCTCATCACTGGATACATCGAGTGTCTTAAAGAATTGATCTTTGATAATCTCCTTATCATATGGCGTGAACAAGGCGATCCTGTTGCTGGATAAAGGCGTTCCAAGGGCCGTCGTATCCGCGGCAATAGAGGTCCATGCATCGAACATAGCCTCTTTCAGTCTGAGTTCAAGGTTTGTAGCGGAGGGATCAAAGTCATACACATTGGGGACTGCATTTATCGCGTTCTCTCTGTCCTTCGCCGTGAGGGCCGCGTTTTCTACAAGGATATCCGCAGAGGCCTTGATATCGCCCTCCGCCACGTCCCCAAGCTTGTAGACCTTCGGCCTGTTCAGGATATCCGGGAACAGGAATATGCTGATAATCAGGCTCAAGACCGTGAGGATTACCCACGGCCGGACATCCGCGAGCTTGACGACCATGATCCTGGCCACCGCGTCATTTACCGTTATTAGTGCCTTTTTGCCCGTCTCTCTCATAGGCGTCTATTATCTCCTGAACCAGGGGATGCCTGACGACATCATCCCTTGAGAAGTATACAAACTTTATGCCCTTTATCCCCTGCAAAAGGTCCCTGGCGTGGTTAAGGCCCGAGGTCTTCCCTGCAGGGAGGTCCGTCTGGGTCACGTCCCCGGTTATGACGGCCTTGGAGCTGAAGCCGAGCCTTGTCAGGAACATCTTCATCTGATCCGCCGTCGCGTTCTGGGCCTCGTCAAGTATCACGAAGGAATCGTTCAGCGTCCTTCCCCTCATAAACGCCAGGGGGGCGACCTCTATAACCCCCTTCTGCATAAGTCGCGACGCGTCTTCAAAGTCCATCATGTCGTGAAGGGCGTCATACAACGGCCTGAGGTAAGGATTTACCTTTTCGTACAGATCACCCGGCAGAAACCCCAGGCGTTCACCCGCCTCTACCGCGGGCCTGGCAAGGACAACCCGGTTGACCTCCCTCTTTACCAGGGAGGATATGGCCATGGCCATGGCAAGGTAGGTCTTTCCCGTGCCTGCCGGGCCTATGGCGAAAACGATATCAAAACGCCTTATCCCGTCGATATATTCCTTCTGGTTAATGCTCTTGGGGGATACAACCTTTTTTTTGGAAGAGATGT
>CAVZMS010000107.1:0-37444 GCA_963776085.1 uncultured delta proteobacterium
CTCTAATTGCCCAAGCCGGGCAGTGACAAGGGCGACAAGGGGCAGGCGGCCCCCCGTGAGGCCACCAAGCACGTCTATCTCACGGGCCAGACCATCGGCGATACCGGCTACACGCTGAAGGAGATCCGGGCCGGCGAGGTGACCGTGGCCAAGGGCGCCGAGGAGCGGATTCTGAAGATCGAGCGCGGCATTCGGCCAGCGAGGGCCGCTCCAGGACCGCCGCCGACGAGGAGTCGCGCCGCCGGGGTCGTGACCGAGGCCGCTCGGCCCCCCGACGCGCCCAAGCCGGGCGAGCGGCCCGGGGCACCGTCCCCGACGGCCGCCGCGGCCGCTACGCCGCCCCCGCCCCCCGCGATGCCCGGCGCTCCCGGCGGCACCGTGGCCGGACGTCTGCCGGGCAGCGCCGCGGCCCCCGCCGCCGCGGGGGCGTCCACGGCCGCCGCCGCCGCCGCCGCGTCGGCCACCATGACGCAGGAGGAACGGATACAACGGGCCTTGGAGGCGCGACGACGCATTCTGGAGCGCCGCAAAGACACCGAAGGCGCCCCGGCCGGGACCACCGCGCCGGTGCCCTGATCGACAACCCGGCGTCGACCGGCTCCGCGGCCGGGCGAACGTCGGCTGGCAGACGACCGAACCGCACGCCGCGGGCGACACGCTGTCGCCCCAGGCGCCGTCCGACAGGCAACGCAAGGCAGTACGGCGTCGAGGATACAGCATGAACACGCGCAGCAGGCTCCGAACGTGGCTCTGGCAGGTGGCCCTGCCGGTCTGGGTGGCCGCGGCTGCCTTGGTGCCTCTGGGGCTGTACCACGGCCGACTCCAAGTCGGCGACTCCCCCCGTGGACCCGGCCGAGGTGGCCGAGGCAGCGAGACCACTTTCACCGCTGTCTTCACCATGAGAGACACAAAGACCAAGGGAGGAATCAATAGCCCCTTTCTTTACCCACATACCGCAATCCTCGACCCTGAACTCACCCTTGATCTTCCCCCTTATATAACGGCATACACAGGAATGGATGCCTTGACCCATGCTATAGAATCCTATACATCCATACAGGCCCATTTTATGAGTGAACCTATATCACTGAGGGCGATAGAGCTTATATCGGATAATCTGCGAGGGGCAGTGTTTAACGGCAAAGATATCGGTTTTCGCGAAAACATGATGATGGGAAGCTATCTCGCAGGCCTAGGCCTGGCCATGTCAGGTGTAGGGGCTTGCCATTCCCTCGCGTATCCTCTGGGCGCCCTATTCGATGTCCCCCATGGGATAGCTAATGCCCTGCTGCTTCCCTATGTGCTTGAATATAATTATCCGGGGAATATCGACAAATTCTGCCGGATGGCCGTTTCAATGGACCAGGAGGCGGATGGGCTTTCCCCAAGGGATACGGCGTCGCTTGTAGCCGACGCCGTATATGATCTTGCAGATGACATAGGCATCCCTCTTTCTCTAGACGAGCTTAACATCCCTGAAGATTCCATACCTGAGATGGCCAAGGCGGCAATTAGGGTCGAACGACCCCTTATGAACAATCCAAGGCCCATGACGGTCGAGATAATTGAGGAGATATACAGACAGGCATTTGAAGGATAATCGAAAACCATCCCGTTATATGGGATGGTTTAGTGGTCAAGGATCCGAGGGGTCAAGGGTTCAAGTGTAAAAAGTTATTAAGACTGAAGGCTAAAGACTGAAGGTTAATAAAAACATTCTTTCCTTCAGCCGTCAGTCTTCAGCCTAAACACCTAAGCGGTTATATCTTAAACTCGACCCCTAGAACCATAAATATGATACAGGTACTATTAGATGAAAGGAGTGAAAGATGCCCGGATATGAGGTTATCGGCCTGAAGAGAATGAAGAGGTCCTGGATGTACTCTCCAGAAAAATGCTTCACAGATATGATTTCGACGAGCAGAGAAAAGGGATCTACAAGGTATATCAATTCGAAGAAGAGTTTGCCAAATACTGCGGCGTAAATCATGCCCTTGGGGTATCATCAGGCACTGCAGCCCTCAAGGTTGCCCTGGCCGCCCTTGGGATCGGACCCGGTGACGAGGTCATAACCCAGGGATTCACCTTTGTAGCTACCTGGGAGTCCATCCTTGACGCCGGGGCTATACCTGTCTTCGCGGAAATAGATGACACCCTCTGTCTTGATCCTGATGATATTGCCAATAAGATCACGGCCAATACAAAGGCAATCATACCGGTCCACATGTGCGGCGCCCAGGCCCGTATAAAAGAAATTGTCTCTATCGCGGACAGCTACGCTATACCGGTCATAGAGGATACTGCCCAGTCCTGCGGGGGAAAATTAAAAGGCAAGGCACTGGGTTCGTTTGGAAAGGTGGGGACCTTCTCCTTTGATCCGGTAAAGACCATTACCACCGGAGAAGGCGGCATGGTCATCACGGATGACGAGGGGATTTATATCCGCGCCTCTGAATATCACGATCACGGACATGATCATAATCCCAACGTAGGCCGGGGTCTTGAAAAACGAAACTTTATCGGATCTAACTACAGGATGATGGAACTCCAGGGCGCCCTTGGGCTGGCCCAGCTAAGAAAGCTGGATAATATATTAAGACGCCAGAAGGAGAACAAGGCCCGTATAAAAGAGGCCCTCTCCGGGATTGACCAGGTAACCTTCAGGAATATCCCCGATCCCACGGGAGACACCGCAACCTTTCTTATCTTCTTCCTCCCCACAGCGGATAAGGCAAAGGCATTTAATAAGGTCATGATAGAAGAAGGTTTCGGAGCTGTCTACTGGTATGAAAACGACTGGCATTACTTTGAGAGATGGGAACACCTGCTTGAGGGTAAGACCCTTATCCGTTCCGGTTATCCATTTAAGACCGCGTCAGGAGAAACAAGGTGCAGGTATGATAAATCCTCCTTGCCGAGAACAGCCGAACTTTTATCACGCGCACTGACTATACCTATTAATATTAATATGGAAGATCGAATTCCCGGGATCATCAAGGCCATTGAGAAGGCGGGGAAAACAATCTAACATTTAACATTTATCATTGATCATCTATCATTTAATATGGAAATGCGTAAAGATGAAGAGTTAGCGGACAGGTTATTGAAATTTACTGTTCTGATAATACAGTTATGTGGAAAATTACCTGATAATTCCATAGGGAATCATATTCGTACACAGTTACAACGATGCGGGACTTCTCCCGGAGCAAATTATGAAGAGGCAAGAGGCGCTGAATCAAAAGCCGATTTTATACATAAATTGGGTGTTGTTCTAAAAGAATTAAAAGAATCTAGATACTGGCTTAAGGTTATCCTGTCAGTTTCTTTTATTAAGAAAGATTATGTTCTACCTACACTTAACGAATGTGAAGAATTAATTGCCATCATTGCTAAAAGCATTTTTACAGCAAGAAGGTCTCAAAAAGTGAAATGACTAGGGTATTAAATCCTAAAATAATTGAATACCAATGATGATTGATAAATGTTCAATGATAAATGTTAAATGATCAATGGTAAATGAAAAATGAAACTCTCCCTCTGTCAAATAAATCCCATTATAGGTGATTTCACATATAACAGTTCCTTAATCATGAAGGCTGTCGAGAATTCCAAGAAATCCGGCTGTTCACTGGCAGTCTTTCCCGAGTTATCTCTTATGGGTTATCCCCCAAAAGACCTCCTTGAAAAGCCCGCCTTTATCTCTGAAAACCTTAAATGTCTTGAGGCCCTCACATCGCGCATAAAAGATATTCATGTCCTTTGCGGCTACGTTGACAGAAACCCTGGAAGATATCGGCAAACCCCTTATTAACAGTGTGGCGCTTTTAAATGACGGAAAGATTCTCAATAAGGGCGGCAAGATATTATTGCCTGCCTATGATGTCTTTGATGAGACACGCTACTTTGAACCGGCGAAAGAGAGTCTCCTGTTTGAACTGGAAGGGAAACGAATAGGGGTTACTATATGTGAGGATATCTGGAATATGGGAGATATTGAAGCAGCGCCAAGATACAGTCAGGACCCGGTAAAGAGATTGAGCTCCAAAGGCATTGACATGCTGATAAATATCTCTGCCTCTCCCTTTAGTTTAAATAAGACAAAGTTACGCATGTCAGTAATAAAGGCTATTTCCCTCAAATATAATATACCGATCCTGTACTGCAACCAGGTAGGAGGAAATGATGATCTTCTCTTTGACGGTTCAAGCATGGTGGTGGACAAATCAGGAAGATTGATCCTTCAGGCAAAGGAATTCGAACCGGACATGATCATCTGGGGCAGCAATGAAGATTATGATGAGATAAAGGATTATAAAACCTGTTGAAGAGGAATCACTTTTATCTGGCCTTATAATGGGGACAAGGGATTACGCTATAAAATGCGGTTTTAAAAAGGTGCTTGTGGGACTCAGCGGAGGAATCGATTCCTCCCTGGTAGCCGTAATCGCGCAGCGTGCCATGGGCCCTGAAAATGTTATTGGTGTAAGCATGCCCTCCCCTTATACTTCAGAGATAAGCAGGGAATGCGCCAGTGCACTTGCCAATAACCTTAAGATAGATTTCCGGGAGATACCTATAAGTGATATATTTGAAAGCTACAAGACCTCCCTTGCTTCAATCTTTAAAGGACTGAGTGAGGATGTGACAGAAGAGAATATCCAGGCCAGGATTCGTGGAAACATTCTCATGGCCCTTTCAAACAAATTTAATGCCCTTCTCTTAACAACAGGGAATAAATCAGAGACCGCTACAGGATATTGCACCCTTTATGGCGACATGAGCGGTGGTCTTGCCGTTATATCCGACGTGCCCAAAACGCTTTGCTACCGTCTGGCACGCTATATCAACCGTGAAGGCGAAATTATCCCTAAGATATTATTGCAAGACTGCCATCCGCGGAACTCAAATTTAATCAGACAGATCAGGATACCCTTCCGCCGTACGATGTCCTTGACAGTATTGTTGAGGCTGTTGTTGAAAAAAATCTTTCCGAAGATGATATAGTCGCAATGGGCCATGATCCCGATATTGTGAAGGATGTCTTAAGGCGGATCGTATTCAATGAACATAAGAGGAGACAGGCCGCGCCGGGGCTCAAGGTTACGTCAAAGGCCTTTGGTTACGGCCGGAGATACCCAATAGCACGGGGAAGAAAACCATACTAAGAGAGAAAAAGGGTTCAAGGGGTATACGAGCAAAGCGTATTGCGTAGAGCGCAGAGAGTTAAAAAAAGAGAATATTGAATATCGAATGTAGAATATTGGGAGAAATAGTCAAATGAATATAGGAGGATAGATCTAATGAGATCAGATATTATGAAAAAGGGTCTGGAAAGGGCCGGCCACAGGTCCCTTTGCAAGGCAATGGGATATACAGATGAAGAGATTGCCCGGCCTATAATCGGGATAGCCAACTCTGCAAATGATGTGATTCCCGGACACAGACACCTTCATGAGATAGCCTACGCAGTCAAGATGGGGATTGCCATGTCTGGCGGCACTCCCATGGAATTCGGGACCATAGGGGTATGTGACGGGATCGCCATGGGGCACCAGGGGATGAAGTACTCCCTTATATCCAGGGAGCTTATCGCCGATTCGGTGGAGATCATGGCTATGGCCTTTCCCTTTGACGGACTCGTCATGATAGGCAATTGCGACAAGATCATACCCGGTATGATGATGGCGATGCTTCGCCTTAATATCCCAGCCATCATAATAAGCGGAGGCCCGATGCTGACCGGGAAGATGGGGGGTAAAACCATAGACCTCATAAGTGTGTTCGAGGCGGTAGGCGCGATGCAGGCAGGGAAGATAACCGAAGAGGAATTGACTGAACTTGAGGACAGGGCCTGTCCGGGAGTGGGGTCATGTTCCGGTATGTACACGGCAAATTCCATGAACTGTCTGAGCGAGTCATTAGGGCTGGCCCTTCCAGGTAACGGAACCATCCCGGCCGTCTCAGCCGGCCGCATGCGACTGGCCAAGGATACCGGAAAAATGATCATGTATCTGGTGGAAAAAGATATAAGGCCAAGGGATATCGCGACAGCAAAGGCATTTGAAAACGCCATGTACGTGGAGATGGCCATCGGAAGTTCAACAAATACGGTCCTACATCTTCCCGCAATCGCCCATGAAGTTGGAATCCGCCTGGAGCTCGATCTCTTTAACAAGCATGAGTGCCAAAACCCCCAACCTGTGCAGGATATCGCCTACCGGTCCACACCATATGGAAGACCTTGATAGGGCAGGAGGAATCCGCGCAGTTATGGGAGAGTTAAAGAAAAAGGGATTTCTTAACCTCGATCAGATTACGGTAACCGGAAAGACAATAGGGGAGAACATCGGAACGGCCCATTCCCTGGATGAGAATTTTATCCGCCCGATTGATTCGCCCTACTCTCCGGACGGCGGGCTTGCGATCCTCTTCGGCAATATTGCCCCCGAAGGAGCTGTGGTCAAAAAATCAGGGGTTGATCCATCCATGCTCAAGCACTCCGGTCCCGCCCGTGTATTCGAGAGTGAAGAGAGCGCCATGGAGACCATAATGGCCGGTAAGATAGCAAAGGGTGACGTGATAGTTATCCGTTATGAAGGCCCGAAGGGAGGACCAGGCATGAGGGAAATGCTTTCGCCCACCTCCGCCCTTGCGGGGGCAGGGCTTGACAAGGACGTGGCCCTGATCACTGACGGGAGGTTCTCCGGCGGTACACGCGGAGCCGCAATAGGACACATATCCCCGGAGGCCCAGGAAGGCGGTCCCATAGCCGTTATCAGGGAGGGTGATATCATTGACATAGATATTCCCGGACTGTCATTGAATGTGAGATTAAGCAAGAAAGAGATAGATGCCCGCTTAAAGGGATGGTCCAGACCGGATTATAAGGTCAAAAAAGGTTATCTGTATCGTTATGCCAAGCAGGTGACCTCCGCAAGCACCGGGGCTGTCTTTAAGGAATAGGGCGATGAGCCGGAGCCATTGAATATTGACTATTGGATATTGACAATTTGTGGAAGTCGCTTCAATAATAACCTTGCTGAGAATTCCTTAAATATTCAATCTTCAATTGAAAATATTCAATCCCTTGAGATAGAGAAATTATCTCGCTTAAATATTTTGCCATAAAAATGCACGAGATTGATTATTAAGAGACTGAAGGGAGTTTATAGATGAAAGGAATAATATTGGCCGGAGGAGCCGGGACACGACTCTACCCTATAACCCGCGTGGTCAGCAAACAACTGTTGCCCCTGTATGACAAACCTATGATCTATTATCCCCTATCCGTGCTGATGATCGCCGGAATAAGGGAGATACTTATTATCAGCACCCCTGAGGACCTACCGAATTTCAGGAGACTTCTTGGAGACGGGTCCCGCTTGGGACTCGCCTTTTCCTATGCGGAACAGCCTCGTCCCGAGGGGTTGGCACAGGCATTCATTATAGGCAGATCCTTCATCAAGGACGATAATGTCTGTCTAATACTGGGCGATAATATTTTTTATGGTCATAGCCTTCCTGATATATTAAGGAGGGCCGTGCAGCTCGAAAAGGGAGGTCTGATCTTCGGATACCCGGTCAAGGATCCGGAGCGTTATGGTGTGGTAGAATTTGATAAGACCGGCAAGGTCATCGGCATAGAAGAGAAACCGAGTAAACCAAGATCAAGGTATGCCGTGCCCGGCCTCTATATCTATGATAATGATGTGGTAGATATCGCCGGAAACCTTAAGCCTTCCAAGCGTGGAGAACTTGAGATTACGGACGTCAACCTGGAGTATCTTCGAAGAGGAGAACTAAGGGTTGAGCTTTTGGGAAGGGGTTTCGCGTGGCTTGATACCGGCACACATGAGGCGCTGCAACAGGCCGCAAGTTTTGTCCAGACGATACAGGACAGGCAGGGGCTTAAGATCTCATGCATAGAGGAGATCGCCTTCCGTTCAGGTTATATAGACCTGAAACAATTGAAACTCCTTGCGAATGATGCCATGAATAACGAATATGGACACTATCTCATGGGGATAGTGGAAGAAGAGGAAAAAGTGTAATGTCCCTAAAACTTCTTGAAACCGCACTTCCCGGTGTATTCATTATTGAGCCCGATATCTTCAAAGACGAGAGAGGGTTCTTGATGGAGACCTATCATCAAAGGAGATATGCGGAAGGCGGGATAGATTGCCTGTTTGTCCAGGACAATCACTCCCACTCACATCGGGGGGTATTAAGGGGGCTCCACTACCAGCTTAAGCACAGCCAGGCTAAATTAATATACGTGACCTGCGGGGAGATATTTGACGTCGCAGTGGATATACGCCATGGCTCTCCCACATTCAGGAAGTGGGTTGGCGCGCATCTTACCGAAGAAAACGGGCGACAGATATATATTCCCAAGGGCTTTGCCCATGGTTATTGCACATTGAGCGAGACAGCCGATGTCATATACAAATGCACTGATTTTTATACACCCGGTGATGACTTCGGCATCCACTGGGCAGACCCCGACATAGGCATTGAATGGCCGGATATAAAACCTATCCTCTCAAACAAGGACAGCCGCAATCCGAGGCTGAGCGATATACCTCAGAATCTGCTCCCCTTTTAATTTGAATAGAAGCCGCGTATAAACATGCGGTCCCTCTAAACTACCCGTCTTTTCATCCTCCGTAGCAGGCTATTGCGGAGGATGGGCGATAAACAGCTCGTCGCGTTTGGCAAGGATCTCAGCCGGGCTGCGACCCCCTGATAGTCGTACCGCCTCTTGTCCTGCAGGATCAGAAACTAACGCTGCCCGGGGTTCGCGGAAATGGGATTACGTCACGGATGTTGTTCATCCCTGTGACGAACTGAATAAGGCGTTCAAAACCGAGACCAAAACCCGAGTGTGGTACGGAACCAAATTTTCTCAACTCCAGATACCACCAGTAATCATCGGGGTTCAGGCCCGCCTCCTTGATCCTGGCCATTAGCGTGTCATAATCATCTTCGCGCTGGCTGCCTCCGATGATCTCTCCAATCTTGGGCACAAGGAGGTCCATAGCCCTGACCGTCTTTCCATCTTCATTGACCTTCATATAAAACGCCTTTATCTCTTTCGGATAATCCTATCAGCACTATGGGCATCTGGAACACCTTTTCACATAGGTATCTCTCATGTTCAGACTGAAGGTCGCTTCCCCACGTTACCGGAAACTCAAAATCTTCCCCGGACTTGGATAAGATATCCATGCCTTCAGTATAGGTCAGCACCTTGAAATCCTGGGATATAATCTTTTCCAGGGTCTCTATAACCGTCGAGTCTATGAAGCGGTTAAAAAGCTCCATATCCTCTTTGCAGTTTTCCAGGACATAGCTAAAGATATATTTAATAAACTCAACCGCCAGTTCAATATCGCCGTCCAGGTCACAGAAGGCCATCTCAGGCTCCACCATCCAGAATTCGGAGAGGTGACGGGATGTGTTTGAATTTTCCGCCCTGAATGTCGGGCCAAAGGTATATACATCTCCCATTGCAAGGGCATAGATCTCCGCTTCAAGCTGTCCGCTCACGGTAAGGTGAGAAGGGCTTCCGAAAAAGTCTTTCTCAAAATCCACGCGACCGTCCTTTATAGGAACCCTCTCCAAGTCAAAAGTGGTCACCTTAAACATAGCGCCTGCCCCTTCGCAATCGCTCCCCGTAATGATCGGCGTATGGATATAGAGGAAGCCCCTCTCCTGGAAAAATCTATGGATCGCCACGCTCATTGCATTTCTGATCCTCGCGATAGCGCCGAAGGTATTGGTCCTGGGCCTCAGATGGGCTATTGTTCGCAGGAACTCAAAGGAGTGTTTCTTCTTCTGCAGGGGATAGACCTCCGGGTCCGACCATCCAATGACATGGATCTCCTCCGCCTGTAATTCCACCTTCTGTCCCTTCCCCTGTGAAGGGATAACTGTACCATGTATGTAAAGAGAACAGCCTGTCTGAAGTTTAAGGACCTCGTCCTTATAATTCGGCAGCTTTTCATCAGCTATGACCTGGAGATTAGCCAGACATGAGCCGTCATTCACTTCAATAAAGGAAAATCCCCCTTTTGAGTCCCTCCTGGTCCTAACCCAGCCCATAACCGTGATCTTGTCGCCTGTCTTTTCCATGGAAAAGAGCTCGGCAATCCTGACCCTTTTCAAGATTATCCCTCTTTTCTCTCGAATTCCACCATAAAGGCCACAAGGGCATTCACCGCATCAATGCCTGTGGCATTATACAGGGAAGCCCGGCATCCGCCCACCGAGCGATGTCCTTTAAGTCCGTCCATCCCGGCTTTTACCGATTCCTTAACGAATTTATTTTCCAGCTCTTCATTTGGCAGCCTGAAGGTTACGTTCATCAAGGATCGGCTGTCCTTGTCCGCAGTCCCGCGATAGAATCCGGAACTGTCGATAAAGTTATAAATAATCTCTCCCTTTTTCTTATTTATCTTTTCCATTTCGCCCAGACCCCCGATTGTCTCTTCGAGCCACTTTAAGACCAGGCCTATTGTGTAAATAACAAAACATGAGGGTGTATTGTAGAGTGAATTCTCCTTTGCGAAGGTGGTATATTTCATCATAGTAGGGATGCCTTCAGGCGTCCTTTCCAGCATGTCCTTGCGAATAATGACCATAGCCGATCCCGCGGGCCCGATATTCTTCTGTGCCCCGGCGTATATCAGGCCGAATGGTTTGACATCCACAGGGCGGCTCATAAAGTCCGAAGACATATCGCTTACAAGGGGAACGCCGCTTCCCGTCCGGAAATTCGGCCCACTGCGTCCCTTCAATAGTATTATTTGAGGTGAAGTGAAGGTATGCCGCGTCTTTATCAACCTTAAAATTCCTTGTGATATATGAAAAATTTCTGTCTGCAGATGAGGCGATAATCCTGACATCCTTGCCCTGTATCTTTGCCTCCTTGATTGCCTTTACAGGCCATGTACCGGTATTGATATAGTCGACGGGTCTTCCCGCAATCGCCAGGTTCATAGGGACCATAGCGAACTGCAGGCTGGCCCCTCCCTGGATAAAAAGCACATGATAATCATCATCCAGGTCAAGTAGTCTCTTGGTCCTCGCGACGGCATCATTAATCAATTCTTCAAACCACTTTGAACGATGGCTATGTTCCATTACGGACATGCCGGAGCCTTTATAGTCCAGTAAGTTCTTCCCTTATCTCCTCCAGCACGGGGAGAGGGAGCGCCGCCGGTCCGGCGTTAAAATTATAGATCCTTTTTCCCATAATCATATCTCCTTCTATATATTTTTTATCTTACGTAACAATCTAGTCTTTTAAATATTCAGACTGTGAAACCACCAAGCATCTTATTATTTATAGTTCTTCTCCATTTTGAAATGCAGAATATCCAACAGGGAATTCCAAATGTTGAACTTTTTTCTTCCCCTCAAAATTCTACAGTTCCATGTTCATTATTCGATATTCCATTTTCCAGCTGTCGGCCATAGGCTGTCAGCTATCATCTGTTCAATATTCATCATTCAATATTCAATCTTCAATATTCAATCCTCTCTCGACTCCCCCTTTGCCGCTGACCGCTATCTTCATAGATCACCCCCTTGCCCTATCTGTTGCCCTTCTGATTATAGGAATATCTTAAATATTTCAAGCGATAAATGAGCCATGGGTTAAAATATATCGATTTCCAGCTTATGTTCAACTCCAAATTAACTGTAAAAAGGGGAAGACTGACGTTTCTTAATAACCTTTAGTCTTCAGTCTAAATACCTGATTTGTCCCCTCAACCCCTTGAAACCTCGATCCTCGAACTTCCCTTCATTTTTCTTGACATAAGGCCAAGGTTTTGTAATTAAATCACAGTCACAATGTGATTATACCCCAAGAAAAGAGTACTAAGATCTTTATGAATGATTACACCTTGACGGAGGATCAGGGGCGTAGCTATAACTTGACTTGCCATTTTTTTAGTGTTAGTCTTTGTGTAAAAAATTTGATGTATTAAAAGGTCTTGTTTGTAGGCCTGGTTAAATTATCAGCGGATAACTGATGATCATAAGATCTACCCTGGATTTTAAAGGCGCGGGGCGAACTTGATATCAGGCCACGGAGATTGGAGGTCGAAATGTTTGGTATAGGCATGCCTGAACTTATTGTTATCCTGGTAATAGTCATGATAATCTTCGGCGCCGGCAAACTCCCCGAAATAGGTGCCGGTATCGGAAAAGGCATAAGGAATTTTAAGAGGGCCACAATGGAACCGCCCAAGGAGATAGCACGACCGAAAGAGGAAGACGACGATACTGAGGACGAGACCTAGTACCGTAACTCCCATCTGTTTAAAAGGGGATATCATCATCCGGAATAGATATAGGCTCTTCACTGGGGTGGCTCTCTTCTATTGATGCGGCCTCCCCACCCTTCCTCGACCCCCCGAGCATCTGCATTGTCTGGGCTACTATCTCCGTGGTGTATCTCTTATTACCGTCCCTGTCTTCCCAGGTCCTGGTCTGAAGACGACCCTCTATGTATATCTGACTTCCTTTGCTCAGATACTCGCCGCATATCTCACCCAGACGCCCCCATGCAACAATCTTGTGCCATTCGGTCTTTTCCTCTTTTTCCCCATCCTTATTAGTATATCTCTCACTGGTCGCGAGACTGAAATTGGCTACTGCCTTGCCCGAAGGCGTGTATCTTACTTCGGGATCCGAGCCCAAATTCCCCAATAAAATAACCTTATTCACACTTGCCATGTATCAATCTCCTCTAATGTCTATTTAAAAGGTTAACCAAGCGGAGTCATAGAGAATTATATTGCATATAATGTAATGATAATGACGATTCGGGTCATCAGGAGACTAACATATTATCCTCGCTCAAATCAAGCCAATAAAATGAAGTAGTCAAGGGGTCAAGGGGTCGAGGGATCAAGCAGAAGTAAACACTTGAACCCTTGAACCCTCGACTCCTAGGTCCCCTTCTACCAATTGATAGGAACTGGTTAGTCCGAGTGGGGAAAGATACTACTACTTCAATATTGACTCCACTCCACATAAGGTTTAAGCTATTTTTATTTAAAATTATATTAACTAACGGCTAAAGCCAATAGTTTTTGGGGACAAGGATTCGAGGGTTGTTAGATGTTAAAAATCATTCCATTGGGTGGGGTAGGAGAGATCGGCCTCAACATGATGGTCTTGGAATATAATCAATACATATTGGTTATTGATGCCGGTCTGATGTTTCCCGAGGAATATATGCCCGGTGTGGACGTGGTTATCCCGGATTTCCATTATTTAAAAGAAAACAGGCACAAGGTTAAATCCATTATCCTGACCCATGGGCATGAAGACCATATAGGTGCCATGCCGTTCCTTCTTAAAGAGATAAACGTGCCTGTTTTTGGGACTAATTTCACTATAGAATTATTAAAGGAGAAGCTTCGGGAACATGATCTCTTAGAAAACGCAAGCCTAAAGAAGATCAAGGCCGGGGATGTGTCACAATTAGGCCCCTTCAGAGTGGAGTATATCAATGTTAATCACAGCATCATTGAGGGAGTGGGATTGGCCATTGATACCCCCGAGGGGATTATCATCCACTCCGGCGATTTTAAGATAGACCATACGCCTGCAGACGGCAGGTTTACCCAACTCGGCAGATTCGCCCAATATGGTGAGAGAGGAGTCCTGGCCCTTTTCTCTGACTCCACCAATGTAGAAAAAGAGGGATACACCCTTAGCGAAAGCGACGTCAGAAACACCTTGGAGGAGATATTTCAGCATTGCGACGGAAGACTGATCACGGCGGTCTTCGCCTCAAATATCACAAGGATCCAGCAGTTAATAAACCTCGCAACAAAATTCAACCGGAAAATCGCCTTTAGCGGGAAAAGCATGAAAACCAATGTCAGGATAGCCCAGAACGAAGGGTTTATAAATATCGCCGATGGTGTTGAGGTCGAGGAAAAGGTTATAAAACGTTTGCCGGATAATCAGGTCGCAATTATCACTACGGGCAGTCAGGGAGAGCCCATGTCATCCCTCACCAGGATGGCCCAGAACACGCATAAAGACATAATGATAAAAGAAGGGGATACAATAATACTCTCTTCACGATTCATACCGGGTAATGAAAAGGCCATCACCTCAATCATAAATAGCCTGTATCGTAAGGGCGCTCAGGTGATATATGAAAAGGTCTCCGATATCCATTCATCCGGCCACGCCTACCAGGAAGAGCTAAAACTCATGCTGAATATCGTGAAACCCAGGTTTTTCATCCCGATTCACGGCGAATATCGCCATCTGATAAAGCATATTCAATTGGCAATGGGGACAGGATTATCCAGGGAGAACGTCTTGATAGCGGAGAATGGGGACACGATATGCGTTAGCGATGGAAGCTTGAAATTAGGAGACAAGGTTCAAACAGGAAGGATACTTGTGGACGGCAAAGGGGTCGGTGACGTGGGTGAGCTGGTCCTCCGTGACCGCAGGAAGCTTTCAGGAGACGGTGTGGTTATAGCCCTTCTTGCGGTTGATGAGCATACCGGCGAGATCGTCTACGGCCCTGACATCATTTCCAGGGGCTTTGTGTTTGAAGACCAAAGCGGTTTTATTCTGGAAGAGGCCAAATCTCTTGTACTGGAAGTTCTGAGTGAGATTGAAAGCCCGGCTCATATTGACTGGACTGAGGTAGCCCCTGATATAAAAAAGAGGTTGAAACGTTTCTTTTATAAGGTTATTGAAAGAAGTCCCCTTATATTGCCGATTATTATACCTGTTTAAGATTGAGTGACTGATAGCAGGTTGTAGATGCACAGGAACAATGTGGTCTAATGTTTGAGTGAAATACTAATGTGTATTGGTTTGCGATTCACGGTTGCGGTTGCGCGACTCGAATCGGTATTCGTGCAAGGTGTAACGGCAAGGCAAACCGAGACCGGAAGACTATAGACGAAACGAGCAGCTTAACCGAATAACGTCAAACGTAAATATCTGCTCTTTGTAAATCCCGTGTCTTTTATTGAAACCTCCAAATCCTAGACCAATTTCTCTCAATTATTTAGGATAAGAGAATCTGCTTATGAGTAATACGGCAAAAAACACAAACGAGTCACAGCCTGATACAGAGCATGTAAAAAAAGAGATAAAGGGCATTATATTTCTCCTTGTCGCCCTCATCCTTGGGGTCAGCCTTTTTACATACTCTTCTGATGACTATGTCTTCTACCTTAACACTTACAAAGGCAATGCCCATAACCTGTTCGGGGTCTTCGGCTCACACCTCTCCGGTTACCTGTTCTATATCCTGGGATCTTCATCCTTCTGGCTGATAGTCATATTTTTCATCATGGCAATCCTTTCTTTTCAGGGGCGCAAACTTTTACCTCCTTTAAAGAGCATCACGGCCATCCTATTTCTTCTTGTTTCATTCTCAGGGATTATGAGCCTGCAACTCCACGAAGAAACCCTCAATAGAGTCGGCGAAATACTAAGCGGCGGTCTGGTAGGATATTACACCTCGATTCCATTGAAGGGATTAATGAATCCTTTCGGGGCAAACGTCTTTCTTCTGGCAATATTTATAATATCTTTTATGATCTGCACCCATATATCCCTCGGCCGGTTTTTCTCGAAGATCTTTATATGGATTTCAATCCTTATCAGACGTCTTAGGGAATACAACACCAAAAGGATGGAGAAAAGGCGAAAGCAAAGGGTTAGGATGATCCTCTCTTGAAAAAGATGGTCAAAAGGAGAAGAGAAAAGTCAAGATTATCGAGCCAAAGAAGGAGACATTGAAAAAGCCGGAACAGGAAACCTTCTCCTTCATGAATGTCGCGGGAGATTTCAAGCTCCCCCCCCTGGACTTGCTGGATGACCCGCCCAGGGAGAAGTCCGTAGAGATACAGAAGGAAAGCCTGGAGATGAATGCGAGGCGTCTGGAGAAGAAGCTGATGGACTTTGGGGTCGAAGGAGAGGTGGTTGAGATCCTTCCCGGTCCGGTAATAACCATGTACGAGTACAAGCCCGCCCCTGGAATCAAGATAAGCAAGATTGCCGGCCTGGCTGATGACCTGACCCTCGCCCTGAGGGCGCCCAGCGTAAGGATCGTAGCCCCCATTCCAGGGAAAGCCGCAATAGGCATAGAGATTGCCAATAACCAGAGAGATCCTGTTTATTTAAAAGAGGTCCTTTCATCCCAGGATTACAAAGACTCAACCAACAGGCTTACAATAGCCCTTGGCATGGACATTACCGGTGTGCCGTTCATTACCGATCTTGTCAAGATGCCCCATCTGCTTGTCGCCGGGGCCACCGGCACAGGCAAAAGCGTCTCCTTGAACGCCATGATCAACAGTCTCCTTTTTAAGCTCTCCCCGGACATGATCAAGTTCTTGATCATCGACCCCAAAAGGATAGAACTCTCCGTTTACAAGGACATCCCACACCTCCTCCATCCGGTAGTAACGGAACCAAAGGAGGCCACAAGGGCGCTCAGGTGGGCGGTGCAGGAGATGGAGAGGCGATACATGCTCCTGTCCGACAGGGGCGTCAGGAATATCGAGGCATATAACCGTAAAATTATTAAGCAAAAAAAAGGTACTGGTACTGATAAGGAAGAAGACAAGACCCTCCCTTATATTATCCTTGTTATTGACGAACTGGCGGACCTCATGATGATCTCATCCAGAGAAGTCGAAGAGTCCATCACCCGACTGGCACAGATGGCAAGGGCCGCCGGCATACATCTTATTATCGCCACTCAGCGGCCTTCGGTGGATGTGCTTACAGGGATAATCAAGGCCAATTTCCCCACCCGCATCTCCTTTCAGGTCTCTTCAAAGGTGGATTCCAGGACAATACTGGACGCGATCGGCGCTGAACACCTCATGGGAGAGGGGGACATGCTTTTCATGCCTCCCGGGGTCGGCAGACTGACAAGGATCCATGGTGCGTATATATCAGAGGAAGAGGTCAAGCGGGTCACCGATTTTCTGCGGAATCAGATGAAGCCTGATTACGATTCCACCATATTGACGCATGTTGCCGCGGATGAGGAATCGGAAGAATATGAAATGGAAAAGGACGAGAAATACGACAAGGCCGTTGACCTGGTGATCCAGACCGGCCAGGCCTCCATCTCCATGATTCAGAGGAAATTAAGGGTGGGCTATAACAGGGCCGCCCGAATGATAGAAATAATGGAAAAGGAAGGAATAGTGGGGCCCTCTGACGGTATCAGGGCGAGGGATGTCTATAGAAGAAGGGAGTAAATGGTCTGATAAATATGTCATCGATTTTCGTTAACATTATCGATAAAATATATTGTGATTTTTTCACTGCTCTCCGCTGTCATATTTCTGTCTCACGCGGTCCCGGCCTATGGTGATGACTCATTAACAGTTGTCCTCAACGGCATCCTAAAGAGATACGGAGACCTGCCGGGACTTGCTGTCACCTACCAGCGGGAAATCATCACAAAATCCGCGGCAATTCTCGGTGATGAGATGAAGACGGATATCGCCACCGGTAATTTTCTTTTTAAATCCCCTCATTATTTGAAGGTGGTGCAGGATCTACCCAAAGAGGAGATTATAACTACCGACGGTCAAATCATCTGGTGGTACATACCTGAAAAGAGGGTCGTTTACCGGTATCCTGCCGATAAACTGGGAAAAGAGCTTCGGCTGTTGAGCGATATATTCAAGGGCCTTAGCGACGCGACCGAGGGCTTCGATATCACCTTTGAAGAGCCCCCTGATGAGCGTGAATATCACCTCGGCCTGGTTCCTAAAGAGCCATGGGAAGAGATAGATCACATATCATTATCCGTGGGCCGCGATGACTTTCATATCCTGGTTGTGGAAATATATAACCTTTTCGGAAGCGTTACGCGATTTAAACTTGGCGACCTTTCAGTGCGCGAGAATTTTGAAAAAGGGTTCTTCGGATTTGTGGTACCTGACGGGGTAGAGTTAATAGATGAGGAATGAGCACGAGAGTATCTTTTCACTATAACTATCATTTTCCGGATGAGAATCATGGGAGAGGATCCGCTTGATCTGCAATTCATAGATAGTCTTGATGGTATCGAGACTATAGGGAGATATAAAATCATCCGCAAACTTGGCCGGGGCGGCGCCGGGGTAGTATTTCTGTGCAGAGACCCCTTTATCAAGAGAAATGTGGCTATCAAGATATCACAGACCATCACGGATAAGGCGC
Organism: uncultured delta proteobacterium; assembly: GCA_963776085.1. GTDB lineage: Bacteria > Desulfobacterota > DSM-4660 > Desulfatiglandales > HGW-15 > CAVZMS01. The sequence goes on from CAVZMS010000107.1 coordinate 18,232, forward strand.
GGGAGAGATTTCTGGTGGAAGCGCAGTCGTCAGGCCAGTTTAATCACCCCAACATCGTGTCCGTGTACGACGTCGGAGTGCAAAGCGATTTCTGTTACATGACTATGGAATATATTGAGGGGGATACCCTTGAGAAGTTCTGCCGCAAAAAAAATCGCCTTTCCTTGCACAGGGTCGTTGAGATAGCCTTAAACGTCTGCAACGCCCTTGACTACTCTCATAAACGCGGTATCATACACAGGGACATCAAACCTGCCAATATCATGCTCGACAAGGACGGCATCGTGAAAATTACCGATTTCGGCATAGCGCAGATGACCGAACACACTGCCGTGTCCGGCTTTGTCGGGACGCCGAGTTATATGTCGCCCGAGCAGCTGAAAGATGAGATAGTCGGAAGCCAGAGCGATATATTCTCTTTAGGCTGCGTGATATACGAGCTTTTAGCATCCAAGAAGGTATTTCCGGGTGATAACAACTTTTCGATCATGTACAAAATCACGAGTACTGAACCGGAACCGATATCCAAAATACGGCCTGACCTGCCCCCGATCATGGAAGATATTATCAACAAGGCAATCGCAAAAGACACGGCCAAACGATACCAGAGCTGTACTGAGCTCGCTTATGATCTGAGGATTGTCTTGAGGGGGCTGACAGGGAGCGTTACGGATGAAAAGATAAAAGACGTGGTCGATTTTGTCCATCACCTCAAATTTTTCCAAGGCTTTTCAGAGGACCATGTAAGGGAGGTCGTATCGTTAAGTCATATAATAAAGGTTGATAAAGGAAAGGCCATCGTCTCCGAGAAGGAGATTGATGATACCTTTTATATTATTATGAGCGGACAGGCAAAGGTAAGAAAGGATGATAGGGATATAGCAAGTCTGGGTACCGGAGACTGTCTGGGAGAGATGTCCCTTATCGGAGGTCAGAGCCGGATAGCTGACGTGATAGCGGACACTGACTGTATTCTTCTCAAGATAAGCTCATCCGTCCTGGACAATGCATCGGATTCAGTAAAACATATTTTTTACAAGAGCTTCGCCATAACTCTGGTCCGCCGCCTCTCCGGTTCCAGCCGGAAACAGTGATCTCTAAAATAACATAGGGGTATCCTGTCAGGATTTTGCGTACGTATAATATTGATTTGATGTCCCGCCGGGGTCTCTTTTCAGAGGCGAAAAATTACAGTGCCCGATATTTTCCTTAACTCGTATCAAAAGCGGGCGGAGGGCTTCAGAATGCATACACTTCTGAACGTTGCCGGCTAATTAGGAGAAGAACTAAACTTTTCAAGTTGTTTCTTGTAATATTCATCATCTCCCTTTTCAAGGGAAATGGCCTCCTTTATGGTCTCAATAGCCTTTTGAACCGACCCATTCGCATAGTAGGCCTCAGCCAAGGTATCCAGAAAACCGGGGGACTTCTCCAAGGCCACGGCCTTTTCAGCCAATACAAGCGCCCTCTTCGGGTCCCTTAATCCCTCATCCGGTACTGTAACCAGCAGCCATGCCAGGTTATTCAAGACAACGGCCTGTTCTCCGTCAAGAAGCAAGACCCTTTCATAAGCCTCTATGGCCTCAGGATACTTGCCCATCTCATGATAGGCCATTGCCAGGTCCCGCAGCAGGACTATATTATCCGGATCTTCCGATACCTGACGCTGAAGCACATTGCTGATAAGCTTATACTGAAGGTCCTGTATCACGGGAGTGAAGTTGAGATAATATGCCAGACCGACCACGCATAAAAGATATATAGCAAATGATAAACCGATTTTTCTGTTATGACGGTTTATAAGTCCGGGATCCTTCAGGAATCTCCAGAGATAATCCACTCTCTCCTTGATGCTGAAATGATGCCAGCTTGGAAGATCTCTGATCTTTCCGCTTAACAGGGCGATCTTCTCAAGTGAACTTATCGTGGCTGCCGGGCTTCCCATGGTGACGGCGGAATAGAGATCAGCCTGTCTCTCGAAATTGCGCATGAAAAACCCCAACAGAAAACGAAAATAGATAATAATCATCAGGAGGATGGGAATGGACCGGATGAGATCAAAGAGGTCGGGTGCCTGGGCCCTGATTCTTTCAAGAAATCCCATTAAGGAGGGAATTAACGCCAGAAGGCCGGAAAAAATCTCAAACGACCCAAATGAGATGGCGATAAATCCGAGAAAAAAAATGACATAAAAATAAAGATGTCGATATTTGGCATGACCCACCTCATGCGCCATCACGGCCTTCAGCTCTTCAACAGAGAGGATCTCCATGAGCGAGTCTGTAATTAAAATATATCGATATCTTGGCATAACACCCATAATGCCTGCGGTCATCATGCGTCCCTCAAAGATGGGCCATCTCATGAGATCGCGGTATCTGAAACCCATTTTATTCAGAAATTCCTTGAGTTCATTTATTCGATCCGACGGGTCAAAGGGCCTGCAACCCCACCAGTTCTGAATAAACGGCGGCATGAATATCATCAGTATGGTCAGGAAGAAGGCAAAAAAGATAATCTGCCCCTCGATTCGTCCTAAAAAATCTCTGGACCGGTCCATGGACTTAGCGATATCAGGTCATAAACAAATGAGAGAATCAACCATGGAAAGAGGATGGGAAGGTTGAGCTTGAGATTGGAGATGATAAAGGATCGTCTATTGATCTTTGTCTGGAATAAAAGGGTGTAGGCGGGATGTGAAAAATACCAGATGGTGGCGAGATAGAACAGAAAGATCGATATGGCCAGGACACCCTCAAATACCGAGAACTGTCTCACCCCTGGTATGGTCTGGAGCCAGTATTTCAATCTGAAAAATATAGACATCCAGACTGAATATAAATATGGCCAGAACGGAAAGCCGCAATACCAGACCATGATATCTATTTGTCAGGCTATCGCTAATCCCGCTTCTGTAATGATAGACAAGACGACTGAAACCGCGCCTGCAGTAAAAGAAAAACACGGCCCAGCACATGAAGATCATTGCGAGGCTGTAACTTAATGAGTATCCCCGGCCGTTATCAGGATAGCCGATGTTGAAAATCAGGAGGACAATAATAAAGTAGATAACGTTATTGAACATAAATGAGTCGGATCAAATAGATTTTATTTAGTCTTCTGCCAAGGCGGATAAAGGATTGATTATGAAATGTTGCTCGCCTGCTTAATAAACTCAACCTTCCCTCCTCCTGGGGGAAGAGAAACATCGCTATTAATGATGATATCGACCCCGTAACGTTTCTCAAGATCGGCCAATTCGTTACGTTTTCGGTTCTGGATATAATTGGCTACATCCAGTGGAAGGATTGCATCCACCCTTGCGACATCTCCCTTCGAGACACCCTTCCAGATCCTACGCAAATAGGAAACAGCCGCCGCCCCGGCCGAAATAACCATGCCCCTGCCCTGACAATGGTCACATATCTGATAGCTCTTTGATTCTATCGATGGTCTCAACCTCTGTCTTGACAATTCTAAAAGGCCGAACTTGGATATAGATGAGATATCGGTCTTGGCACGATCTTTTTTTAGCTCTTCGCGAAGTATCTTCTCCACCTCCCTGTTGTGTTCACGTTCCTTCATATCAATGAAATCAATTACCACCAGCCCTCCAAGATCTCTCAAACGTAGTTGCCTCGCGATTTCCATCGCGGCTTCCCGGTTTGTCTTGAAGATCATGCCCTTGAGATTTTTACCGGCCTTTGCCCGCCCGGAATTAACATCAATGGCAATCAAGGCCTCTGTGGTATCAAAGACGATTGAACCGCCCGATTTAAGCGGAACACGATTGAGATATATGCTCTCTATCTGTTTTTCCACATTATAATGATCAAAAATGGGACGCTTTTCCTTGTAAAGCTTGACCTTTCTCTGATCCCTGGGGGATATAATCTTCATGTACTTCCTAATCTCATTAAAGGTCTCCTTGTCGTCAACAATGATCTCGGACACATCGCTTGTGTAATAATCCCTGAGCGTGCGGAGGCTGAGGTCCTGTTCCTTATGGATCAAGGTAAGAGGAGGACTTTTTTGAACCTTTTTTCTTATATCTTTCCAAAGCCTCAACAAATGGTTGAGGTCCCTGGACAAATCACCCTTGCTCTGTCCTGCGGCCACCGTCCTGATGATATAGCCGACCCCTTCGGGAAGCTTAATCCGATCCATGATGTTCTTCAGTCTTTGCCTTTCCTCTTCGCTCTCTATCTTCCTGGAAACGCCATTTGTCGTCCGTCCGGGAGTCAATACGATATAACGTCCTGCTAAAGAGATATAAGTGGTCAGGTGCGCCCCCTTGCGTCCCGGCATTACCTTAACAACCTCCACGAGGAGTTCCTGTCCCTTTTTCAGGAGCTTCTCAATAGGAGGAAAAGGCGGCTCCTTGGGTATCTCCACATCCTTATTAAAATATTCAGGATGCACATTATCAGCCGGCATAAAACCGTTTTTTTCGGACCCGAAATTGACAAAGCAGGCCTGGAGTCGTGGTTCTATCCCCTCAACAACCCCCTTGTAGATGTTACCTTCCTTTTGCTCCGATGCGGCTATATCGATATGAAATCCCTCCAGCATGCCGTCCGAGATAAAAGCTATCCTGTGTTCCTCAGATTCCACCGCATTAATCAACATAATCTTTTTCATAATTCTTCTATCTTCTTTCTATTTAGTTTTATTAATACCATTATACTTCTTTCTGCCGTTATGTTCCATATGCTGATACGCCTGATACATAAATGTCCTTATGGCCGCCTCCCTGTATGGTTGAATGCTGGAATCATAAGGTGTATCCAGATATGGGACTCCGAGTCCATTCATGACAGGGCTGATGACGGCTGAAGTAACCGTGCTGGGCATACAGGTGAAAGGGTATACATTAACAACGCCGTTATATCCCTCCCTGGCATACTGCAGAATCCCTGAAATACTCAGGCAGGCCTCAGTGCCGACATCAAAGCTGAAAAGGTCGTCTTCTTTCAGTATCTCTTCCAGGTGCGCAACCTTATGGTCCCCCGCAAGGTCGATTAGGGCATTGGCAAACCTGTATACCTGTTTTTGCCTCCATTCCTGATAAAAGAGTTCCGCTGAAAACCTGCCAATACTTTTAAGATATCTGATTATATTATTCAGACGAAGCTGTTTTATACTGAGCCTCAACTCCGACTTGGCTTCTCTTAACTTGCTGTAAGTTACATAATTGACCCACTCGGCAATGGATGCATTCACAACCTCAGCCCCATACCTTTCCAGTACCTTTATTAAATCCTGATTCGAATGCACATGGGACCTCAGATAGATCTCGCCGACAATCCCTATCAGGGGCTTTGACGGAATATCGGGATCTATAATCAGTTTCCCTTCCTTGATTGTCTCTTCCAGTCTGTTAAGGATCTCCTTAAAATTCTTTTTTGCCCCATATGCCTCAAAGGCGTCTTCCATATTCCGCATTGCCTTTTCTATAAATTCATCGGCCATACCAGGCTCTCTTTCATATGGCCTTACTCTCCATAGCAACCTGTCCATGATGTCACCCACTACCACGGAAAAAAAACCGGCTTTTTTGAGGTCTCCTACTGAATCTTCAGTCGACAATCCCTTTCAGCGAATAACTGTCTTCTGTGGTAAGCGAACTTATTTTCAGGTTGGCCAGTTGCGGAAACGAGTCCAGGACGATCCTCTGGTACTTGTTGTACATGCCGAAACGGCATGGACCTTCTGCTTCGGGCATGAAATAGATATAATTATCAGGATTAAAATCATTACCCAGTCTCTCTTTTTCTTTTCCTAAAAAATACAGGATATCACCAAGGGTAACCTGACATGGATAGCATTCTTTGCCAGAGGAGTATTCGAGGCCGAGATCCATCCCCTTGTGAGTCTCCATGACAAAGGCGTTTATATCAAAACCCCTGAAGGTTGCTGCCAGGAGATGACACCCTATCCTGTTCATCTCGGGAAACAGGACTGTCTTACCGCGAAGATTAAATCGCCCTACATTATTTACGAGGGACTGAAAAGTTTTAATATTTTCGTGTTCCATCTAAATTCCCATTGCTGGTCTGTTACCTGATATTACATGCGAAGTTTTTAGATTTAGTCAACTTTGATCTTTTATTCCTTTTTCTGATTCCTTAGTTCTTTTTTTTAAAATCTCCACAAAATTTCTTGACAGGCATATATATTTATAATAGCATTTTAAAAAAAGTTAAATCATCTGGAAAATATTAGGAATAAAAAAATGAGCAAATATACGGGTCAGATATATTATTACTATTATTATTTTGGAGGACAGGTATGCCCGTGGGATTGATACTTATCTATTGAATTATTAAGACCGTGGGCAGCCTCAAAGCCCACGGTTTTTTTTTGAGTTATGAAGTTTATCATCAGATATCAGATATCATTTGGTAAATACTATTTAACAAATTAGGGAGGAATTTAAAGATGAGCGATGAAAAAAAATCTGGCAGAAAACAGTTTGCCTCCGGGAACACATTGAAAAAGATAATGGCGGATCATTTCTATGAGCTGGACAATGCGCAAAAGACAGGATCCAGGAAAATCGCCTGGTGTACCAGCGTAGGTCCGGCCGAACTCCTGAGAGGAATGGGTTTTTTAGTATACTTCCCGGAAAACCACGGCGCAATGCTGGGATCGACCCGGATGTCCACAGAACTGATACCATTCACCAACGCCCTGGGCTATTCACCGGATATCTGTTCATATCTCACAAGTGATATAGGCTCTTATCTGCAGAAAAAGACACCGCTTACCACAGCCTATAAAATCGAGTCCGTGCCCAAACCGGATGTGCTTGTCTTCAATACAAACCAGTGCAGGGATGTCAAAGACTGGTTTAACTGGTATGCCAATGAATTTAAGGTCCCTGTCATGGGTGTGCACACACACAGGGAAATCGGTGATATTAAAAATTATCAGATCAGTGATATAGCTAAACAGATCGAGGAACTTGTGCCGCGTCTGGAAAAGGTTAGCGGCAAAAAACTAGATATGGATCAGTTTAAAGAGGCCTTGGAATATTCAAGACGCACCTCCGAACTCTGGAGGGCCTGCCTTGAATCCGCCTCAGCTATCCCCTCGCCATGGACCTTCTTTGACGCGAGTATACATATGGGACCGGCAGTAGTTGCCAGGGGCACAAAGGAGGCCGTTGATTATTACGAACTTCTCCTCGCGGAACTTAAGGACAGGATCAGGGACGGCGTTGCGGCTATTGAAGGAGAAAGACACCGAATTTACTGGGACGGCATGCCTATATGGGGAAAATTGAGGGCCCTTTCGGAACAGTTTACATCCTTGAATACGTGCGTTGTAGCCTCCACATACTGTAACAGCTGGATATTCGACCAGCTGGACTCAAGGGAGCCCTTTGAGAGCATGGGCCGGGCATATCTTGAACTCTTCATAGTAAGGGATGAAGATTTTAAAGAGAAATATATGAAGGATTGCTTGGATAAATATCAATTTGACGGCATTATCTTCCATGATGCCAAGACCTGTCCAAACAATTCCAATAACCGTTACGGCCTTCCTGAAAGGTTCAGTAAACACTTCGGTATACCCCAGCTTACCATCAACGGGGATCTGAATGATCTGAGGTGTTATTCAGAGGAACAGGCAAAGACAAACATCGAGGCATTCATTGAGCAACTGGATGAGAGGACATAAAAAGGCGGAACACAATGTCGGATAATAAAAGGTCAATCTATGTGGGAGTGGATGTCGGCGCATCCCGTACCAAGGCAGTTGTACTTGACTCTGAAAAAAGGCTAATAGGCCATTCAGTCAGAAAATCAGGAACCGATTTCAGCCAAACATCCGATGTCTGTCTTGAATCGGCCCTGGAAATGGCCCTGGCGCCCCGGGACAAGATCGTGTATACCGTATCAACAGGCTATGGAAGGAGAAATGTATCCTTCAGCAATATAACAAGGACGGAGATCGGGTGCCATGCAAGGGGCGCTTATCACTATTATCCCATGGCCATGACCATTATTGACATAGGAGGCCAGGATAATAAGATCATCAAGCTGGATGATCAGGGCAGGCGAATCAATTTTAAGATGAACAGGAAGTGCGCAGCGGGAACCGGGGCCTTTCTTGAAGAGATGTCATCACGACTTGAAATACCTCTGGAGGAGATGGACTCCCTTGCCAGGGAATCACAGGAAATGGTGGAATTGGGAAGTTTTTGCACGGTCTTTTCAGGCACTGAAGTGCTGGAGAAGATAAGACAGGGGAAAAAAGTCCCTGATATTGTAAAAGGCCTTTTCTTTTCCGTCATCAAGAGGGTCCTTGAGATGGACTCTCTCACGGATAACGTTGTCATGACAGGGGGCGTGGTGGCCCATAATCCCTATCTGGTTCAAATGGTCAGGGATATTACCGGCCTGAAGATCTTGACCCCTGAATATCCTCAATTGACCGGCGCTGTAGGGGCGGCCCTATATGCCATGGAGGCTTGAGAAAGTGTTCTAGGGGTCGAGGGGTCAAGTGTACCTGAAAAGGTTGTTAGACTTTAGGCTGAAGGCTGTTAGATCAGTTTCTTACATTCTATCTTCTGACTTCTGACTCCTGACTTCTGTCCTCAATCCTTGACCCCTAGAGTCATTATCACAAACTATGAACCGAAGAATATTGAACAGGGAATTTAGAATTTTGAAGTTGAAATCAATTCAAAATTCAATATTGGATATTCAATATTCGATATTCTCTTTCTATTCTTTTTTACTCGACCACTTGAATCCTCGAATCCTTGAACCCTTCAATCTAAAATAATCCTTTTACATTGCCGGTCTTCACATCTACATCCACCCTTCGGAATGCAGGATCAGAACTGGTTCCCGGCATCAAACTGATGGTACCAGCGCAGGGACAGAGAAACTTCGCGCCGGAATAGATGAGCACGTCGCGTATGGGCAAGATCCAATCCTTGGGAACACCCTTGATGGCCGGCTCATGGGTGAGGGATAGATGTGTCTTGACCATCATGGTGGCGTACTCATCATACTTTGGGATCATTCTCAAGCATCTTGGCCTTTGCCTCCGCCTCCGGGGTCCAGGAAACTCCGCTTGCGCCATAGACCGTTTTGGCGATCTTTTCAACCCTTTCACGAAGTTTCATCTCCAAGGGATACAGGTATTTAAAATTCGTCTTTTCATCACATGCCTCTTTTACCGCCTCGGCCAACTCAACAGCGCCTGTCGCCTCCATCCGCCCAGTGAGAGGCTACCGCGCATCGCGCGCCTGCCTTCTCGGCATACTTTTTGATCATTGAGATCTCTTCCTTGGTATCCGTATGGAAGGTGTTAATGCAGACGACCGGATTTATCCCCGAAAGGCGAATAGTCTTTATATGGTGTTCCATGTTGGGAATTCCCTTTTCGAGAAGCCCGAGGTCTTCCTTTGTGTAAGAAGGATCCAGGGGCAGGCCGGCCACCACCTTTGGCCCTCCGCCATGCATCTTAAGGGCGCGAACGGTAGTGGTTAATACGGAAACATGAGGTTTCAGACCGCTGTACCGGCATTTTACGTTCCAGAATTTCTCGAAGCCGATATCCGCCCCGAAACCGCTCTCGGTAACATGATAATCAAATAGTTTCAGACCTATGCGGTCCGCGATAATGGAGGATTGGCCTACCGCGATGTTCGCGAAAGGCCCTGCATGGACCATGCATGGCTGGTATTCTGCAGTGCACATAAGGGTCGGATTAATGGTATTTCTCATCTATGCGGTCATGGCGCCGCCGACCTCAAGATCCTTGGTGGTTACCGGCTTGCCGCCCTTGTCAAATGCCACAGTGATCTCATCCAGCCGTTTTCTTAAATCAGCAAGATCAGTGACAATTGAAAGTATGGCCATCAACTCTGATGAAACGGCGATTCCGAATTTGGACTGCATTGTGAAGCCATCCATCTTGCCTCCAATGCCGATAATGATATTTCTTAAAGACTGGGCGCAGAAATCGATAACCCACCCCATCTCCACACGGGTGGGGTCGATATCAAGCCTTCTCATCTTGGTAAGCCTCTCTAACTGCTCGTCGTTATAATTCCTCTCATGCTGCATTCGAGCGGTTAACTGCCACCATGGCAAGATTGTGGGCGTTCATTATATCGTTGATATCGCCTGTCAGCCCCATGGAGAACTCTGTCATAGGTATGAGCAGGGCGTTTCCGCCTCCGGCCGCCGTACCCTTTATGTTCATCGTGGGACCGCCGGAAGGCTGGCGAATACACCCACCCACATTAAGGCCAAGTTTGCCCATGCCCTCCAGCAAACCCATAGTAGTCGTGCTTTTCCCTTCTCCAAGCGGGGTCGGGGTAATGGCGGTAATCTCGATATACTTGCCGTCCTTTTTCTTCTCCAGTCGTTTCATGATCTTCATGAAGTCCAACCTTGCAAGTCTCCCGTAAGGCATGAGTTCGTCTTTCTCAAGCCCCATCTTCTCGCGCCATTCTTCAGGGGACGGCATCTTCTTCTCGGCAGCCTCTGAAATCTGCCAGTCCTTCATCTTAACCGCATCATAAGCCATACTCTCTATCCTCCTTGTAAAGTAAATTTGTGACCTGCTTTATGTTCCACTTTGTGCAAAGCTTCGTTATCAGAAAAAATATGCCCCGTCAAGTCCTATAAAGCTAATTTCAGAGACATTTCGCGATCCCTATTGAAATACCCTTCATTTTATTTTAGGATCATCTTAGAATTATTTGATTGATGAATGAGCTACCCCGCAGCATGCTACGGAGTATCAAACGTCATGCCGGACCCGATACCGGCATCCAGTTGGATTCTGGATTCCGGCCGGAGTTTATCCCGCACTAGATGCGGGACCGGAATGACAAGTCACGGCAATCGGCGGGGAATTAAACCATGAGATTAAAAAGTAAGAGTTCCAGGTTTAAAGGGATCGAGTGGAATAAACACTTGAATCCTTGAACCCTCAAATCCTTGGCCCCTATCTTACAACTGATTGATGGGGCTTTCATCCTTTTTGGTCGAAAAATTAAAATGTTGGGAGGGGGGAAAAAATATGGATTCAGGTAACATAAACATCGGATTTATTGGCGCCGGCAACATGGCTAACGCCCTTATAAAGGGGCTTATCAAAAGCGGGATGTATTCGCCTGAGCAGTTGGCTGTCTCTGATAATGATAGACAGAAATTAGGGGATGTATCCGACAGATTCGGATTAAAAGGCTATGCCTCCAATAAGGACCTTGTGCGAGGATGCACGGTCATAGTCCTTGCGATAAAGCCCCAGGTGATCAGAGATGTCCTGGAGGAAATTAAGGATGAAATTATGGATGTACATCTGATTATCTCCATAGCGGCAGGCATCCCCATAAAGATGATCCGTTCCGTCATCGGTCGTGATATCCCGATCATAAGGGTTATGCCGAATACCCCGGCCCTGATCCAGAAGGGAATCAGCGTCCTCACAGCAGGCGGAACGGCCACATCCTCTCACATGGACATAGCAAGAGGCATCTTTGATGCCGTAGGGAAGACCATAGTCCTGGATGAAGCGATGATGGATGCAGTCACCGCCCTTTCCGGAAGCGGCCCGGGCTATATCTTTAAGATCATGGAATCCTTTGTAGCAGCGGGGGAAAAACTTGGTTTTGACAGGGAGACAGCCCTTTTACTTGTAACACAGACCTTTCTGGGCGCTGCCCTCCTGGCCGAAGAATCTGATCTATCCCTTCCCCAACTTAGAAAGATGGTAACATCTCCGGGAGGGACAACGGCCGCGGCCCTCGCCTTTTTTGAAGAGAGAGGTCTTGAAAAGATTATTGAAGGAGCGGTAGAGGCCGCTTGCCGGAGATCGGTTGAGTTGCACGTAGCATAAACCTTCAAGTGCTTCCAGTGCTCGATAAGGATCGGCTTGACGCTATATTACCCTTTTTTTGAGCAGAACTCCGTCAATACCCCATGGGTGGATTTCGGGTGCAGGAAGGCGACCTTTTTGCCGCCTGCGCCGTCAACCGGGGTCTCATTAATCAGCCTGCAGCCGGACTCGGCCGCGAGCTTCAATTGCCCTTCCATATCATCCGTCTGATAGGCCACATGATGGAGACCTTCCCCGTTCTTTTCCATAAACTTGGCGACAGCGCTGTCGCCCGAGGTCGGCTCCAGGAGTTCTATATGGGTCTCTCCTATGGAGAAGAATGCCGTCTTTACCTTCTGTGCTGCCACCGTTTCGATACCTTCACACGTTAATCCAAGCGTCTTTTCAAAAAAACTGCGCGCCTCGTCAATGGATTTGACGGCAATTCCAAGATGATCGATTTTTTTGAGCATTTCTACCCCCTGTACCTGTATTCTCCGAAGACTTCCCTGAGCACATTGCATATCTCGCCAAGCGTCGTATAACCCTTAACCGCGTCCAGTATGTACGGCATCAGATTTTCATCTCCCTGGGCAGAGGATTTCAGACCTGCCAGCGCTGCCTTTACCTTAGCGTTGTCCCTATCCTTCCTCAGTCTTTTAAGGCCTTCAACCTGCGCCTTTTCAATGGCAGGATCGATCCTCAAGAGGGGCGGTTTTATATCTTCCTCAACCTGATATTTATTAACGCCCACAATGACACGGTCATTATTTTCTATCTCCTTCTGGTATTCATAGGCCGAGTTTTCGATCTCCCTCTGGATAAATCCTTTCTCAATGCAGGAGACCACGCCTCCCTCCTTCTCCACCTTATCCATCAAGGCCCTCGCATCCCTTTCGATCCTGTCGGTCAGTTCTTCGATATAAAAGGAGCCTGCAAGCGGATCGATCGTGTCGGCTACGCCTGATTCATAGGCAATAATCTGCTGGGTCCTGAGGGCCGTCCTGACAGAGTCCTCGGTAGGCAGTGTGAGGGCCTCGTCCCGCGAATTCGTATGCAGGGACTGGGTGCCGCCCAGTACGGCGGAAAGGGCCTGGAGTGTCACGCGGACAATGTTATTGTCAACCTGTTGGGCGGTCAGTGTATAGCCCGCGGTCTGGGTATGAAACCGCAGCATCTGGCTGGCCGGTTTCTTCGCCCCGAACCTCTCTTTCATGATCCGCGCCCAGAGTCTCCTGGCCGCCCTGAACTTGGCGACCTCCTCCAGCAGGTCGGAGGATGCGTTGAAGAAAAAGGCAAGCCGACCGCTAAAGGCGTCGATCTCCAGGCCCGCGTCCAGCGCGGCCTGCACATAGGCACAGGCATTGGCCAGGGTAAAGGCGACCTCCTGTACGGCGGTTGATCCCGCCTCGCGGATATGATAGCCGGAGATGGAGATGGTGTTAAAGGCCGGCATGTGCCTGCCGCACCATTGAAAGATATCGGTTATGATCCGAAGGCTGGGTTTCGGAGGGAATATGTATGTGCCTCGCGCCACGTACTCTTTCAGGACGTCGTTCTGGATGGTGCCCATTAACTTATCCGGGGCCACGCCCTGCTTTTCGGCAATGGCCACATACATGGCCAGCAGTATGGCCGCGGGCGAATTGATAGTCATGGAGGTGGATATCTTATCCAGAGGAATCCCGTCAAACAGGATCTCCATGTCGGCCAGGGAATCGATGACGACCCCCACCTTGCCCACCTCGCCCCTGCTCATCGGGTCATCCGAGTCATAGCCTATCTGTGTCGGCAGATCAAAGGCTATGGAAATCCCTGTAGTTCCCTGATCCAGGAGATAGCGGTAGCGTTTATTGGACTCGGCAGCGGTGGAAAAACCCGCATATTGCCGCATGGTCCATAATCGACCCCTGTACATGGTAGGCTGCACTCCCCTGGTAAAGGGATATTGACCGGGGAATCCCAGGTCCTCGAGATATCTCTCATCCACGCTCTTGGGCACGGAAACCCTCGGGATATCATCTCCGCCGTGATTGGTGAACCGCTCTTTCCGTTCAGGAAATCTCTTGATGCTTTTAGCGAGTTCGTTCTCTTCCCATTCCTTGAATTTCGGATCTTGTTCCATAATTTCATTATTCCTTCATCAGCACATCGAATTTAACATGGCCTAATATTATAGTGAACGACTTAATTATAATGTTCAAAACTGTAAGCATCTTGACCGTCGTCATTCCCATATATGTCCCGCGAGGGTCTCTTTTCAGAGGCGAAGAAATGATTTGCAAGGAATCGGCATAAGGATGTCGTCAGGCGGGCGGCGAAGTTCCGAGTAGATAGCCGGTCCTCTTTCCTGGTTAATTTGCTGGAAGCCCTCCGCCCGCCTTTGCTACGAGTTATGCAAAATACCGGGCACTGTATTATTTCGCCTCTGAAAAGAGACCCTCGGGGGACATCCCTCGTTAATATATATTTTAAATTGTTTTATATTATCCGTGCATTCACTTTTGAACATTGCTAACTAATTGGGCCTCTTGACCATAGTTATTACTATGTATGTCTGCTTTCATAAATATGACCACTTATTTATGGCGTTCACTATAATCACTATCCCCCTTATCAACCCCATGATAAAAGCTGTCACAAGCATCCCTGAATGCGTCTATTATAACCTTAAGCGGGGTACCCGGAGTAAAGACCGCCGTTATTCCCGCCTCCTTAAGGAGGGCTATGTCTTCATCGGGAATAATCCCTCCGCCAAGGACCTTGATGTCACCGGCCCCGGCCTTTTTTAGTTCCTCCACCACCGCAGGAAATAGTTGAATATGGGCGCCGGAAAGGGATGAAAGCCCTATAACCGCCACGTCCTCCTGCAGGGCCGCCGACGCAATCTCTCCGGGGGTCTGGCGAATACCGGTATATATCACTTCAAACTCATTGTCCCTCAGGGCACGCGCGATGATCTTCGCCCCGCGATCATGCCCGTCCAGGCCCGGCTTTGCGATTAATACCCTGTTTTTTCTTTTATGTTTAATCATATGGACCCTTTATATATTGTCTTGTGCTTAATTAAACATCCCGTAAGCAGTATGGCTTTAATTGCGCCATAGTATTGTCATGGACTGAGAACAATCTCAAGTCTTTTTTCTAATCTTTTTATTGACAGTTATATCCGCTTGACACTATGATCTTACAGGCCGGGAGGTATGGAGATCCCTTTCAGGGACATCAAGCCGGAGGCCCTCGATTAAGATCTGCCAGGTTATAGAGTTAACTATTCAGGTGTTGCCGCCTGGATCTCCGACAGAGGATGACCGGGACGGATGAGCCAATCATACACACGTCTCATACCGGAAATCCCTATAAGAGTTTTTATATGAGGGGCCCGCGGCTAAATTCGGCGCCTTTTTTATTTCAGGCAATTTTCAGTGATTTCCGATTAAAATTTCGCGTCTAATATTGACCCAATGTCCTGCAGGGATCTCTTTTCAGAGGCGAAGACATAATATGCATGGAATCGGCATAAGGTAGTTGCCAGGCGGGCGGCAAAATTCTATCCGGAAATCGCTGTATGATTTTTAGAGATTCCGTGTGAACTATAAAGGAGGCAAGTTATGAACAGAAAAAAGGTTACCATCGCGGAGTTGCAGCAGAAGAAGGGGCAAGGAAGGAAGATTACCATGATGACTGCCTATGACTATCCCACGGCGTATCTCGTAGATCAGGCAGGTATAGATATAATCCTTGTGGGCGATACGCTCGGCATGGTAATGCTGGGTTATGACTCAACTGTCCCTGTCACAATGGACGAGATGATCCACCACTGCAAGGCAGTCAGCAGAGGGGCAAAAAACAGTTTTATCATCGGCGATATGCCCTTCATGTCCTATCAGGTAAATACGGACAAGGCAGTGGAAAACGCCGGACGTTTTATGAAGGAAGCGGGATGTGACAGTGTAAAGCTTGAAGGCGGCAGCGATATGGCCCCCGTTGTCAAGGCTATTGTCAGGGCCGGGATACCTGTCTGCTGTCATATTGGTCTTACCCCGCAGACCGCCACGATGCTGAGCGGTTTCAGGGTGCAGGGGAAGGACGCCGAGGGCGCCAGGCAGCTTTTAAAATCGGCCAAGGATCTTGAAGAAGCCGGTGCCTTTATAATCGTGTTTGAATGCATCCCCGATTCTCTGGCGGCCCGGATTACCGGGGAATTAAAGATCCCAACCATTGGGATAGGGGCAGGAAAAGATTGCGACGGTCAGGTCCTGGTCTACCATGACCTGGTCGGTCTCTATGAGAGATTCACTCCTAAGTTCGTCAAGCAATACATAAACCTGTCACCCAAAATCAGGGAAGCTCTCATACAATATAAGACAGAGGTGGAAAACGGGACTTTTCCCGGACCGGAGCACAGCTTCACGATGAAGAAAGATGAAGCGGATAAGATCTGAAATTTTACCGCAGAGACGCAAAGAGCGCTGAGATTAGTTTATTTGTTCCTTTTCGCTGAGACGCCGAAAAGGAACAATACTCATTCCGCTGTGTGAATTTCTCAGATAATATAGAGATCGTCTACAGTCACCATATATTCTTCTAATTTTTAAGCGATTATACTTTTAACTTGCCGTCCTCTCAACGGCAAGTTAAAAATAATTTATCTCTGCGCCCTTTGCGCCTTTGCGGTGAAAACATTAAGGTGCACAGGAAGGAACTATGTTTGATAAATATAGAGGGTCAAAACAATGCACTTTTTAATCGTCGGTCCTGGCGCCATGGGATGTCTGTTCGCCTCACGGTTAAGCAGGGCCGGTTATGATGTTACCCTGCTGGATTACATCAGGGAAAGGGCTGAAAAGATCAGCAGGCAAGGCATCATGGTGGAAGGTGTTACCGGCAAATATACGGTCAATGTGCCCGTAGTGGTTGGAGAGGTAGGCCCTCATCCTGATTACGCCATGATATGCGTCAAGGCCATAAATACCAAGGAGGCGGGTGAGGAGATCGAGCCGTGGCTTCATCCAAAGACCGTGGTTGTGACCCTCCAGAATGGGATCGGAAACATCGAGACATTAACGGAGATATTCGGAAAAGAGAGGGTTCTGGGTGGAGTTACCTCCGAGGGCGCCACAGTGCTTGGATGGGGCAAGATACGCCACTCGGGCCAAGGACCTACAATTTTCGGATCGGAGGGGGGCCCTGAAAGCCATTTGGAGAGACTTGTCTCGGCATTTAATAAAGCGGGGTTCAAGACCGAATCAACGGCTAACGTGGAAGGCCTTATATGGGGCAAACTGATCATCAATGTGGGGATCAACGCCCTAACAGCGATTACACGTCTGAAGAACGGCCGCCTTCCGGGGTTAAAGGGCGCACGTTTGGTCATGGAAGAGGCGGTCAAAGAAGCAGTGGACGTGGCAAAGGCTAAAAAGATCCAGCTCCCATATCCTGACCCTTTAGGCCGCGTCCTGGGTGTGTGTCATGACACCGCCGGGAATATCTCATCCATGTTGCAGGATGTCCTCAATAAAAAGGTCACAGAGGTTGATTTCATAAACGGCGCCATTGTCAGGGAAGGAGAGGCCCTTGGAATTCCTACGCCTGTAAACCGCATCCTCACCTCCCTGGTCCAGGCCATACAGGAAGGTTATAGTTAAGGAATAATCAGGGTTCACCCGCCGTCGCTCTATGAGCTTTGGCGCGGCAAGAGAGGTCGAGGGGTCAAGGGCAGAAGTCAGAAGCCAGGAGCCAGAATAATTAATAAATAGAACACTTCTTGTCTACCCACTCCCATCTGATTGGAAGAAAACCAAATACCGAAAAGATGTCCCTGAGCAGGAAAAGACAAAAAAGCGGAAAGATAATCACCACCAGCCTGTTGTAGGAGATGGCGGCAACAAGGTCGCCGTGCAGGATGCGCGAGAATGCCCTGGTCATCCCGCATCCAGGGCATTCAATCCCAAGGAGGTTTTTAAAGACACAGATAGTCGGGCTATGTTCTATGAACCCGGTCGGAATTATGGATAAGAAGATAAGGACACAGGCAAAGAAGAATATTCGACCTATGCATAATATCTTAAGAGTCTTAATAGACATCAGACTGCTTAGTCCTTCAGCGGCCGTCCTTTGGCATCTTTGTTAATTGAGCCTGTAAGGATAAGGATCCCTTCTATAAATCCCCAGATACCCCCAAGTCCACACGTAACAAGCGTTACTGCTATCTGGGCGATACCTATCGCGACAAAGCCTAAATAAAACCGGTGAACTCCAACCAGCCAAGAACGATGCCCAAGACACCGGCAGCCACCTTTGATTTAGCAGTCTCTTGAGAGACCCCAATTGCAAGCCGCACCCCGCATTTGGTGCATAACTCGGCATTGGGATCCGTTGCTTGTCCGCAATTATAACAAAACTTTTTTCCATTTCTTGGCGGAACACCGCAGGCTATACACATAATGGCCTGCTCCGCTACTTCCTTCCCGCAATTTCTGCAATACATATTAGTGAACCTCCTTGTAATTTAATCCTTCTCCCAACAAAACAATCTCTATCTATAATACGATTTATTCCAAGATTTGTTGCTTGAAATCGACTGATTTTTCATGCCGGAACACGTAACCGAGGATTAGAGGGGTCAAGCAGCTGGCTCCTTTGTTCTTAATCCTTGACCATTTCTTTTATCCTAAGGATAAAGAGTGTGGCCTTTCATGTCAAGAGTATTCCCTCTTTATAATATCTCCCTGTTTAAACCTTAATAACGTTCAAAAGTTTTGGCATGAATATTATGAACTGATGTGAAGATATGCATAAGTGTTTTTCGATGTCCCATGGGCCATATCTGCACTGTTCAGGACTGATAATGCCAATTCTTTTGAACTTTACCAAAATCTTTGATATATCATTCATTCTATGTTACTCGTCGCACCTGAATTCTGAAAATCATGGAGGCAAGGCATGTTTGATATCTTGAAACGTCAGGAGATGGCAGGCGGCACAGTAGTGCTCAATGAAATAAGCGCGCCTCTCATAGCGAAAAAGGCAAAACCAGGCCAGTTTGTTATCATTAAGGCCAATGAAACAGGTGAGCGCATCCCCCTTACCATGGCGGACACGGATGCCAAAAGGGGCACTATAACTATAATATATCAGGTAGTCGGGAAATCTACATCCCTTTTCAAGTCCCTCCAGGTAGGGGATCGTTTTCAGGACATAATCGGCCCGCTGGGAAAGCCTACGCACCTTGAGAAGTTGGGAACGGTTGTCTGCGTCGGGGGCGGCACCGGGATTGCCGTGATGCATCCTATCACGCGAGGCCTTAAGGAGATAGGCAACCGTGTGATTGCCATAATCGGGGCCAGGAACAAGGATCTCC
>CAVZMS010000108.1:0-17556 GCA_963776085.1 uncultured delta proteobacterium
ACGGAGGCCTCGCCTATCATCACCTCCAACTCCTTGCGGTCCCGCAAGCTGGACTCGGTGGGGAAGGCTATCCCAGGCGTCGACGTACGGACCGGCACGGATGGCGAGATTCTCGTCCGTGGCCCGAATGTGACACGAGGCTACTGGAACGACGCGCGCTCGACGGATGCCGCCTTCGACGGCGGCTGGTACAGAACGGGGGACCTGGGCGCGTTCGACCGCGAGGGTTTCCTTCACTTCAAGGGGCGGAAGAAGGACATGATCGTGCTGTCGAGCGGGCTCAACGTGTACGCGGAGGATGTCGAGGCTGCGCTCAAGCGCCATCCCGCAGTCGCGGACGCCGCCGTGGTGGGTCTCCCCAAGAAGGGACAGGAGGTGGAGGTCCACGCTTGCGCTTCTTCTGAGGGACATAGCAGTGGAGCCGAAAGCGGTCGTGGACAAGGCCAATGCATCGCTGGCCGAGCACCAGCGCGTGCATCGCTTCACGGTCTGGCCGGAGCCCGATTTCCCCGGACCCACACGCTGAAAGTCAAGAAGGCCCTCGTGTTGGAGCGCATCCAGGCGATGGCTGATGGGCGGGAGCGTCGCAGAAAGCGGCAGAAGCCGACCGGCAACGGGCGTGTCGCCGCTTGGCCACCTGCTGGCTCAGCAGGTGCAGGTGAACCCAGCGGGTCCTGCCCGCTGCGCGGCTGGCCGCCGACCTGGGGCTCGACTCCCTGGCGCGCGTCGAACTCCTGGGCGCCATCGAGGCCGAGCTGGGAATCTGCCTCGACGAATCGCGGGTGTCCGCCGAGACGACCGTGTTGGAGCTGGAGGCGCTCGTGGCGGAAGAAGGCAGGTCGGCGAAGGCCGTACGCCATTCGGAGTGGCCGCTTGTGCGACCGGCACGGTTTGGCCGCGCCGTCGCTCACCGCCCCTCCTGGTCTCACCGCTCGTGCGGTTGCTGGCGCCGACGAAGGTAGACGGAACCGAGCACCTGAAAGGACTGAGAGGCCCCGTGCTCTTCGCGGTCAACCACGAGAGCCATGCGGACACTCCGATAGTGCTGGCCGCGCTTCCCGCCCGGTGGCGCGCGCGGACGGCGGTGGCTGCCGCCGCGGACTTCTGGTTCGACGGGCAGAGCTTCAGGGCAATGCTCGCCTCTTTCCTGTTCAACGCCTTTTCGTTCTCCCGCGGAGGCGCGGTCCGGCCAAGCCTCGAGCACTGTGGCCGCTGGTGGACCGGGGCTGGTCCGTCCTCATCTCCCCTGAAGGGACGCGGTCCACAACCGGCGAGATGGCGCACTTCAAGTCCGGGACAGGGCTGATGGCAGTGGAGCTCGGTGCCTTTTCTGATTCCATAATTCGATTTGCCCATAATTTACCAAGCCAATTAGAGAATCCAAGAATATGAGACTTGAAACGCCAAGACTAGATATTATAGCTATTGCAATTTTAATAATTTCCATATTTCTTTCCAAATACTTTTAAACAATGTCATTTCATTATACGAATACTATTTTCAACATCAATTACTATTTTTATCATCTATTCTTATCACTTTCCCTTTCTTTGAGCTTTCTTTTTTAGTCTTTTTATAGATATTTTTCACATCATCCAATTCAAGTTTGAAATATCTTTCAAATGCTATATTCGTTGAATGCATACTTGCCTTTTTAATTTGTTCTGGGCTGAAATGCTCCCTTAATGCCCTTGCTGATGAATGCCTTGTCCCTTGTTAAGTGTGACCTTCCAGATATGCTGGCTCATGCTAACAAATTAAATGGGGCTAAGGAAGCTTATACCATGTGCCTTTGCCCTTTCCGACCATCTTTAATCGGCCCTTTCGAACCAGTTCAGAAATATGGGCCTTAATGGTATTTCTATTTGCGCCGGTAATTTTTTCAGCATCACGCACCATGATCTTACCGTGCTGTCCGGTGATCCGTAGAATCTCCTGGGATAAGGGCGGCAGCTGGGTAATAATCCTTTCAGTTTCGATCTTGGATTCCAGGACCGAGACCTGCTTTCTCAACGATCCAAGGAAAAATAATATCCATTCATTAAGCTTCGCATTATCCGTATAAAGGGTTGACTGCGAGCGCCTCAGGGATAAGTAATATTGATCCTTGTTATCCTCTATGACCCTTTCTAAAGAAGAGTATGGGACATAGGAATATCCTGATTTCAATAACATCAGAGTCGTTAAAACACGGGACAACCTTCCATTTCCATCCTGAAATGGATGGATGGCTAAAAGGTTTATCAGGAAGATAGCGATAAGCAGGAGCGGATGAAAATCTCTTCTTTTCGATTCTTCATTATACCATTGGATTAAGTCAGTCATCATGAATGGTGTATTGAAAGGGGAAGCGGTTTCAAAGATGATCCCCAGACTGCTGCCGTCTTCTGCAAATGCCTCAACATGATTGGGGAACTTCTTGTACTCTCCTTTATGGTGGGCATCCTTTGATGAATGCTTTAGGAGTACCTGATGTAATTGTTTGATATGATTTTCGTCTGTCGGGATTTCATTATAAGACTCAAATATCAATTCCATCGCCTCAGCATAGCCAGCGACTTCCTCTTCATCCCTTGACTTGAAAGAGGTGGTGGTTAGTCCGGTAAATAACCTTTCTACTTCACTATCTGTTATCCTTGCACCCTCGATCCTGGTGGAAGAACCCACTGACTCGATAGTAGCTATATGTTTTAAGAGTGCCAATCGGTCAGGGGCCAGTCTGCTCATGGCTTGCCATCGGCCTTTGAACTCCTCGATTTCTGAGATCAGATTTATGTATTCAGGGGTTATTTGTATTTTAGGAGTATCCATAATGATATCCATATATATCCAAATAGCACCTTTGTCAAGCAATTTATTGGATATTTATGGATATTTTTTTGGGTAAATCATCCTACCAATAGGCTTGTTGTAAAATATATATGGTTAAATAAGGACAAAAGGGGAAAATCTCAGAAAAGGCTGGGAAAGTATCTCTCGAACGCTTTATTTGTGCTATGCATGGTTGCCTTTTTTTATCTCTTGGAACGAGCGGTACTTTTGGCGTCCGAGTGCATTTGACTTGTTAGATTTATTTATAGCTTCCATGATAATTTTCCAAACAAATATGGGACACGTTTGGGCCGAAACATAAAGACACCCCTCCACATCTTCGTTACAAATTTAAATTCAAATAGGATCGCAGCCTCGAATAACATGTAGAGGCATCGCTATACCCCTGATCATAGGCTGCATAGAGCTTGTCTTTGTTCCGTTCGGCCCGGCCCACATTAAGGTCCAATCGCGGTCTGATTGCAAGAACCTCACCCCGCTGTTCGAGCTGATCGATGAAATCCATGGTCTCGTTATATCTTGTATGTCGGCTTGCAAGAGCTTCACATAGACCCTTGTACCGAGAGTATCGCATAGCTGCGAATCGAAGAAAATGAGGCCGTTTTTTTCGATAGCCTTTGGGGCGAGTCAGAATAAGGACATTTCTTTTGTTACCGTCATCTATACTCTTGCGGATCGGAACCGCGTCAGATAACCCGCCGTCCATGAGAGTTCGCCCTTCGTAATGAACTGGTTTCGTTATAAACGGCAAGCTGTTCGATGCTTGGAGGATCTTAAGATAATCCTCACCGAGTTCCTTCTTTTCATAATAGAGTGCTTTTCCGGTGTCACAGTCCGTAACGACAGTAATACATGTCACGTTATTGTGCATAAAGGTCTTAAAATCGAATGGGACCAAGGAGCGTGGGATTGTGTCAAAAATGAACTTCATGCCGAATAGCTCGCCTCGCAGTAACAGACGAGAATAGCTGATGTACCGAGGGTCATTGACATAACGGATACACACTATCCGGTTTCTCTCTGGTTGGCGCGAGACATAATTAGCCGCGTTACATGCCCCCATCGAAACGCCAATCACGTACGGAAAGCAAATCCCCTTATCCATGAAGAAGCGGAGCACGCCCGAGGTATACACGCCCCGGAGACCTCCGCCTTCAAGTACCAGTGCTCCATGTTCTAAATCCATAAATTGTTCACCGCAATTGCACTCATCTTCGGAAGAATATGAATTTCCATCTCCGCGAATGAAAGAACTCAACTCCACTATATAAAAAAGAAACTCGCCATTCAATAATGCAACAAATCAGCTGATCTATCAAACAAAATTCAACCTCATTATGTTGTAGCGGGAACTCGCTGGCTGTTTTAGAGCACTCTGACCGGCAGAGGAGCAAATTCTAAGGCAACTTCCCTGCGTCCAGCATCAAGGTTGCGAAGGTATGTCTTGTCTCGTATATCTTTTATCTGAAATTGATTGACCATTGTTCTAAAAATGTTATTCTGCAGTTGTCAGATCTTTAATAGACTCCCGATCCCTGCGTGGTATGGCCTTTAGATACTATTTTCCCCGACTAGATATTCCTTAATCGCCGACAGGCCTGGAGATTAATGGAAGGAGTTGTTTTTTATGGTGCCGGAAAAAATAACATTCAAGGATGACAACCTTTTAATCCCCGATAATCCGATTATCCCATTCATCGAAGGTGACGGGGTCGGGCCCGATATTTGGAAGGCTTCCGTGCAAGTGATAGACCGATCTATAGAGATCTGCTGGCAGGGAAACCGCAAGGTCATATGGAAAGAACTGCTTGCCGGTAAGAAGGCCTATGACCGGACAGGTGAATGGCTTCCAAAAGATACAATTGATGCATTCAGAGAATATAGAATCGGCATAAAGGGGCCGCTTAGTACCCCTGTTGGTGAAGGTTTCAAGAGTCTGAACGTTACCCTGAGACAACTTCTGGATCTTTATGCCTGTGTCCGGCCTGTTAGGCATTTCTCGGGTGTCCCCAGCCCTGTTAGAGAACCACATAAGGTTAACATGGTGGTCTTTCGTGAAAATACCGAGGACATATATGCTGGTCTTGAACTGGAGTCGGGCAAGAAAGAGACTCGTCTCCTGATGGATTATCTCTTAAAGGAGTATGGCTGGGAGATTCTTCCGGACTCGGGCATAGGAATCAAACCCATAAGCAGAACGAGGAGCCAGAGGCTTATCAGGGCGGCTATCGATTTCGCCATAGCCCATCACCGTAAGAGTGTTACGTTGGTTCACAAGGGCAACATTCAGAAATTTACTGAAGGGGCCTTCAGGAACTGGGGATATCAACTCGCCGAACAGGCATACCCTGAAAAGACTATTAAGTGGGATAAGGTTGAAGGGACTGTCCCGGAAGAAAAAATTCTGATAAAGGATGCCATTACAGATATATTTTTTCAGCAGGCGCTTACCAGGCCGGAAGATTTCGATGTGATCGCCACCATGAACCTAAATGGCGATTATATCTCAGATGCCCTTGCGGCCCAAGTGGGCGGCATAGGGATGGCCCCTGGCGGGAATATAAACTACGAGAGGGGATATGCGATTTTTGAGGCCACTCACGGTACGGCGCCTAAATATGCCGGGCTTGATAAGGTGAATCCATCCTCTTTGATCCTTAGTGGGGCTATGATGCTTGACCACATCGGGTGGTCCATGGCGGCAAGGAAAATAGAGCATAGCCTTGAAAAAACCTTTCTTTCAAAAAAAGTAACCTATGATCTGGCCAGGTTGATGGATGGGGCGGAAGAGCTGCCTTGCTCCAGGTTTGCGGAGCTTGTTTGCGCAAATATGGAGAAATGAAGCTCCCCACCGCATGCGGTGGGGTATCAAGCGGAATTCTGTTCGAACCCAACCCGCCATTCATCCCTGTGGCAAGCCACAGGGTATTTTGGCGAAGGCAAATAAAAAAACCCCCGACCGAGGTCGGGGGCTCCGGATATGCCGTTACTTTTAATTTTATCTTCTTCCTCCCAATGGACGGAACAGTTTCAAATGTAACGAACATCCCAGAAAAATACTTATATTTTTAAAAATGACTATATCTGTTTATGCCCTCCAAGTATTTCTTAAAATATTATCAAAAGGAAGGACCTGGGGTCCATCCGGGCGATAAGGCCAGTTGATTACAGCTTGGCCATCGCTCTCTACAATCTCAAGACCCACCAAATAATGACCTTTTAGCCGACCATGCTCTTGTCTTCTAACATATCGAATCTCCGTATTAAAATTCCGGTAAGGATGCACCGTATCAGTAGAATAGTATTTCATATTCAACACGCATCCTCTCTTTATCCAAGGTAAAATACCTGAATTCCCCTTGACCAGGATAGTCATTGACTCGATATCCCAAATCTTAAATTGGTAGATAACGCCGAGTCTGCTTATTGGAATCTCTACACAATAATACAGGTCATAGTTTTTCTCAGGCGCAGTGTCACTATCCATAAATCTCTCTGCTGCGACATATTCTTTCATATGATTCTCCTTTCAGATCATCGGTTACGTTATAATGAGCCCTTTCAGAAAACAAATATCCATAAAAGCAGCACCTTCACTTTAATCTTTCTTCAGGAAAGATCCTGTCTCTATCGGAAAGTTTATATCCAAGAGCCAATATAATCTTTCTCTTGGTTTCCATCCTGCAGCTCATCCCTTTCTCAGCCCTGTCAATAGTCAAGACTGAAACTCCAGCCTTCCTGGCAAGTTCTGACTTGCTTAGGAGTAATGCTTCTCTTATTTCTTTCACCATCATTAAACCCGTATAGGACTTTCTCTCTTTAAATTACCCAAGGTCTAAAGATTGATTATATAAGCGACCTAATAGTTAGGCATAATTATACATATATATTATTATTTGTCAACTAATTTTTATAAATTAGTCAATATATTTTTAAATTATATATATATAGTGGTCAATTTGATTATTTTTACAATATGTTGTGTCTTTCCCTCAGCTAATCGGCCCCAGGCTCTCTTTATCCTCATGAAACAGCATCTGTAAAACTAGCTTGACTTGGATCGTGCGATTGGGCCATGATGAAAATTAAGATGAAGATTTAGGGTTCCAGGAATGATGAGCTTTGTCCGATGAGGACCTTGCATGAAAAATTTAATGTATGCATGGCCCATGTGGATCTCTTTTCAGAGGCGAAAATTTTATTTCTCGCCCGCCTTGCTAATAGTTATGCAAAATACCGTGCAACGAACTATTTCGCCTTCGAAAAGAGATCCACATGGGCCATTTAAGTAATATTAATCAGTCATAAAATCCTAACCGGACAATTTTTAGGAATGACGTTTTTAGAAAATATAAGGAGCATGGGATATGAACGATAATGATTTTAAGACTCCCCCCAATTTTATCCGCAATATCATCGAGGAAGACCTTAAAACCGGCAAATACGGCGGTCGCGTGCATACCAGATTTCCACCGGAGCCTAACGGCTATCTCCATATCGGACACGCCAAATCCATATGTCTTAATTTCGGCCTTGCCTCCGATTATGACGGGCTGTGCAATCTAAGGTTCGACGATACAAATCCCACAAAGGAAGAAGATGAGTATGTTGAATCGATGAAAGAGGATATTAAATGGCTCGGATTTGATTGGGGAGATCGACTCTACTATGCCTCAGACTATTTTGATCAGTTATATGAGTATGCGATCCGATTAATTAAGGCTGGTAAAGCCTATGTCGACGACTTGAGCGCGGATGAAATACGTGAGTATCGCGGCACATTAACCAAACCCGGTAAGGACAGCCCTTACCGCAACCGATCCGAAAAAGAAAACCTGGACCTATTTAACCGTATGAGGGAGGGGGAATTCGCGGATGGCTCCCGCGTCCTTCGAGCGAAGATCGATATGGCCTCACCAAATCTGAATATGAGGGACCCTGTCATGTATCGTATACTCCATGAAAAGCATAATAGAACGGGCGACAAGTGGTGTATCTATCCAATGTATGACTTCGCTCACGGACAGTCTGATTCAATTGAGGGAATCACTCACTCCATCTGCACCCTGGAATTTGAGGACCACCGCCCGCTTTATGACTGGTTTATAAAGGAGCTGAACATCTACCATCCCCAGCAGATCGAGTTTGCCAGGCTCAATCTCAGTCACACGGTTATGAGTAAACGAAAGCTCCTTGAACTGGTTGAAGAAGGTTATGTCAGCGGATGGGATGATCCACGGATGCCTACTATCTCGGGTTTGCGAAGACGCGGCTTCACTCCGAGATCGATACGCAATTTTTGTGAGCGTATCGGCCTGGCCAAAAGGGACAGCATGATTGATATGGCGCTGCTCGATCACTGCGTCAGAGAAGATCTTAATAAAATAGCGCATCGAGTGATGGCCGTGTTACGCCCGCTCAAGGTGGTCATAGACAACTATCCCGAGGGGCAAGTGGAAGAACTGGAGGCCGTAAATAATCCTGAAGATCCGAATATGGGCACACGAAAGATCCCTTTTTCACGAGTGATCTATATCGAACAGGATGATTTTCACGAGGACCCGCCGAAAAAATTTTACCGCCTGGCACCGGGCCGTGAGGTGCGGCTTCGTTATGCCTATTTTATAAAGTGTGTTGATGTGGTCAGGGATAAAAAAACAGGGGAAGTAATAGAACTCCATTGCACCTATGACCCGGATACTAAGGGAGGTTCGGCCACTGACGAACGCAGGGTCAAGGCTACATTACACTGGGTATCGGCCGAACACTCTCTTGATGCGGAGGTTCGTCTGTATGACCATCTTTTTTTAAAAGAAGACCCCATGGGTGAAAAGGATGAGGCTGACTTCAAGCACTTTCTGAATCCCAACTCCTTAGAGATATTGAGATCCTGTCATGTTGAACCCGGGCTTAGAGGCGCTGCGCCGGGGAGCAGGTACCAGTTTGAAAGGCAGGGTTATTTCTGTGTTGATAACATTGATTCATCCGATAACCTACTTGTATTTAATCGAACAGTATCGCTGAGAGACACATGGGCAAGGATACAGAAGGCCGGAAAAGGCAAGGGCTGATAAATAGCTTGACTATTTAGCTAAATATAATTTAATTAATCCGGTATAACAATATCCTGGAGATATAGATTCGAATTACAGTCTTGGCACCGCTCCGGTTCGCTTCTCGCAAAGTCTCGTTTATCCGTCGCACTTATTTCTATAGAAAGCAGGCTGCCATCGGCGGGTTAGAAATGTTTTTCCATAAATCCAAAGACATATTTAAGGCGTTGAAACGTCAATTTAACTTTCAGGATATCATCAGTCTATTTACCGATGACCTGTGGCGAATCCGTCCTGAAACTCTTCCCCCCAAAAAATGGTTTTTTATCAGACAGATGAGGACAATTGTCCTCGCATTCAGAGGTTTTGATGAGGATAAATGCAGCTTAAGGGCGTCTGCCTTGACATTTTACTCCCTGCTCTCGATTGTCCCCGGGGTAGCATTGGGATTTGGGATCGCGAAGGGTTTCGATATGCAGAAGGTCCTCGAGGAAGAGCTTCTTGAAAAGATGCAGGGGCAGGAAGAGGTTATCTCAAATATTATTACATTTGCAAATAGGTTGCTGGATCAAACCAAAGGGGGGGTAATCGCAGGCATTGGCATAGTTTTGCTTGTATGGCTAATAATAAAATTATTAGGGAATATAGAAAAATCATTTAACGATATATGGGGGGTTCCCTATCCAAGGACATTTGGAAGAAAACTGAGCGACTATCTTTCGATTCTGTTCATAGCCCCCATCCTGATGATTGTCTCAAGCGGTATCACGGTATTTATAACCACGCAAAGCAAATATATCACCCAGAAATTGGAACTGTTAGGACCGGTGAGCAACCTGATATCAATTACTCTTAACGTACTGCCATACTGTGTCATCTGGCTGCTTTTCACCTTTATCTATATCTTTATGCCCAACACGAAAGTTAATTTCAAATCCGGGATCCTGGGTGGTATAGTAGCTGGTACGATTTATGAACTTGTGCAGTGGTTCTATATAACTTTTCAGGTTGGAGTTTCAAAGTACGGTGCGATCTATGGCGGTTTTGCCGTGTTGCCGCTTTTTATGATATGGCTTCAGGTCAGCTGGATGATTCTCCTATTCGGCGCTGAGATCACTTTTGCCCATCAGAATGTGGACACCTATGAATTTGAGCCGGAGTCTTTGCGGGCCAGTCTATCCTTTAAAAGATTGATCGCATTGGGAATAACACAAATCTGTATCAGGAATTTTTACAATGGGGACAAGCCATGGGGTGCGCGGGAGATCTCAAATGCCCTCGGTATAGCTGTCAGGCTTACAAATCAGATACTTTATGACCTCGTGCAGTGCGGGGTTCTGGCAGAGACTATAGGGACAGACGAAAAAGATCCGTTGTACCAGCCGGCCAGGGATTTAAATCTTTTAAGTATCAACTCCGTCATCCAAGCCCTTGATGGACTTGGAAATAAGGATTTGCCGTTGGTAAGGTCTGAAGAGATAAAAAAGATATCTAAATGTATGGAGGAATTTACATCCGTTATCAATAACTCTGATGCCAATCTCCTTTTAAAAGATATCTGATTATTATTTTTACGCATCATTGTTATGTAATAATTTTGCTTCAAATCCTTCATTCAATGTGATAAAGAACGTTATTTTGTATGGTGCATCCCGCTATATTGTTAAGCCAGGTGGGTTATCATCCACCCATATTTAAAAATATAATTTCTCAGGAATGTAAAAATGAACGCAGGTAATAATAGTATACATCAGGAAGTGAACACGACCCGCATTGTTGCGGCGGGTCTTTCAGACGTAGGTCACGCCAGATCCGAAAATGAAGACTCCATATGGCTTGATGAGTCAGGACTTGTCCTTCTGCTTGCCGACGGGATGGGTGGTCATGATCGAGGCGCTGAGGCAAGCCAGACGGCAATCAATAACTTTCGGGAGATGCTTACCCCTGAGACGATAAAGAAGGAGGCGGGAGAGATTACTGCCGCGGCCGGTGTACCGCCCGAAATAGCGTGCCTCTACACGATAATATTCAGGGCTGTCGGGAAAACGGCCAATTTCTTAAGCGATCGAAACGCAGAACTCAAGCTTGATCTTTTTATGGGGACAACGGTCGTCGGCCTGGTTCTTGTTGCCGATTCTCATGTCTTATGGTTCCATATTGGGGACAGCAGATTATACAGATGGAGGAGTTCCGTTCTAAAACAGCTTACAGCCGATCATTCCGCCTATGCGGAATGGGAGAGAAGGGGGGGCGCCGGCGCCGCGCCGCCTAAGAATCTGCTTACAAGGGTTATCGGCATTAACCCGATAGTGGAAGCGGATATTGAGTATGATAAACGGGAGAAAGACGATATCTTTATACTTTGCAGTGACGGCCTCACTGATATGGTAACGGATCAACAGATCGAAGAGATATTAAAGGCCGGAAATAATGTAACTGATATTGCAAACAGCCTCGTAAATGCGGCATTGGTCGCCGGAGGAAAAGATAACGTAAGTGTCATAGTCTGCAAGGTTCAATAACAGACCCCGCTATCAGTTCCCAGCAATCGGTCTGGAGCTGGGGCAACTGGTATGTCATAAGCTTCCTGATGTGCCTGTTGAATCCATCTTCGTCCTTTTCCAGTTTTTCAATATCCTTGCTTAATTGTTTGATGAGTCTTTCATCTTCAACCACATCAAGGGATCTCATCCCCGGATAGGTGCGCTGAATCAGAGAATATGCCTGCTTCTGCTCCCTTGTCATGGCCAGATACCTGTCAATCTCCGCTATCATGGCCTCCTTTTGTCTATCAAGGCGGCCATCCACCTGCATAAGGAGGTTAAGGCTGAAATCCCCGCACCGGAAATGGGCGGGCATCTCATCCAGGGTTACAAGTAACAAGCGGATCTCCTCGACCACCTCCTCATCGCTCATGGGATCAAAAGCGCCTTCATCAATCATCTTCTGAATGGGGGACATCGGATGCACGGCAAAGGTGCGGACCCTGATAAAGTCGGGGTCTGATCTTATTAAGCAGCAGGGCGGTCTCCACAGCATGCTCCCTGCTTAACGCCTTCCCTCCAACTCCCGGCATAATATACTCTGAAAGGGATATGCCCGATTCAACGACCCGAACTCCCCCCTTGAGGATATCCTCCGGCTTAATTCCCTTTTGAATAAGCTTCAGGACATTCAAAGACCCGCTTTCCATGCCTGAATGAATCCTTGTCAGCCCGGCCTCCTTGAGTCGATGATAGTCCTCAGGGCTCTTTCTTTTCATGGATTTGGCGCGCGCATAGGTGGTTACCCTGTCAATACCCGGAAAGACCTTCCTGATGTAGGTTATGATCTCAACAAGCTCATCGGTGGGAAGAATAAGGGAGTCCGCATCCTGTAAAAACGCGGATGTGAAGCTGTGGGCATAGGTGGAATAGGCCTCAGCCATCATATCTATATCGCCTTTTACCTCCTCTACAGTCCTGAGGGAAAACTTTTTCCCCTTGTAGGCAGGACAGATATGACACCTGTTCCAGGGGCAGTTTCGTGTTACCCTAACAAATAGGCTTGATGCCTCGCTGGGCGGTCTAATAACACCTTGTTCAAACATATCTATTTCCCTGAGTTTTAAAGCAATAGCAGTTTAATTCCCGTGGCACTCGGAACATTTCTTATCAGGTGATTCTTTGCCTTCCTTGTTTACCTCAGTATGACAATCCCTGCAATTTTTATGAAATGCACTTTGCAGTTTAACTGCCTTGTCCTTATCCTCGACCGGATCATGACAGACAATGCATTTATCTACACGGTCTCCCTCTTTCCACAAGTTCTTGCCATCCTTATATAAGTGGTGACATTCGTCGCAGGAGACCTTGTACTCTTTGTTATGTTTTAAATGGCTGAACTTTACAGGACCTTTCTTGTCCGTTGTATAGCCCTTGTTTTCTATTATGATCACATCAACAATCTCTTGGACAGCCGGTTGGGTCTCCATCACCACGGCAAGTTCTGTCTTCTGAGATAAGGTTGCATTATCCTGCCCAGATAGACCGGCCTTCTGTTCCACAACGTTTTTAGGCGGTGTGGGTTCAGCAACAGTCTGAGGCGCTGCAGCTTCAGAAACAACCTTTTTTGGCTCATCCTCCCCCTTGCCGCATCCCGGCATCGGATATATGATAAGCATCATCCCGAGCAATGCTGCATAATAAATGAAAGTTTTCATATCAATCCTCTCCTATCCAAGTGGGCGATCCCATGTGATAAAGCGAACGTTCTTTAATTACGGTCTGGGCCAGGGCCCGTCCTGGCGCGACATTGTAATGGATTAATACGGTGCATCATTTTTTTTAAAAGGATATTCCGAATTATAAAGAAATTACATCGGTCTGGGCCAGAGATCCGGAATCCATCCGGGTCATTGCCATCCGCACAACCTAGCCAGCCCCTGACCGCCGTCCGCTGTCGGCCGACCACCGTTTTTCTGTCGCAATCGTCCGAAGAATTGGTTTATTCCTTTATTTTCAAGTTTTCAGGATTGTCCCCTGCCCTACTTTCAATGAAGAAGTTCCAATATTTTCGAACACGCTTCTCAGGGATGGTAACGTACGAGCCTCCCTTTCAGCAGCAAGTTTAGATCATGCTAGTCCCCAGCGACAGGAATCCAGATAGCAGGAGAAGATAAGCGGCCATGTTTTTTAAAGTGTATCTGTAAGGCCATTATCGCGGCAGGGGTGACACCTGATATCCTGGACGCCTGGCCCAGGGATATAGGCCTCACCCTGGCCAGCTTTTCCCTGACCTCCGTGGTAAGCCCGTAGACCTCTTTATAGTCCAGCCCTTCGGGGATCTTTGCGCCTTCCATCCGCTTCATTCTTTCCACCTGCTGCTCCTGACGCAGGATATAGCCCTCGTATTTTATCCGGGTCTCCGCCTCTTCCTTTATAATCGCCTCAATGCCGTCAAGCTCCGGGTCAAAGGCGATGAGATTGTTCCATATAGACATCCGGTCTTCTCAACAAGTGGCCCAGCGTGGTAGGGTTTTTAATGGGCGCGGTCCCCATATCCTTTAATCTTGCAAGCACACCCGGTTCAGGTCTTAATTGGATCTCATTCAGGCGTTTAATGAGCCTCTCCACCCGCTCCTTTTTGTCCAAAAACCGTTTATAGACATCATCCGGCACCAGCCCAAGCTCATAACCTGACTTTCTTAACCTGAAGTCCGCATTGTCTTCCCGCAGGAGAAGGCGGTATTCGGCCCTGGAGGTAAACATCCGATAGGGCTCTCTGGTCCCCTTGGTCACCAGGTCATCTATAAGCACCCCTGCATAGGCCTGCGACCTCGATAGGATTAGAGGTTCATCTCCCCTTACCTTTAAGACCGCGTTAATGCCTGCCAGCAATCCCTGGGCCGCCGCTTCCTCATACCCGGATGTCCCGTTAATCTGTCCCGCGTGGAAGAGGCCTTCCACGAGCTTGGTTTCCTGGGTGGGCTTTAACTGCACGGGATTTATATAATCATATTCTATGGCATATCCCGGCCTTAGGATCTCGGCATTTGAAAGGCCTGGAATGGACCTTACCATCCTTATCTGGATATCCACGGGCAGGCTCGTGGCAAGCCCGTTGGGATAAACCTCATTGGTATCCAGACCCTCAGGCTCCAGGAAGATCTGGTGTCTTTCTCTCTCCGCAAAACGGACGACCTTGTCCTCAATGGAAGGGCAGTATCTTGCCCCCACGCCCTCTATGATGCCGCTATAAAGAGGTGATCTTTCCAGGCCTTCCCTGATGATGCCGTGCGTATTTTCATTCGTGTAGGTAATATGACACGGAACCTGCGGTAACAGCAGCCTATCGGTAGTAAATGAGAACGGCCTCGGGTGTTCATCACCGTGCTGAATTTCCAGACCTTTAAAATCTATGGTCTTAGCGTTAAGGCGTGGGGTTGTCCCGGTCTTTAGTCTCCCGATCTCAAACCCCAGACGGGCGAGCTGTTCCGATAGAAGGGTGGACGGCGGGTCGCCCATTCGTCCGGCAGGGAAGTGGTCAAGGCCTATATGTATCAGGCCCCTTAGAAATGTCCCGGTCGTGAGAATAACGGTTTTTGATAAAAACCTTTCATGTATGTCGGTTTCTACTCCATGTACCTTTCCGTCTTTCACGAGAAGACCGTCAACCATTGCCTGTCTCATGTCCAGGTTAGGCTGGGCCTCAAGGACCGATTTCATCCGCCTCCTGTAAAGATCCCGATCATTCTGGGATCTTGAACCCTGAACAGCCACACCCTTACGGGTGTTTAGGCGTCTGAACTGGATGCCTGTCAGGTCAGCGGTTTTGGCCATTTCACCGCCCAGGGCGTCAATCTCTTTAACCAGATGCCCCTTGGCCAGCCCGCCTATGGCGGGGTTGCAGCTCATGGCCGCTATGTGGTCAAGATTAATGGTCAGGAGCAATGTAGGGTGTCCCATACGGGCAGCGGAAAGCGCAGCCTCGCATCCGGCGTGACCCGCTCCGACCACGATTACATCATATTTTTTATCATAAATACTCATGATGGAATAAATACCTTGGTAACATTCAAAAGTCTATACATTTTCAAAATTGTTGGTGCAGAGATGTCCCACGGGGGTCTCTTTTCAGAGGCGAAGAAATGATCATTGCCCGATATTTGTATTACTCTTAGCATAAGGCGGACGGAGGGCTTCCAGCCAGATTAACCACAAAGGAGGATTAGTTATTTACCCGGAACTTAGCCGTCCGCCTGACGACATCCCTGGTGCAGGTTCACTGGAAAATAATTTCTTCACCTCTGAAAAGAGACCCCCATGGACATGCAGGACACGTGCAACATATCGTTCATATTACTAAATCCTTGTGTTTTTATCTCAATGATTAGGAGAGGATAGCGGAGATATTACCTCTAATTAAACGGATCCATCAGCTCTATGGTCTGCTCCCTCCTGGGACCTACGGAAACAATAGAAAGAGGAACATCGCTTATCTTCTCAATCCGTTCAAGGTAATCCCTCGTTTTTCCAGGCAATTGATCCATGTTCCCGGCTTGGGATATCTCTTGCTTCCACCCGGGAAATTCTTCAAAGATGGGCTCACATTGGGCAAGCGTTTTTAGATCCGCCGGTATGTGGTCGATTCTTTCACCGTTAAGGTCATAGGCCACACATATCCTGACCTTGTCAAGACCGGTCAGGACATCCAGCTTCGTGACACAAATGCTTGTAAGGCCATTATAGCGGATGGAATCCCGCAACATCACCAAATCAAGCCAGCCGCACCTTCGACGTCGACCGGTCGTAGCACCGAATTCGACTCCTTTCTCCTGTAAATAGACACCTGTTTCATCCATAAGCTCCGTAGGAAAAGGGCCTGCCCCTACCCGAGTTGTATAGGCCTTTACAATGCCCACAATGTGATGAAGCTTATCTGGCCCTACACCGGCCCCGGTGCACACGGCCCCTGATACCGGGTTGGAGGAGGTTACAAACGGATAGGTCCCATGGTCTATATCAAGGTGTGTGCCTTGGGCCCCTTCAAAGAGTATCTTTCCCCCTTTTCTTGCAGCCTCTTCTATTTCCAAAGAGACATTTGAGATAAAAGGGCCTATCTTATCCGCCATTTCTAAATAGTTATCATATATAGGCTGAAATTCCAAAATATCGGCGCCGAAAAATTTAGAGAGGAGAAAATTTTTCTCCTCGAGATTTGATCTGATCTTCTCTTCAAGGGCCTTGGGATCGAGCAGGTCAATAGCCCTGATCCCCCTTCTTCCAACCTTGTCTTCATAGCATGGCCCTATCCCACGGCCGGTTGTGCCTATCTTTTCTTTGCCCCTGGCCGCTTCCCTGGCCAGGTCCAAGGCCTTGTGGTACGGCATAATAAGGTGGGCCTTTTCACTTAAAGAAAGCGTCTTAGCCGTGACGGAAATACCTTTTCCCGTCAGGGTCCGGATCTCTTCCAACAACACCTCCGGATCAACCACGACCCCGTTTCCGATCAGGCATTTTTTATCTTTATGAAGGATACCCGAAGGTATAAGATGGCAGATAGTCTGCTCACCGTTAACAACAAGTGTATGGCCGGCATTATTCCCGCCCTGGAATCTCACTACAAGGTCTGCCCTGGATGCCAGGATATCAACGATCTTTCCCTTTCCCTCGTCTCCCCATTGTGTTCCCACAACTACGACATTAGACATTTTTTATTCTCCATTTCACTCGTTCCTTAGGGCCCGCATTATCAGATTAGGTTTTTGCTGCTAATATTAATTTAGCGTCCCACGGGTATATTCATTTATCAGATCTTTTGTTTTGTTGCTATACTAAAGACCACACAACTATCTGTCAAGGTATATGGAAATATAACTCTTTTTCCTTGACTGAATATACGGCATTTGTTAGAGAGACTCAGCGATCTAAGTTTAGGATTTCGCAGCTAATATGGATTTTAGTCATAGACTTTTTTGGTTCTAGAATCCTTGAATCCTGATCATCGATCAACTAATTTGGAGATAATCATAATAAAGAAAGTATTAAAAAAGTATTAAACATGACACCAGCAAAGATATCTCGCAAAGAACTCCTTAAAAAAGAGGATGAATTTATAACCTTTTCCTCGAGGATGATAATCCTTGCGAAAGAACATTCCCGTGAGTTAAAGTTTTTAGGGATGGGTGTAT
>CAVZMS010000109.1:0-25910 GCA_963776085.1 uncultured delta proteobacterium
CGGGATTCTCTTATTGCCAAGGATATCCGGATTGTCAGGGGCCTTCATGCCCTGAGCGGGGTGGAAAGGGGTTTTGAGGGGAAGTACAAGAGCGGCTTCATACCGCTCAACCTTGTTTCAGACACGCTTCGTATGTTCTCCCAGGGCGTAAAGGTCTGCGTGGAGATTAGCGTGATGGCTGCCGAGCATGGCTTTATCACCCCTGATGAAGATATAGTCGCCGTCGGCGGAAGCGGGAAAGGGGCCGACACGGCCATGGTAATAAGACCGGCATTTGCGGCCAATTTTTTTGAGACAAAGATCAAGGCCCTCCTCTGTATGCCGGGCTGATTGTTGTTTATCCAAGGGTTCAAGGATACAGGATGGGTCTCAGCAATCTCTTTACAGGGCCGAATGGCTATATTGGTAAAGCGATCTTTGTTGCCAACCAGGCGGGCGGAGAGAGTTCGTTTTAGTAATTCAGGATATCTTCTTCGGGCATATTACTGGCGGTAGTTACCACGCCCGCCAGATATGTTGTTACGCAATCCAAGACTCCCTGTATCAAGCCTTCGGCCCTTTCAAGAGATTCCCGAGCACCATCCTGAATCTTTTATAGAGAGTTAAAAGTTTACATTATTTTGATGCCTGGAAAATCTTTTTATCTTCCCTGCAGATGATCTGTGACATTTCTTCCTGACAGGATTGCGGTCGGCAGCCCGCCGCCAGGCTCGACCCACTGCCCTGATATATAGAAATTTTTGAGGCCTGGTAAGGTTTTTTCATTGATTTAAATCCGATAATACCAAATCTCTTTTGGCCTGATAATCCTGATCTTAGATAAATATTCAACACCTCCATCAAGTAATTGTACATTCATGATCGAGATTCCACAACATACAGAATTTAGAAGAAAAATTATATTTTTCCCTTGACAAACATGGATTTTGCGATAAAATGTGTCACAAAGTGATAGAAAGTGACATAAAGTGTTAAATCCAAATGCCCATGTTTAGAGGACGATCACGACATACCCTTGACGAGAAGGGGCGCTTAGCCATCCCGGCGCGTTTCAAGGAGGCCTTGAAACACAAGGAAGAATCCTGTCTTGTGGTTACTAACCACCTCAACTGCTTATGGGCCTTTGCCAAGGATGACTGGCGAATTATCGAAGAGAAGGCAGCAAGTCTATCCTTGATGGACATCTCTGTCAACACCTATCGCCGCTATTTCATTTCAGGCGCACAGGAGTGTCCTATCAAACAGGGGAGGATCACGTTACCTCCCGACCTGAGAGAGATAGCGGGGTTGAAAAAAGAGGTGGTGCTTATAGGAGAGTTAAAACTCTTCGAGATATGGGACAGGGAGAGCTGGGAGAAAGAATTTCAGCGGGCCATGGGCAGTTTCCATGAGGCCAGCCAGGCCCTTTCCGGACTGGGCATCTAGAGGTGCAGGATTTGGAATACCCTCATCAACCGGTTATGGTTAATGAGGTTATAAGGTCTCTCGTTACCGTCCATAGTGGGATATATGTAGATGGAACGGTCGGCAGCGGCGGACACAGCGATGCGATCGTCAGGAATATATCCGAGGAAGGGCGTCTGATTTGCGTGGATAAAGATTCGGAGGCCATCAGGATTTCCAGGGAACGATTAGGTTACCTGGGTGCAAGGGTGGCTTTCATCAAGGCAAATTTCACCGAGTTAGATGTGGTCCTTCGGGATTTCGGGGTTGGGATGGCTATGGGAATACTGCTCGACCTGGGGATGTCTTCCTATCAACTTGATCACTCGGGCAGGGGGTTTAGTTTTAACAGGGATGAACCACTGGATATGCGGATGGACCTGAGCGACGCAATAACCGCCCAAGGACTTATAAACGGTCTTCCGGCGGCCGAGATCGAAAAGATATTGAGGGATTATGGTGAAGAAAAGAGGGCCGTATCGATCTCAAGGTCAATTGACAGGGAACGCAGGAAAAACCCTATAAAAACCTCCCTTCAACTCGCGAATCTGGTTCGGTCCATAATCCCTCCTTCAAGGTATCCGGGAGTTAAGGACCCTGCTACACGAACATTTCAGGCGCTGAGGATCGCGGTAAACAGGGAGTTAGAAAATCTTAAACTGTTTCTGGAAAAGGCCCCGTCCCTGATAGAAAGAGGGGGAAGGATGGTCTTTTTAACATATCATTCCATTGAAGACAGGCTTGTCAAACAGGCTATGGCGGATTGGGAGAAGGGGTGTATTTGTCCCCCGGACCTTCCCGAATGCTCCTGTGACAAGCAACCCCTTTTCAGGAGGATATATAAAAAGGGGATTAAACCCGGAAAGATCGAGATTCAAGATAATCCGAGGGCACGCAGCGCTATTCTGAGGGCTGCAGAAAGGATCTAAGATGGTAAGACCCAGCAAACCATCTGAGTTGGAAAGAAGGCGAAATACCCGCACAGGTATCAATATAAACAATTCCAGAGTCAAAAAAAACAGGTTCTACTTTACCAATCGCCAAATCATCCTCATAACATTTATGCTCGTGCTGTTTATGGGGAGCGGTATCGGTTATGTCTGGTCCAACTATGAAGGCACACAGATAGGTTTCGACTTAAGTCGTTTGCAGCAGGATGAATTAACCCTTAAGGATCTGAACCAAAAGCTGAAGGTTGAGATGGCCACTTTAAAATCCCCTCAGAACCTGGAGGCGGCCGCTAGGGCCTTAGGACTAAAAGACGCATTGCCGGAACAGATCATTATCTTGCCATGAAGGTCAACGATAAAAAATGGATCAGGATTCGAATCT
Organism: uncultured delta proteobacterium; assembly: GCA_963776085.1. Classification (GTDB taxonomy): domain Bacteria; phylum Desulfobacterota; class DSM-4660; order Desulfatiglandales; family HGW-15; genus CAVZMS01. Next base: position 2,776 of record CAVZMS010000109.1, read on the forward strand.
ATCTTGTTGCCATATTTTTCTTATGTGGACTGACGACCATCCTGTTAAGGGCCTTACAGCTCCAGGTCTTTGAAAGGGAAAGATTAGATGCCATAGCTCGCGCGGGTTACAATGACGTAGTAAAGCTGCTGCCTAAAAGGGGCACAATCTATGACCGGGAAGGGCATGAACTGGCGGTAAGCGTGGAGGTGGGTTCAATCTACGCTAACCCCAACCTCATAAAGGATAAGGTCAAGACCGCCGGCCAGTTGGCCTTGCATCTGGATGTGTCTCAAAGCAGCATCCTTTCTCTACTGAAGAGAAACAGCACTTTTGTATGGATTGAGAGAAGATTATCGCCGGAAAAGATCAGACAGGTTAAGGCGCTGGGGCTAAACGGTGTGGGATTTACCTCGGAGAGTGGGCGTTACTATCCCGGCAGGGACATTGCCGGGCACCTCTTGGGTTTTGTCGGGTCGGACAATCAGGGATCTGGAGGGTATTGAAAAGAGGTATGATGAGAAACTGACCGGCCCTCAGCAGATCTTAGTCCAGATGGTTGATGCACTGGGGAGGCCTTTTTTTATAAGCAATCCGGACTCCGGCAAGAATCAGGATCTATACAACCTTATCCTGACCATTGACAAGGATATCCAGTATAAGGCCCAGCAGGCCCTGGAGGAGGCCGTAGAAAAGGCCAAGGGGAAGAGCGGTCAATGTTTGATAATGGACCCTGAAACAGGAGAGATCCTGGCTATGGCGGTAGCCCCATCCTTTAACCCGAACATCTTCAGGGAATACAGTCCTAATCAATGGAGAAATCGCACGATCACGGATTGTTATGAGCCGGGGTCCGCGATCAAGGCCTTTCTGTTGGCGGCGGCCCTGGACAAGAATATAGTTGCCCCCAACACAAAGTTTTATTGTGAAAACGGGGAATACCAGGTTGCAGACCGTATAATACATGACACGAAAAAATACGGGACCTTGAGCGTCTCCGATATCATCATATTATCCAGCAATATTGGGGCCCTCAAGATGGGTCAGGAGCTTGGCTATAGTAAATATTATGAATATCTGAAAAAATTCGGCTTCGGCGAAAAGACAGGAATAGAATCTGATCGGAGAAAGGCAGGGGTACAGTCAGATCCCCTGAATCCACCAATCTTGTCGACCAGTCCACTATCTTTTTTGGCCAGGGCATGTCGGTGACATCTCTCCAGCTTGTCAACGCGATGGCGGCTATTGCCAATGGAGGCAAGCTGATGAAGCCTTATGTAGTCAAGGCCATGACCGATGAATCCGGTCGGGTTGTAAAGGAATTTCATCCCCAGATGGTAAGGAGGGTGATGTCAGAGGAGATAACTCAAAAGGTCACGGGCATATTGGAAGGTGTTGTCAGTGAGAGAGGGACTGCCCCTCTTGCAGCTATAACAGGTTACAGGGTCGCCGGAAAGACCGGCACTCCCCAGAAGGTCAATTCCTTGACAAAGGAGTATTCCGATGAGGATTATGTGGCCATCTTTGTCGGATTTGTGCCGGTGAAAAATCCAAAACTGGTGATCCTTGTGATGATCGATGAACCGAAAGGGGTTGTGTATGGCGGTACGGTAGCAGGTCCGGTTTTCAGGGAGGTGGGCAAATGGGCGCTAAATAGCATGAGGGTAAATCCGGAAATAAAACTGGTCGAGACAATAAAAGGGTTAAGGCCGGATAATTCCGAAAGTCCAAATAAGCCTGTCCTGATAGAAGACGCTAATCTGTTGCCGGATTTCCGGGGCCAGACAATGAGAGAGGTCTTGAAACGGGGAAATGACCTTGGCTTGGATGTAGTGCTAGAGGGCAGTGGTATGGCCATAAAGCAGGAACCGGGTCCGGGTTGCCCGCTTGATGGGATAACATCGGTAAAGGTGAGTTTTAGACCCCCGGCGTAAGGAGCAGAGGAGCAGAGAGTAAGGTCGTAAGGTCGTAAGGTATAAGTTGTACAGAATAAGCGCGTAAGACCTTAACACCATATTCCTGTAAACCATATACCGTACACCTTAAACCATAATACCTTGAATTTAAGGACAACAATGAAACTGGGTCAATTACTAGAAGGGCTTCCTGATTATGATCTCGATGGCGACATCGGGCTAGAGATAAAAAGACTGTGTTACGACTCGCGACGGATTCAGCAGGGAGACCTGTTTGTTGCGATCAAGGGCTATTCTCAAAATGGACATGAATTCCTGAATGACGCAGTCAGGAAGGGTGCTGTGGCGCTTGTGGCAGAGGAATTCAGGGAGTCCTATGGCGAGGCCTCAAAGATACTGGTCCCTGATTCAAGGGAGTGCCCTTTCAAAACTTGCTGCTCGATTCTATGAAAATCCATGTGATGAAGTGGAGCTTATAGGAATTACAGGGACTAACGGAAAGACAACGACAAGCTATATCCTTGAGTCAATACTCTCCGCAGCGGGCGCAAGACCGGGAGTGATAGGGACCATCAATTCCCGTTTCGAGGGGAAAAGTCGTCCTTCGCCTGTTACGACACCGGAATCGTTAGACCTCATGCGGCTCATAAGAGAAATGAAAGATGAAGGGGCGACCCACGTGGTAATGGAGGTATCCTCTCATGCCCTTGACCAGGGACGGACTGCAGATTGTCCTTTCAGGGTGGCCGTGTTTACGAATTTTACCAGGGATCACCTCGATTACCATAATAGCATGGAAAAATATTTTAACGCAAAGGCCTGCCTTTTCCGTGTCCTTAAGAAGGGCAGGCGAAAAGGCGTAGCTGTTATTAATATGGATGATCCCAGAGGTAAGGAACTCGCATCCATTTGCAGCGCCGAGGTACTTACATATGGACTTGACAGGAAATGGGACTTCAGTGCGGATTCAATATCAACCGATAAGACCGGGTTAAAGGCCAGGCTCATAACCCCTGCCGGAAAGGCAGAGATCACTTCATCTCTTATAGGGAGAATAAATCTCTACAATATCCTTGCCGCTACCGCTGCCTCCCTCTCATTGGGTATCGATCTCGACAGGATCGTTGAAGGGATAAAAAGATTAAAGGCGGTGCCGGGCCGCATGGAATTAGTGAAAAATAGAAAAGACCTGACCGTAGTGGTCGACTATGCCCACACGCCGGACGCCCTTCTGAAGGCCCAGGAGACCCTCCGTCCCCTGACAGAGGGTAGATTGATTACACTTTTCGGTTGCGGCGGCGACAGGGATAAGGGGAAGAGATATGAGATGGGCATCTGTGCGGGTAAAAACAGCGATATCGTAATTATCACCTCAGATAATCCACGCAACGAAGATCCCGAGTCTATTGTCAGGCAGATAGAAGAGGGGGTTCAAAGTTCCGGTTTAGCCAAGGCGGAATGGTCAATATGTATCGGAGCCGAAAAGCCGGCCTATTTCATTGAGGTTGACCGACATAAGGCCATAGAAAAGGCCATTTCAATGGCAAATAAAAAAGACCTGGTTTTGATTGCCGGAAAGGGTCATGAGGATTATCAGATTATTGGGCGGGAAAAGAGGTTTTTTGATGACAGGAAGGAGGTTGTCCGGGCAGCAGAGGGCAATTGATCATCGATCATTTATCATTGAACATTGATCAATGATTAATGACGAATGATGAATTAAGAATTAAGAATTCAGAATGAAGAATGAAGAATGCAGAAATGACAAATGATAAATGCTCAATGATAAATGATAAATGACTATGACTGCCGAATGGGGAGAGATAACCGCCGAAGAGATTATTAAACCGTTGAGAGGGGAGTTGATCTCCGGGACGGCTGGATTGATTCTGACCGGGGTCAGCACTGATTCAAGAGAGATAGAACCAGGCCGGCTTTTCCTGGCCCTGAGGGGTGAGAGATATGACGGCCATGATTTTGTGGGAAAGGCCGTTGAAGGGGGCGCTTCCGCTATCGTTATAGAAAAGGGTCGGAAGACCGGGATATCCGCGAATAGCGAGACAGCAATAATTGAGGTACAGGATACGCTGAAGGCCCTCGGCGATCTGGCAGGCTGGTGGAGACATAAACACAATATCTTCGTGGCGGCCATCACGGGAAGCTCAGGGAAAACCACAGCCAAAGAGATGACGGCCAATATCCTGGGCCTGGGCGCCAGGACCCTGAAGAATGAAGGGAACCTGAACAACCTGATAGGGCTGCCGCTAACCCTGCTGCGACTGGGAAGGAAAGACCGCAGGGCGGTACTGGAGATGGGGATGAACCGGCCCGGCGAGATCGGTCGATTGACAGAGATAGCCGACCCGGATATCGGCCTCATCACCAATGTAGCAAGGGTGCACCTGGAAGGCGTGGGTGACATCATGGGTGTCGCCAGGGCAAAGGCGGAGCTCCTGGAAAAGATCTCCGATGAGGGCCGGGTAATCTTATATGGCGATGATGACCTTCTTATGAAGGAGGCGTCAAGGTTTAAAAGAGAGATAATAACCTATGGTCTCGGGGCGGGCAATGAGATCAGGGCCGATAAGATAAAAAGTTTGGGATGGGAAGGGAGTTCCTTTGATCTTCGGTACCATGGGAACTCCGTGCCGGTAAGGATTAAGGTCCCGGGGCGACAGAACATCTTTAACGCGCTGGCCGCGGCCGCCATTGCCGTATGCATGGAAGAGACCTTTGAGCATATTGTCGCAGGGCTCGGCAGCTTTGAGGGTATAAGGGGAAGGTTTATGCCTTTTTCGCTTCCCGATGACGTTATACTGGTGGATGACACCTATAATTCAAATCCCTCTTCGCTCAGGGCGGCCCTTGATTCAATAAGGGAGATGGCGGGCGGCCGGAGGAGGCTGATTGTGGGATTGGGAGAGATGATGGAGCTTGGAGAGGAGACAGTCTCATCTCACCTGGAGGCAGGCGGCATGGTTGCCGAACTTGGCGCTTCGTATCTTTTCGCGATGGGGGATCACGCCAGGGAGATGCTGAAAGGGGCGTTGGAAAAGGGCTTGCCTCCTGAAAGGGCAGTAGAGGCGGAATCTCATCAGGATATGGCGCAAAAAATTGGAGACGCCGTAGAAAAAGGAGACCTGATTCTCCTGAAAGGCTCCAGAAAAATAGGCCTTGAAAAGGTCTTTCAAGGCCTGAAAGAGAGAAGGTTGGGAAATGCTGAGTAAATTTTTATATCTCTTACACATGGATTATTCATGGCTGAATGTCTTCAGGTATATAACATTCAGGATAATCCTCTCTGCCCTGTCCTCTCTTGTGCTCTTTTTCTTCTTCGGAGGATGGGCGATAAAGAAACTGCGATCCATGCAGGTCAGACAATATATTAGAGAGGACGGTCCGCCCAATCACGTGACCAAGGCCGGCACCCCCACAATGGGCGGCTGCATTATTCTGCCGGTTATTATCATATCCTCAGTCATGTGGGGGGAATTAAATATCTATGCATGGTTGATGATTTTTACAATCTTTTGTTTCGGATTAATAGGTTTTATAGATGACACCCTTAAAATGAATCGGAAAAACAGCCATGGGCTCACAGTCAAGACTAAATTATTGTTCCAGATCCTTGTGGCGCTGGCCGTAGCGATTGTCCTGGAGATCTATCCCGGATTTGATTCCCGACTGAATGTCCCCTTTTTCAAGAATATCCATCCTTCCCTGGGATTATGGTATATACCCTTCGCCGCATTTATCATAGTTGGGGCCTCAAACGCCGTTAATCTCACAGATGGGCTGGATGGATTGGCAATAGGGCCTATCATTATTGCCTTTATGTCCTATCTGATCTTTTCCTATCTATCCTCCCATGCAGAGTTCGCTTCATATCTTCTGATACCGCACGTTGTAGGAAGCGGGGAACTGTCCGTAATCTGCGGGGCCATTGTTGGCGCAGGTCTGGGCTTTCTTTGGTACAACGCATATCCTGCAGAGGTCTTTATGGGTGATGTGGGATCGCTCCCGCTCGGCGCCGCCCTTGGAACGGTGGCGGTAATAACAAAACAGGAACTGGCCCTGATCCTGGTAGGAGGATTGTTCGTCTTTGAGGCACTCTCAGTTATTTTTCAGGTAGCCTATTTTAAGATAACCGGCGGGCACAGGATATTTCGCATGGCTCCTGTCCATCACCACTTTGAATTGAAGGGATGGCCCGAAAGCAAGGTAACCGTTCGTTTCTGGATTATAGCGATCATCCTGGCGCTATTATCCATTGGCACACTCAAGTTGCGCTAAGCAGGGGGATGATAGGGATTATGAAGGTCAATAATACATGGGTTCAGCATATTGCAAATCCCTTGCATGTCTATTGTCGCCTGATTGACTTCGGGTTAAGCGAGGGGTTTTCAAAAAGACTGAGCATGATTTATGAAAGATATATTTATCATTATTTTTTGAAAGATCTGACAAAGAGATGGAGTTTCTTAAAAAGAGGATCCTGGTCGTAGGTCTGGGGAGATCGGGCCTATCGGCCGCAAGATGGTTAATAAAGGAGGGCGCCGATGTCACAATCGGGGAAATCCGGCCAAAAGGCGAGCTTCAAGGGGAGTTGTATGACGAGGCGGTTAAACTGGGGGCGAAACTTGAAACAGGAGGACACAGCATAGAGACGTTTGTTAACCAGGATATGATAATTGTCAGTCCGGGTGTGCCGCTCGAGATAGACCCTTTAAAGGCCGCCAGAGATAAAGGGATATTGATCATCGGCGAGATGGAACTTGCAGGTCGGCTCTTTGATACGCCTGTCGTGGCCGTGACGGGAACAAATGGAAAATCTACCGTAGTAACTATTTTAGAATCCATGATCAGAGCTTCAGGGGCGACCGTCTTTTTAGGAGGTAATATCGGGACACCCCTCATGGATTATGTTGCGGGAGGTCAAGTCGCCGATTATGTGCTGGTTGAGGTGAGCAGTTTTCAACTGGATACTATGGAACAGTTCTGTCCCGTGGTCTCTCTTTTATTGAATATTACTCCCGATCATCTGGACAGATATCCCGATTATGAGGCCTATGTGCAGTCCAAATTGAAGATCTTTCAGAACCAGGGACCGGGCCATTACGCCATATTAAACGACGATGATCAAAGGTTGTCCTGCTTCCGGCCGAAGGGGGGGGTTACCGTACTTCGCTATGGGATAGAAGAGAGAGAGGGCCGGAATGCCTTTCTGGATGGGAAGAGGATGATTGCCCGTCTGCCGGGAAAGAAAAAGTGTTATTTTAATATTGAAGAATTTTCCATCCCTGGCAGACATAACCTTGAAAATCTTATGGGAGTGGTCCTGGCCGGTCTGGCACTGGGGCTTAAGCCTGAAGTGATATGGGGGTCTATTAAGGATTATAAAGGTCTTCCGCACAGGATTGAACTGGTCGGCAGTATCGGCGGAATTGATTTCTACGATGATTCAAAGGCCACTAACGTGGACGCAGCGGTGAGATCTGTACAGACTTTTGATAAATCCCTGATCCTTATTGCAGGTGGTAGACATAAGGGGGGGGATTATTCGCCCCTCGTAAAAGCCGCGGAAGGCAGGGTTAAAAAGGCGATCTTTTTAGGTGAAGCGAAATATCTTATGGCAAGGTCATTTGAGGGGATTATCCCATTTGACCTTGCGGACAGCATGGGAGAGGCCGTTTCCAAGGCCTTTGCAACGGCGGATGCCAATGATGTGGTGCTTCTGGCCCCGGCATGTTCCAGTTTTGACATGTTTTCAGATTACGGCCATCGAGGGAGGGTTTTCAGGGAGGAGGTAAAGGGTCTCGATAATGTCCATTAAAGGGCAAAACCAGGGAGGATATGATTACCTAATCCTTATTCCGACCATACTGTTGTTAGGCATGGGACTGGTAGCCATATACAGCGCGAGCTCCTTTCTCGCCGAGCATGAGTTGGGAGACAGCTATTTTTACCTAAGGAGGCAGGCATCCTTCGGGCTTCTGGGTATCTGCCTCCTGGTAATAGCGAAAAATATTCCGGTCAGCCTGTATCGCGTAATGGCCTATCCCATGCTGATCCTCAGTCTTATCCTCCTTATAATGATCTTTTTCCCCGGGATGGGAAAAAGTGTGAAAGGGGCGTGCCGATGGTTGATAATCGGCGGTTTCTCCATTCAACCTTCGGAATTGGCCAAGTTGTCCCTTGCCATATATATCGCCTATTCCATTTCAAAAAAGGGTCCCGACATGTCCAGTTTTTCAAAAGGGCTGTTACCCCACATTATCATAGTCGGCGCCTTCATGTTACTGATCCTTCTCCAGCCGGATCTTGGCACCACGGCAATCATCGGATGCTGGCTTGTGATAATCCTTTTTGTCGGAGGCCTTAATTTTCTATACCTTTTACCCATGGTTCTTGTGTCTTTTTCCACATTGTTTTGGCTCATCTGGCGGGAGGATTACAGGATGAATAGATGGTGGGCATTTCTCCATCCGTGGGATGATCCACAGGGGCTCAGCTACCAGATTATCCATTCCTTTCTGGCATTCGGGTCAGGGGGGATCCTTGGGGTGGGACTCGGCAACAGCAAACAGAAACTCCTTTATCTGCCTGAGCCCCATACTGATTTTATATTGTCCATAATTGCCGAGGAACTTGGCCTTTTGGGCATAATCGCAATAATCATACTCTTCAGTGTATTGATCATGCGGGGGATAAAGATAGCGCTCGAGGCGACGGATAGTTACAGCAGCTATCTCGCTATGGGCATCAGCACATTTATCGGACTTCAGGTCATAATAAATATGGGCGTTGTAATGGGTCTGCTGCCCACCAAGGGGTTGACGCTTCCCTTGCTCAGCTATGGAGGATCATCCCTGGTGATAAATCTTGTGAGTATAGGGATATTGTTGGGCATTTCGGCGAGGAGTAAGGCATGAGGCGTGAGGAGTAAGGCGAAAGGCGCCCCGAGTTAAACAGGCTACGTGTTTTATACGGGGTAGGCAGGGCGCAGTTGAATATGTGATGTGAGATATGCAGATAATTGGGGATGTGAGCATGATATGTCACGACATGCGTGCATCACAGATCATCAGTATAGCAAATCGAAGGGTGTAAGGTATACGTTCATAAAGTACACGGTGTAAGGGACCCGGTAATGGGGACAAAAAAGAAGGGTAGAAATGGCATCAGGGTAATTATCGCCGGAGGCGGGACAGGGGGACATCTCTTCCCGGGAGTGGCCGTCGCTAAGGAGATACTGGCTAGATACCCTGGGGCGGAGATCATTTTCGTGACCGCGGGTACTAATATAGAATCGCATATCCTGGCAGACGCCGGGTTTGAACAGATGACAATCAGTGTGGAGGGCATTAAGGGACGAGGATGGTGGAAGGCTATGAAAGCAATATTCAAATTGCCATACAGCCTTATCCAATCCATTAATATCATAAAGCGATTTTCACCGGACTTTGTACTCGGGGTAGGAGGTTATTCCGCCGGGCCTGTATGCCTCTCGGCCTGGCTTATGAAAATACCCGGGGCAATTCATGAACAGAACTCGTTTCCCGGATTAACGAACAGGTTGTTGTGCCGGATCATGGACATGGTCTTTATCTCATTTGAAGAGAGCAGGGCATATTTTCCGGCAGGTGCAGTCTTTTTGACAGGAAATCCGATCCGAAGCGGATTTCTTACGGAAAAGAAAGAGGATATAAAGAATGAAAAAAGATTTACTATCCTCGTAACCGGCGGGAGTCAGGGGGCGACGGCCATAAACAAGGCCTTTTTAGAGGCCCTTGGGATACTTAAGGACAGGGGAATATATCCGCTTGTTATTCATCAAACCGGGGAAATGGATTTTAACCGGGTTGTTGAGGAATATCAAAGGAGGGGATTGCGGGGAGATATCATGCCGTTTATCAGGGACATGCCGGGGGCCTATCGCAATGCGGATATCTTCGTGGGCAGGGCGGGAGCGGGCACCGTCTTCGAGCTGGCCGCCATGGGAAAACCATCGATCCTGATACCTTATCCATATGCTGCGAACAGGCATCAAGAGGCCAATGCACGAGCCCTGGCCGGGATAGGGGGGGCGGAGATGCTTTTACAGGATGATCTGAGCGCGATAAGGCTGGCCGACCTGCTGATGAGATATATGGAGGACAGGCCCGCACTGCGAAGGATGGGTGAAAGGGCACGATTAGTGGCGAAACCGGAGGCGGCAAAGGTTATCGTCGATAAGCTGGAAGGGATGATGTCTTGGTCATGAAGATCTTAGGCAAGGTCAAACATGTTCATTTCGTGGGCGTTGGGGGTATCGGTATGAGCGGGATCGCCGAACTCCTTCTTAATCTGGGCTACACCGTAAGCGGCTCTGATATCAAGGCGTCCCCGGTCACTGAAAGGATCGCCCGTCTGGGAGGAAAGGTCTTTAACGGTCATAGGCCGGGGAATATTGAAGGCGCTGATGTGGTTGTCTATTCATCCGCCGTGCCTGTCGATAATACTGAGATCAGGGAAGCGGATGACAGGGGCATCCCGGTAATCTCCAGGGCGGAGATGCTCGCGGAATTGATGAGGCTCAAATACGGGGTTGCCGTCGCAGGCGCCCACGGCAAAACAACCACCACGACCATGATCGCCTCCATCTTGACCGCTGGTAATCTTGATCCAACGGTCGTTATCGGAGGAAGACTGAATATATGGGGAGGGTCCAATGCCAAACTGGGGCAGGGTGATATCCTGGTGGCGGAATCGGACGAAAGCGACGGATCCTTTATGGCCCTATCGCCAGCCATAGCAGTGGTGACGAACATCGATCTCGAACACGTTGATTACTATGGAAGCATGGAGAATATCCGGACCGCCTTTGTGAATTTCATAAACAAGATACCCTTTTATGGGACAGCCATACTATGCATGGATAATGAGGAGATACAGAATATTATCCCCCGTCTTAAAAAGAGTTATGTCACGTACGGCACGACCTCACAGTCTGATATAAGGGCCAGGGATATCCAAAAAGACAAGTTAACGGTAGATTTCGAGGTTATTCATCATGGGAGTTCATTGGGCCGCGTCGTTGTGGGCATGCCTGGGGATCACAGCGTACTTAACGCCCTGGCAGCCATAGCCGTGGGTATCGAGTTCGATATGGACATGGATCAAATCAGGAAAGGCCTTGCGAATCTGGGAGGTCTGGAGAGACGCTTCCAGGTTAAGGGCGAGAAAAACGGGGTTGTTCTTGTTGATGACTACGGGCACCATCCCGCTGAGATCATTGCCACCCTGGCCACCGCAAAGGAGTGCTGGCCTGAAAAAAGGTTGGTCGTCATTTTTCAGCCTCACAGATACAGTCGAACCAGGGCCTTGTATGACCGTTTTGTCATTTCCTTTAACCAGGCGGACGTGCTTATCATCGCCCCTATATATCCGGCAGGTGAGAGGCCGATTGAAGGGGTTGATGCCGATTGGCTATACCGAGGCATAAAGGAGCATGGTCATAAGGATGTCTACCTCGGCAGAGACCACAATGACATCCTGTCTTTCCTGTCATCGACAGTTAGACCGGGGGATACCGTAGTCACACTCGGCGCGGGGGATATATACCGTGTGGGGGATGAGTTTTTGGAAAGGCTTAAGTAGGATGGGCGTATGGCGTGAGGCTAAGGATACGGTTTAAGGCGTAAGGAGATAGGAGATAGAACAAAGATTTTATCATGAATGAAAAACAGCGATCGGAATTGGCCGGGATTCTTTCTGAAGGAATAGGGTTCAACTGCCCGATGGACCAGTACACCACATTCCGGGTTGGGGGTAAAGCAGAGGCCGTCTGTTTTCCAAGTGAATTGACTCTCCTCCTGCAGACGGTCTCATACCTCCATAATGAAGAGATTCCCTATCTGATCGTCGGTAAAGGCAGCAATCTCCTTGTAAGGGACGGAGGCATTGAGGGGGTTGTGATTATCCTTAAAGGGAGGCTGGCCGTTGTTGAGAAAGCCGGTGTCGAGGATAATATTCTATTGGCTGGAGGGGGGCTGGCAATCGTGGAACTGTTGTCTTATTGCGGCCTTGAAGGCTTTGCGGGTTTGGAGTTTCTTGCCGGGATACCAGGGAGTGTGGGCGGAGCGGTTTTTATGAATGCCGGTGCCTTTGGGAAAGAGGTCGGGGATATGGTCGAGGAGGTTCGGATAGTGTCAGGGAGGGGGGAACCGGCCGTAATGCCGGGTTCGCAATTGGATTTTTCATATCGGAAGACATCTATTCCAGAGGGAACTGTTATATATGGGGTTAAATTCAAGTTGGATAAAGACCATAAGGATAAGATATCCGGGAGAATCGTTGACTATCTTAAAAAGAGAAAACAGGGACAGCCTCTTGATTTGCCGAGCGGGGGGTCCGTGTTCAGAAATCCTCCCGGTGACTACGCCGGAAGGCTTATCGAAAGAGCAGGATTGAAGGGGACAAGGATCGGCGGCGCTATGATCTCACCAAAGCATGCCAATTTTATAGTGAATACGGGCAACGCCAAGGCAGCGGATATTGTCGCGCTTATGAATCTGGCCCGCGATAAGGTAAGAGAGGAGACAGGAATCATTCTTGAGACTGAGATAAAGGTTGTGGGTAAATGAAGAGAGATTCCATATTAAACAGACAGTCAGTCAAGAGGCGGAACTCTAATGATCCTTCAAGGTCGTGGAGGATTATTCGCCTTGTCGGTTCCCTGTCTTTCAAGGTCCTTCTCCTGGGGATAGGGATGATTTCCTTAAGCCTGTTGTTACTCTATCTTTATGAATACCTGGTGTCATCCCCTTATATCAAACTGGAGCAGGTTATCGTAACCGGCGTTGATGAAGATATGAAACAGGAACTGATCGAGCTGTCGGGGCTGAATTCAGGATCGAGTATGCTCTCCATGAATCTTAATGAAATAAAGGAGAAGATGGAGAGACACCCGTGGATCCGATCAGTGGAACTGGAGAAACGATTTCCCCATACTTTGATTATCAAGGCGGAGAAGGAGCGAGTAACGGCAATGGTCCTCATGGACAGGCTCGCTTATATGAATAGTTCGGGCACGGTGTTTAAGGAGGTGGAAGAGGCGGATGACAAGGATTATCCGCTCATAACGGGAATTTCAAAAATCGCCAAGGTAAGGGACAAACAGCTTAAGACCGCGGCTATTGTCCTTGATCTCTTCAGGACAGAAACAGGGGCATGGTCACATAGGGAGCTTTCCGAAATACATATCAGCGAAGACTGTGATGTCTCCCTTTATTCCATCTCTCTGCCGACCGTTATCAGGATGGGGAGCGGTGACCTGGACGTAAAAAAGGATGATCTGAAGAAGATCACAAACCATCTCAAGGAGACAGGACAGTTGCAGATGGTTAAGGCGATAGATCTCAATTACAGGGATGGCGTCGTTGTCTCTTTTAACGATGCGGGTTAACTCTTTTATTAAGGGGATAGGATAATGGGGAGTGATATTATTGTAGGCCTGGATATCGGAACAACAAAGATATGTGCCGTGGTTGGCGAAATAGTCCATGACGCGGTTGAGATCATAGGGTTAGGGAGCCATCCATCCGAGGGACTCAGGAAGGGGGTGGTCATCAATATCGAAAAGACCGTTGACTCCATTAAGGAGGCTATTGAGGAAGCGGAAACTATGGCGGGGTGTGAAATAAGCTCTGTCTACGCGGGTATCGCCGGCGGGCACATCAAAGGATTTAACAGTCATGGAGTGATAGCTCTCAAGGAAAAAGAGGTTACCAAAAAGGACATCGAAAGGGTTATCGAGGCCGCCAGCGCGGTGGCCATACCCATGGACAGAGAGGTCATACATATCCTTGAACAGGAGTTTATAGTAGATGAGCAGGACGGTATCAGGGACCCCCTGGGGATGTCCGGGGTTCGTATGGAGGCGAAGATACATATTGTAACCGGAGCGGTAACTTCCGCCCAGAACATCATCAAGTGCGCCAACAGGGCGGGGCTGGATGTCCATGATATTGTGCTTCAGTCACTGGCCTCCAGCGAGGCGGTACTCTCCGATGAGGAACGTAATCTTGGCGTGGCCCTGGTTGATTTCGGCGGGGGAACGACGGATCTGGCGGTCTTTTCAAGAGGGGCTATCAAACATACAAGCGTTCTGGCCCTCGGGGGAGAAAATTTGACCTATGATATCTCCATCGGCACCAGGACGCCAAGGCTTGAGGCTGAGAAGATAAAGGTAAAATACGGGTGTGCCTTAACCTCAATGATCGGAAAGGATGAAACTATAGAGGTGCCGGGCGTCGGGGGCAGAAAGGCAAGGGTCCTGCCCAGGCAGATACTGGGAGAGATCCTGGAGCCGAGGGTCGAAGAGATATTTACTCTTATCCAGAATGAACTGATCCGCTCCGGATATGAAGAGATGATTAATTCAGGGGTTGTAATAACCGGGGGATCAGCGGAACTCGCGGGGGTTACGGAAATAGCGGAACAGATATTCAATGCGCCCTCCCGCGTGGGATATCCCGAGGGTATAGGCGGTCTCGTAGAGGTGGTAAATAAGCCGATGTACGCCACAGCCGTTGGTCTTGTAATCTACGGCGCCAAAAGGCGCAATGAGGATAAAAAGTTCAGAATCAGGGACACAAACATATTCAGCCGGGTAGTTGATCAGATGAAAAAATGGTTCAAGGATGTTATCTAAATAACCCTTATCAAGCACAGATAGAAGGAGGGACATCATGAAATTTGAATTTGTGGATAGGAAAGATAAATACAATGCCAAGATAAAGGTAATCGGCGTTGGGGGCGGCGGGGGCAATGCCATCAACAACATGATCGCCGCCGACCTCAAGGGGGTGGAGTTTATTTCGGCCAACACGGACAGTCAGAACCTGGAACGTTCGGCATGCTCCAGCAGGTTGCAGTTAGGACCGACCGTAACGCGAGGTCTTGGATCCGGAGGCGACCCGGAAATAGGCAGGTTATCCGCCGAGGAGAGCGTCAACGATATTAGAGACGCCGTTTCCGGGGCCGATATGGTCTTTATCACGGCCGGCATGGGCGGCGGCACCGGCACCGGGGCGGCCCCCGTGTTCGCCCGCGAATGCAAGGCAAGCGGCGCCCTGACTGTAGCGGTGGTCACCAAGCCATTCCTCTTTGAAGGCGAGAAGAGGATGAAGAAGGCCTTGTCGGGGATAGATAAGTTGAAAAAAGACGTGGACACCCTCATCGTTATCCCCAATGAGCGGTTGAAGTCCATCGGCGATAAATGCGCCATGTTCAAGTATCTTATTACAAAGGCTGATGACGTCCTGCTTAACGCGGTCAGGGGAATCTCGGACCTGATCATCAGCAGCGGTTTCATAAACCTGGATTTCGCCGATGTCAAAAAGGTAATGTCCGAGATGGGGACCGCCATAATGGGGACCGGAAGGGCCGGGGGAGTGAATAGGGCATCTGAGGCCGCCCAGCAGGCCATTAACAGTCCCCTGCTCGAAGATATCTCCATAAGCGGGGCCAAGGGGCTCCTTATGAACATTACGGCCCCTCCCGATATCACCATGGAGGAGATCGATGTGGCGAGCAATTACATCAAGGGAGAGGTGGCCCAAGACGCGGAGATCTTCTGGGGTGTGGTCTTCAGGGAAGACATGGGGGATGAGGTCCAGATAATGGTCATAGCCACCGGCATAGACAAGGAAAACTACAGGAAGGTGGTAAGGCTCAGGGATGTAACTCCGGAGGAGGCCACAAGCAAATGGACCGTAAAGGTGAACGGCCAGGCCATAGATGAGTACGAGACGCCGGCATTTGTGAGAAAAAAACAGGCAGAAAAGGAATCGCCGGAACCCGTTGATGAAGATGAGAGAGCGCCGGTGGAAAGAAAGAAGGGATTTTTGAGACGGGCATTCTTTAAGGACGATCTTGATTATCCTACCTTCCTGCGGGCAAAGGCAGATTGATTAAGGGCGTTAGATGTCGGACAAGACGGTTTCCCTTTGACCTGGCAAGGCTTGCCGGAGAAAAGGGGACAATACGGAAAGATTGGGGCGGAAGGATATCAGTAGCCCTTGTCTACCCCAATCATTACCGCGTCGGCATGTCGAACCTGGGATTCCAGGTAGTATATGATCTTCTTAACAGAAGAGGATGATGTTGTTGCGGAAAGGGTCTTCCTGCCCGAAGAACAGGAAATGTCCCTCCATCTTGGGGCAGGAAAAGGCCTTATCTCCCTGGAATCCCAGTCCCCCCTCCTGAGATTCGATATTATAGCCTTCTCCCTCTCTTTTGAGAATGACTTTCCCAATATACTGAAGATCCTGCATATGGCTAAAATTCCCCTGCTTTCAGCGGATAGGGATAGATCCAGTCCTTTAGTCATGGCCGGGGGGATCACCTCTTTTCTCAACCCGGAGCCTCTGGCCGAGGTCTTCGATCTCTTCCTCCTGGGAGAGGCAGAGGCAAACCTGGATGGGTTTATCGAGCTCTTCAAGGAGATCAGACAACAGCATAGTGACAGGCAAAGGCTTTTGGAGACAGTTGCGAGAGATATAAGGTATGCCTATGTCCCGTCCCTCTATCGCATTGAATACAAAGGGGACGGGAGGATCAAGGCCAGGACACCCGCAAAAAAAGAGATCCCCATGCGGGTGGAGTCGGCCCGCCAAGATTTGTCAGGATATCCGGTGAACAGGTCATGTATCCTTACGGCAGATACGGAATTCGGCGACAGGATGCTGATCGAGATGGGCAGGGGTTGTGCCAGGTCGTGCCGCTTCTGCGCAGCAGGGTATGTGTACAGGCCGCCGAGGGTCCGAAACAAGAAGGAGATCATAGACTGCGTGGATCGGGCATCGGAAGGGTGCAACCGGTTCGGTCTCCTGAGCGCATCTGTACTGGACACGCCTGGGATAGAGGATATATCGGGTTATATAATAGAAAAGGGCGCCAGCTTCTCTGTGGCATCCCTGAGGGCCGATCTGCTGACAGAGGATATGCTCATACAGTTGAAAAGGACCGGGCAGAAGAGCCTTGCCATAGCACCTGAGGCAGGGTCCGAGAGGCTTCGCAGGGTCATCAACAAGCATCTTACCAATAATCAGATAACGGATGCGGTCAGGATGATAGCGAGGGTCGGCGAATTTTCGCTCAGGCTCTATTTCCTTATCGGGCTGCCCACAGAGACCAGGGAGGATGTTGCTGAGATCGTCGATCTTGTGAAATCCATCAAACACCACATGGTAAAGGAATCCAGGTCAAGGGGACAGATAGGCCGCATCATGCTGAGCGTCAACTGCTTTATACCCAAGGCCTTTACGCCCTTCCAGTGGTTTCCCATGGAGGACGTTGAGAGTTTAAAGGAAAAACAAAAATGGCTTAAACAGTCCCTTTCAAAGGAAGGAGGGGTCAGGGTCACCTTCGATGTCCCTAAATGGGCCTATATCCAGGCACTTCTTTCAATGGGCGACAGGAGGGTGGGTCCCATCCTCATGCTGGCCCATGGATTCAATGAGGACTGGTCAAAGGCCTTCCGTCACTCAGAGGTCAACCCGGGGTTCTTCGTGTATCGTCCCAAAGGATTGGATGAGGTCCTCCCCTGGGACTTCATAGACCACGGCATCCGCAAGGAGTATCTGATCAAGGAGTATATGCTTAGCCTCAAGGAAGAGGAGTCGGATATCTGCCACGTCGGGACATGCGACCGCTGCGGCGTGTGCAGAATTAAATAGAGCCAAGCGAGAACGCGACTTGAAAATTCCTCTCCTGCTCTCATTTTAGAATTTTAATCTTTAAAATAGATCGGTAATTTATTAGAATCGAGTATATTAAAGGTTCTAAAGGAGTGCTTTTGTGACTACCGCATATGCCTCGTTCCCGGACGCGCTTGACTATGTAGGGGCGGATTCTCTAAAGGGGATACCACGCCGGCAGACCAACCCGGCCCGGTGGAACGGCAATAGCTGGAACCCGTTCGTTATAGCCCTGCGGGCCCAGAACATAGAAGTATGTGAAAACAGGCAAACCTGCGGCGTTTATGCTGCGGATTCCGGCGGCATGGCTTACGGTATGCCGCACGGCGTAACGCTCGCCGGATCAGCCGGGCAGATTTCAGCTATTCTTAAACAGGCCCAGATACACCGAGTACCCGTGACTATAAAAGGCGGAGGGCTTACCACGGAAGGAGAATCCGTGGCCTTCGGCGGCCTTCAGCTTGATATGCGCGGAATGGGCCGAGTTATATCGGTGGATGCGGAAAACATGACGGTCCGGGCCGAGGCCGGCATCTATTGGCATACCTTGGCCGAGGTACTGCGCCGGGACGGCCTGGATTATCTGTCCGCGCCGCTTAACCTGACATCTTCCCTGGGAGGTACGCTGGCGGTTGGCGGGATAGATGTAAACTCTCCTCGGCTGGGCTGCAGCGCCGACCAGGCGGTCTCTCTTCAGGTGGTCACGCCCACCGGGGACATAAAGGAATGTTCCGAAACCATGAATCCGGAGGTTTTCGAGCGTGTCCTGCTGGGCTATGGCCAGTTCGGAGTGATAACCGAAGCCACAATGCGCATCAGAAAATTCACTCCCATAACTATGTGTTACTTTTACTACATCTCCTTACGCGAGGCAATGGAAGACATGCAGATGCTGGTGCGGGAGGATGCGGCGGATTATTGCGGAATACTCACGATAATGGACAAAGCCGTGAATCTGCTTGTGGCGTTTGATTCGGACGCGCGAGAACGCGCTTTTTTTGCCAGCTGGCGCAAACGCCTCCGCGGCCACGGCGAGCCGGTTTTCGCCCTGCGCATGGCCTGGCATTACGCGCTCAGGCCCTGGCGAATCGGTGAAGCGCTTTACCTGCTGGGCCGCAAGCGGGAGCTTGAGCCGGCATTCAACCCAAGCCAGTACATGGAAAACGGCAGGATTGTGGACCGCGCGGTGGTTTTCGGAAACCAGGTCTGGAGATTCTGGGGCGGCAGAAAGATGGTGATACCGGATCTGGCCGTCAGCTCCGAAAAATTTGTGGAAGCTATTGAGCGCGGAAACGCGGTATGTAAAAAATATTTCCTGCGCTACACCCTTTACTGCGTGGGCATAAAGCTTTCGGGCCGGCGCGAGCGCTACGAGCTTTCCTGCATTCCGCCGGACGCCGTTGATTTCGCCTATGGGTGCGAATTCGAGCCAATACTGGGCGACACGGTCTACAGCCGCGACTATCTGCAGGCGTTCAAGAATGAGATCTACGACATTGGCGTAGAAATGAAGACCAGCTATTACCGTTTTGGCGGCATGATGAAGGGCTATATCCGGCGGGCCTTTGGGGATGAGGTGGTTGACAGGCACCTGGCCATGAAACGGGCGGCCGATCCGGCTATGATACTGAACCCCGACGTGATATTCTGACGGAAAATATGACTGAAACCATCGCGGAATTATTGAACGTCCGTATAAAGTCCGGTTATGAAAAATGCACCGGCTGCGGGGTTTGCATGCTTACCTGCCCGGTCTGGAATCAGACACGCGACGTTATGCTTACGGTCTGCGGCCGTATGCGCGTCCTGCAGAACGGAGGGGCGCCGGAGGATATGCGCGAATCCCTGACGGCCTGCGTTTTATGCGGGGCATGCGGCTCGGTCTGCCCTTTTGGAGTGGATACTGTCGGCCTTACCATGGAACTGAGGATGATCCTGGCGAATAAAAGCGGCCGACCGTCGGCGGAACACAGGACGTCGGACAAAATCTCTGCGGCCGTAACCGGGGCCGCAGTAAAACTGTTCTTTCCCGGCGCCGCCATGCGCCAGGACGAGGACATCCTGCGCCGCGCCGCGCGCCTGTTTGAACAGGGCGGCTTTATGCTCTTTGATGATACGGAGATATCCGGGGTGGCCGCCGATATGGAAGCCGGAATGAGGCCCGATCCTGGGCGATTAACACGCTTTATCGCTTCAATGCGCGGCGTTAAACATATAATTGCCGCCGATGGTTTCCTGCATCGGCATCTGCGTCAATGGCTGCCAAGCGTGCGAGTGGCGGGCCTTGGCGAGACCCTGCTTCTGCGTCCCGCCGTAAAAAAGGCCATCAAACCCACCGACCTCTATATTATTGAACCCCGCGGCTATCACGCAGACTACAATCGCCTGGTTAATTTCTACGACCGGATGCGTCTTGAGACCGGTTGCAGACTGAACACAAGCCTCCAGCGCGCGGCGATCCCAACCGGCGCGGCAGGCATGCGGAACCGTCCCGGGCCGGGCCGCGTTGACGCGGCGGAGCAGGTCCGCTGGATACTGCACAAGCGCCGGCCGGACCGGGTTGTGGCGGAAGACATGGAAGACTTTTCGCTTTTTAAGAACCTGTCGGGCCTTGAAACCGTACATATCACGGAACTGGCGCCAATGGATGAGCGATGATAAAAGAACTGCATGGCGGAACGCGTAAAGTGGACGCGCTTATAGTCGGCACGGGGCTGGCCGCGGCGGCTTGCGCCAAACGCCTGGTTGATGCTGGCTACGAGACCGTGGCCATTGAACGCAAGGAACTTCCGCGCCATAAACCCTGCAGCGGCATCCTTTCTCCGCGCGGCCACAGGTTCCTTATAGAGAATTTCGGACCCCTTCCCAAAGAGATCCTGCATACGCCTTCCTCGGCGAGCGGAGTAACGTTCCATTTCCCCAGTATGCGTTCTATTTCCATGGATTTTGACAGTGGTCCCACGCCTCACCTGCACCGCAAGTACGCGGATCACTGGGCCATGCTGCGGAGCGGAGCGGAGATCCATGACCGGACTGAATTTACCGGGCTTTCGGACAGGGGGACACATGTGGACGTTATTGCCAGGCGGGATGAGCGGACGGTCAATTACCGCGCGCGCTTCGTGATAGGCGCGGACGGGCGGTGCCTCGCCGTAGTCAGGGCGGTGTATCCGGACTACACGCGCCGGATACCCTGGTTTCTGGTGGGACAGAAGTTCCACACCGTAATTGACTGTCCGCTGGACGACCGGTATTTTCATTTCTGGTTCAATGCGGATCTGGGCCATTATACCTGGAGCCACGCCCGGAATGGCAGGCAGATAGTGGGCGTGGGTTTTCTAAGAGGGGAAAATTTTGATGTCCGCCACCGGCGGGTGGTGGAATACCTGGAACGCATGCATCATGTGAGGCTGGGCCCCGCCGAATCACCTGAGATCGTTCCGGCAAATTTCGGCCCCTCGCTCATCAACCGGTATATCTTCGGCAAGGGTAACGTCCTTATAACCGGGCAGGCGGCGGGTTTTTTCAACATGATTGCCGAAGGGATGAGCTGCGCGCTGCATTCCGGCGCCATCGCGGGCGAGGCCGCCGTTGAAGCATTCAGGAGCTCCAAAAACATCCAGCAGGTCTACCGCGGCATGATAGCATCCGAAGTCAGGCGATGTTCCGATCAGTGGAATCCGATGGAAATAGCCTTCGGCCGGCCGCATGAAGCGGATTTCCGCGCCGCCCTGAAAAAACTGACCGCCGGGCGAGAGGTTCGGCGTCATACGTGAAATATTTTCTTTCATTAAACTCTATGCCCCTCTGAAATGGGGCCGCCAGATCCTCTGGCAGTCCGTCTGTCGCCGGATTACTGGCCGCTATCCTTCCAGCCGCTGGCTTTAATTCGGCTTAAATTCCGCGCCGCGCTTTAGGGCTTTCATGATTCAATAGGTACGTTCGTGCAGAATGTGGTTAAATGATTTTAAGCAATTTCTGCACGAAGGTCCCTTAGATACACACTCCCCTGGGACTTCATAGACCACGGCATCCGCAAGGAGTATCTGATCAAGGAGTATATGCTCAGCCTCAAGGAAGAGGAGTCGGATATCTGCCACGTCGGGGCATGCGACCGCTGCGGCGTGTGCAGTATTTGATAAATCCAAGTCAAAGCGGCAAGAGCCGTCATTCCAGCTCAAATATTTCCTCCTCCTCTTAGGGGAGGATTGAGGTGGGGTCTAAATACCCATGTCTGGTGCACGGTAATTATTTTGCGTCCAAGCAAAAAAGGTTGCGTTTTTATTTGCTTTATGGCAAAGATATTCACATTATTATATCCTGATATCTTGAAGCGGAATCAATGGATAACAAACCAATATATAAGAATTCCGGAAAGGCCTTTTTATCCAGCCGTGATGACTCATACAGCGAAGACGGCGTCGATCTTACCCTTATCCGATGGATGTTAACACTTACCCCCACTGAACGCCTGCAGACACTTCAACAGAATATCCACTCCATTAGGAAACTGCGCGGTGAAACATCCGACTCCTGATTTCCTGCAAATATTAAATATCTTATGCGAGCATAAGGTGGATTTTATTATTGTCGGCGGCGTCTGTGCTGTCCTTCACGGCGCCCCGGTCACCACCTTTGATCTTGATCTGGTTCATTCACGCACTCCGGACAACCTTGAACGCCTTATGTCAGCCCTTAAAAAACTGGGAGCATATTACCGCGGCCGTGGAGAACAGCGTTTGACGCCAAGGTTATCCGATATCTCTTCAACAGGACATCAACTTCTTATGACGGAGTTTGGACCCCTCGACCTTCTCGGAACGATAGGAGTCGGCCACGACTACGAGGATTTATTGAAGCATTGCGTTACAATAGAGGTTGGCGGATTACGATTGAACGCCCTTGATCTTCAAACATTGATAGAAGTAAAAAATGAGACGATCAGCGAGAAGGATAAGGCCATTATTCCAATATTGAAGCGTACACTCGAAGAGAAAAACAAAAAGTAATAGAGAAAGCCGGAAAATTCCTCCCCCTTTCCTTATATTCCCTCCTCCTCTTAGGGGGAGGTCAAGTGGGGACTTATTATTCTATACATTGTATTCCCGAGGATAGACAGGAGGTAATATGCCTTTCCGGATGAAAGGCAAAGGATTGTCCCTTTTCAAGAAACCATCGTAATTCCGGCGAAGGCCGGAATACATCACACCCTATTAAATTTCCCGGCTTAACAGGGGAGGGGAGTCTTTGTCTTGAATTCGTCAATAACTCCTCTCCAATGGCCTCCCTTTAGGGTAAGAGGAGGTGGGGAAAGATTACGTCCCCTTTCACAGGTTAGAAGAAATCTAAAAATTGAGATATTGAATTATTGAAGAGCTCCTTCTTTCCACTTAAAGTATGAGGGAGGTTTGTTTCCTTCTCTAATATCAAAGACCGCAAAAGGATATGGCAGCCGTCTGAAAGTTGCAGCTGTAAAGTGATCAAGATATGCTGGTTT
>CAVZMS010000110.1:0-3873 GCA_963776085.1 uncultured delta proteobacterium
TAGGAGATTCAATAAAAGCATATCAATGATATTGATAATCAAAAGGGATAATATTAAATAAGAACTCGCTTTTTTGAGACTGAAGTATATTGAATTTCCCCTTGTATGTCAAGTGAACTCTCCCTGTTTAATCCTTGACAAAAGGCATATTTCTATCTAAATAAATATACATAAAACTTTCATGGTAAATTATCTATGTGATTTTATATAAAAACTGTAAGGGAGATCGATATGCATAAAAAAATGAAATTTCTCATAAGCAGTTTGCTTTTAATAACGGTCGCAATATGCATAAGTCTTAGCAGTTGCTCTGGAAAAAAACAAAAAGTATATCATGTTGGTATTGTAACAGACTATTCCCCCTTCATGATTATTGCCGACGGTTTTAAGTCCGGTATGGCTGAAATGGGCTATATCGAAGGTAAAAATATAGTATATGATATTCAGATAAAGCACCTTGATCCCGAGGGACAAAAAATGGCCGTCGAGCAATTTATAAAGGACAAGGTCGACTTGATTTTTACCTTCCCGACCGAAGCAAGCGTCATCGCCTATAAACTCACTCAGGGAACAGGCATCCCGGTGCTCTTTGCATATTGCGGCGTAGAGGGAAATATTCCCATTGAGAGTGTGCGGCATCCTGGCGGAAACATTACCGGCGTGCGCTATCCCGGTCCGGATAACGTAGTTAAACACCTGGAATTGATGCTTGAAATAAAACCCAAAACCAAAAGAATTTGGGCCACGTACAATCCGAACTATCCCAACACGGTCGTTATGCTGGAGGCATTGCGTAAAGCCGTTTCATCCTATAACGTAGAACTCCTGGAAGCTCCCAATCAAACAATCGAGGAAGTAGAGGCGGATCTGCAACAGCTGGAAGCATCCGGCAAAGTCAATATTGATGCCATTCTACTGCTGCCGGAAGGCCTTTCCCAGTCACCGGATGTATCCAAGCCATCATTGAATTCGCAACCAAACACAATATCCCTGTTGGTGGAGGGGTTCCCTTTACCCTTGATTGGGGAGCGATATTTTGCTTTCTGCCTGACGAAGTGGAAACTGGAAAGCTGGCCGCTCTCTCAGCCCAAAAAATTTTCAACGGCATTCCAGCCGGTACGATTCCGTTGATTACACCGGAGAACTATCTCTGGCTGAATTATAAGGCCATCCAGGGGCTCGGACTAACTGCAAGTGAAGGTCTATTACGCCAGGCAAAGGAAATAATCCGTTAGTAAATGGCACTAAAAAAGAGTAGAATCTTAGCCTTAATCAATGGTAACTGGCGGGATTTTCAGAGTACGCTGGCAAATACTACACACAATATTGCTGTAGAACTTCTTTTAACCGGTCCGCCTTAATTGGTTTTTCGATAAAATCATTCATTCCGGCGGCAAGCGCATGTTCCCGATCTTCCAGCATCACCGCGGCCGTGAGCGCGATAATCGGGATCTCTTTACTTATATCATTACGAATTATCTCTGTTGCTTCTATTCCATTCATCTCCGGCATCTGTATGTCCATAAAAACGATATTGTACGAATTATTAACCCTTAGCTTCTCAACGGCTTCCTTCCCATTTCCTGCCTTATCAATAATAATCCCGTATTTCTTAAGTAATGTCTCCATCAGTTTCATGTTTATCGGGTTGTCTTCCACCACCAATACCTTCAGCCCCTTAAAAAAGACTTCCTCGGCCAAATGACGCGTGATAATAGGGCTTTCTTCTTTACGTTTATCACCGAATACGGTCCTGATTACATTTATCAGTTCTTTGCTAATAATCGGTTTTGCTAAATACGCATCAAACCCCTTTATCTTTGCATGCATCGATTGACCGGGAACCGCATCTGATGTAGCCGCTATGACCTTTAGATGCCTTAATTTCTCATCTTCCCGTATTTTCTCAATGAATTCATAACCATCCATTTCAGGCATCATCATATCACTGATGACAAGATCAGGGAGTGTTTCTTCTGATGCAAGAAGCGATAGAGCTTCCTGTGCTGAATTGGCGACAAATAGAACGTCCATTTTTGCAGTCATGCAGTATTCCTTAAATATTTCGCCGGCATGATAATTATCATCAACTATAACTATCCGCTTTCCCTTCAAAGATTCGAGACTTATTGGTTCTATTTCGGCCTCAATAATCGGTTTTGCCTGCGCAAGTTTTAATGTGAAAATGAACTCACTTCCTTTCCCCTCTTCCGATTCCACCCAAATCTCTCCCCCCATCTTCTCAACAAAGGCCTTTGAAATCGATAATCCCAATCCCGTACCGCCATATTTACGAGTCGTTGAAGCATCAGCCTGTGTGAACACCTCGAATATCGACTCCTTTTTATCTTCCGGGATACCAATACCTGTATCCCGAATAGTCACTCTGAGCGTGCGGATCAGGCCTGGCTCGCCATCTCCCTGCTTGTCACTTGGATCCAAGCCTATCGTTGTAAATATCTCTCCCTTTTCAGTGAACTTGATTGCATTACCAATCAAATTAATCAATATCTGACGGATACGTGTCGGATCTCCCTTGAAATATCTCGGCCCCTCTTCCATACGATAGAGTATATCAACAGAACTCCCGACCATTTTGGATCTAATCATTGATAATATACTCTCAATAAGATACATAAAATCAAAGTCAATGCACTCAAGCTCATAATTTTTCTCCTCAACTCTTGAAAAATCCAGGATATCATTAATGAGCGCAAGTAACAGATTCCCGCTACTATGCATCGTCTTTACATAGTCGCTCTGCACTTCATCAAGGTTGGTATCCCGCAACAAATTGGTAAACCCTATAATCGCATTCATTGGAGTTCTAATTTCATGCGACATATTCGCTAAAAACTGGCTTTTTGCTTCCGAGGCCGCTTCTGCCTGCTTTTTGGCTTCTATGAGAGCCTCCTCAGCTTTCTTGCGTTCAAGCACTTCTTCAGCAAGTTCATCACGCGAAACCGTTGTCCTGTTTAAATCTTCAACCATCTGGTTGAAACTTATAGCCAGTTCTCCTATCTCATTATTTGATGTAATTTCTATTTGAGTATCCAAATCACCTTTGCTGATTTTTCTGGTAGCATTTCTCAGATCTATGATCGGTTTTGTTATCTTTTTAGAGAGATAGATACCTGACATAGTGGCCAGGATAAAGCATATCAGCATAAGTGATATCGATCGTGTAAGCGCCTTAATTACAGGCTGGTATGCCTCCAGGATGGGCAATTCAATTACAACCGCCCAATCAGGACTATCAAGATCCGCGTGGTTAGCTAAGACTCGATTGCCTCTGATACCCTTTGATATGTCAGCGCGGCTTTGATGAGTTAATTTAGACTCTTCTACAAATTCAGCCACCTCCTGCAAATAGATTAAATTTTCTCCCTTTAAAACACGACTTATATCGCCAAAAGCTATTAGATTGCCATGTTTGTCGACCACATAGGCCACGCCCATTTTACCAATCTTTATCCTATCTACGAGATCCCACATGAATTTCAAGTTTACCTCAGCCGTCACGATCCCCTTAAAAATACCGAAGACATCTGTGATCGGGATAGCCATTATCATCATCGGCTCGCTGGTTACTTTATCAATATATACCGGACTGACGTATGTTTCTCCCTTACTCGCCTGAGAAAATAATTCACTCTCGAACTGTCCGATAGATTGATTTAATGCCATTTTTGATAAACGAGCTACTCTTTGTAACTCCCGTTCTTGTGCGTTAAACAGGATCAACTGACGAAAGGCGGGTTCAAGACCCAGCAACTTATCCAGTACCAGTTTCTGATTTTCCTGGCTTGCGATTGCCAGATTGCCAATACTGTTTGCCGTCTCCAATACATCAAATTTCTTTTGAATAAATCC
>CAVZMS010000111.1:0-18219 GCA_963776085.1 uncultured delta proteobacterium
ATATAGTGCTCATCCATAAACTAAAGTTATTGGATTCGCGCCACCAGTAATCAGCATTCAGCTATCAGCAAAAGACATTAAAAATAGAAGGTTGGCTGACGGCTGATCGCTGTAAACTCCATCCAGAAATAGCCGATTCCTGGATGGACATTAGATATCAAATTCGGCGACTAAGAAGGTATGATCGGAAGGCTTTTCGAGAACCCGTGGTTCCGTGTCTATCCAGACCCTAATTACCTTTTCCGCCAAGGGTCTGGTGGCCAGAATATAATCGATTCGCCAGCCCATTTTCCGCTTAAATGCGTTAGGTATCCTGTAATCCCAGAAGGTATAATGTCCCCCATCAGGATGGTGTTGTCGGAAGATATCCACAAATCCCCAGTCCAGGATCTTTCCCATGACGGCCTGTTCATCGGGGTGAAAACCCGCTTCTCCCCAGAGACCTTCCGGATCATATATGTCTAAATTATCAAGCGCCACATTAAAATCCCCGGCCATAAGAATAGGAAGGGCTGGGTCATAGTTCCCTTTTATATGGGACAACAGATCTTCCATCCATCGGAGTTTATATTTAAACTTTTCGGTTCCGGGGGCAAAACCCTGCGGCACATATACATTGATTACGGAAAATACCGGTACTTCTGGCACTTAAAAAGCGTGCCTGTTCATCTTCGCCTTCGTAAAGTCTAAGGCGTGTCTCATCTAGAGATAATCTGGAGACAATGGCCACGCCATTGTATGATTTCTGCCCCCTGAAGATAGCCTTGTAACCAAGCTTCTCAAGGGATTTCACAGGAAAATCCTTATCCTGGACCTTGGTCTCCTGAAGGCAAAGGAGATCCGGATATTCCTTCTCCAACCATCCCGCAATGATTTCCATCCTGGTACGGATAGAGTTGGCATTAAAAGTGGCTATTTTCATATTAATAAAAAAGGCATCTTGTCGCGGTAAACCAAGATGCCCTTTAAAATCACCCTTGATCTGAATTAAATCTTTTTGACATTCTTTGCGACCGGACCTCTTTCACCCTCTTCCACGTCAAAACTCACATGCTCTCCCTCAGCAAGTGTCTTAAAACCTTCTCCTTCAATGGATGAGAAATGAACAAATATGTCCTGACCTGTTTCCTGCGCAATGAATCCAAACCCCTTTTTGTCACTAAACCACTTTACTGTCCCTTCTGCCAAAGCTTTGACCTCCTTGAAAATATAGTTTCCATTATGCTCCGTATCCTCAGGTCGCCACTCCGGCACAGGAGCCTATCCTTCCGAGTGATACCGACCCGCGAAAAGAGCCGGGCCATAAACGCCGAATTAAAATAGGACAAAAATTCATCAAATGTCAAGTTAAAATAAGGTTTTATATGTTCAGCTATTTTACCTTGCTGCCAGGAGCGGTGACAGCGTCCGGCATTAAAAGGTGCACACCGGACTCGTCTTCGGCCGCAAGGACCATTCCCCTGGATTCTACACCCATCAAGGTTATAGGCTCAAGGTTGGCCACAAAGACAACCTGTTTCCCTATAAGGTCCTTTTCATCGTAATAGCCTGAAATGCCGGCTACCACTGTTCTTTCTTCTCCGATATCGACTGTAAGCTTGATAAGTTTCCTGGTATCGGGTATCGCCTCCGCCGTCTTGATAGTCCCTATCCTAATATCAATTTTCTGGAATTCCTGAAATGATATTGTACCTTCCTCCTCTTCCTTTTGCCCTTTCATTATCTTTCCCTCTCTCTTTTCTTCAATCCTCGGAAAAAGTTGAATTGCCTTGGAAATGGGTCTTATCGTTACCACTTTTCCCCACTCCCTGATATCTCCCAGTTTAAGATCCTTTCCGGTCTTGGGAAGCCCAAGGAGGCCCTGTATCTTTTCAGCGGTCTCCGGCATAAAAGGCCAAAGGAGAACCGAAATGATCTTAATTGTTTCTACAATATGGGACATGACAATGTCCAGTCGGTCTCTGTCGGACTTGGCCAATACCCATGGGGCCATTGAATCTATATACTTATTGACCTTGCCTATGACCTCCCATATTTCTATAAGTGCCTTATGAAAGGCCAGGTCAGCCATATAACCAGGATAGTCATTAATGGTTTGAAGGGCGCATTTCTCGAGTGCCTTATCCACGTCTTCATCGGATACATTACCGACGGGTATATTCCCATTATAGTACATCCCGACCATGGTCAGGCTTCTGCTTACCAGGTTTCCCAGGTCATTTGCCAAGTCGGCATTAATCCTAGCCACAAGTGTCTCTTCACTGAATTCCGAATCAAGTCCGAAGACCATCTCACGCAACAGAAAATACCTGAATGAATCAAGACCGTATACCGCAGCCAATTCGAGCGGACTAATAACGTTCCCCAAGGTCTTGGACATCTTGCCTTCATCGATTTTCCAGTACCCATGGACATTGAGATGCTGATATGGCTCAATGCCCGCAGACTTGAGCATACACGGCCAGTAGATCCCGTGCGGCTTCAGTATATCTTTGGCAATAATATGTTGAGCGACCGGCCAGTACCTTTTAAAGAGATCGCCGTCAGGGTAATTGAGCGCTGAGATATAGTTTATAAGGGCGTCAAACCATACGTAGGTAACGTAATTCTTATCAAATGGAAGAGTGATTCCCCACTCAAGCCTTGATTTGGGACGGGAAATGCACAGGTCCTCAAGGGGTTCCTTTAGAAAAGAGAGCACCTCGTTTCTATATCTTTCAGGTCTTATAAAATGAGGATGCTGTTTTATGTGATCGATAAGCCAGTCCTGATATCTGCTCATACGGAAAAAATAATTGCTCTCCTTGATGATGTCAGGCTCACTCCGGTGATCCGGGCATTTGCCGTCGACCAATTCTCGTTCCGTATAAAAACGCTCGCATCCGAAACAGTAACGACCGGTATATTCACTAAAGTATATGTCGCCGTTATCATTCACTCTGTTGAGGATTATCTCCACGGTCTTTTCATGTGCGTATCGGTAGTGCGGACAAAATAGTCATTTGAAATATTCAATTTAGGCCACAGAGATCGGAACATGTCGCTCATTCTGTCAACGTACTCTTTAGGAGAACGGCCTGCCTTATCAGCGGCCTTCACTATCTTTTCACCATGCTCATCTGTTCCGGTCAGGAAAAAAGATTCTGAACCAGAGAGTAGATAAAACCTGTTTAACACATCAGCCACGATTGTGGTATAGGCATGCCCTATATGAGGTTCCGCATTCACATAGTAGATAGGTGTAGTAACGTAGAATTTTCTGGTCAATTAGGTTACTGGTTACTCCTTTCTCCATCATCTATTGTGTCTTTATCTTCAATAACATCATCATATGGAATATCTACCTCTTCGTCGGAATCCATTAAAATTGTAATGGATTCTTTCAATACATTCTGGCGAATGACTTTCCCTTTACCTCTTATAGTATTCACCTGCTTGCCGACTTTAGGAATATCTTTGATTGCGCCATTGTAGTAATCATATTCATAGGAAAGACAACACATCAACCTGCCGCACATCCCTGATATCTTGGCAGGATTGAGGGAAAGGTTTTGTTTCTTTGCCATTCTGATGGATACAGGCTCTAAGTTACCCATAGAGGAGCAACACAGATATCGGCCGCAGGGTCCCAGACCCCCAACCATCTTGGCCTTATGCCGGACCCCGATCTGTCTCATCTCTATCCGGGTATGAAACTTCTGAACCAGATCCTTTACCAGTTCACGGAAGTCCACCCTCCCTTCCGCCGTAAAATAGATCACAACTTTACTTCCGTCAAACAGGCGTTCTGCAGCTACAAGACACATCGATAGAGACCTGTTCTTAATATTTTCGTAACAAAAAGAGTAAATCTCCTTCTCCAGCTCGCAATTCTTTTCGTACTTTTCAATATCCTTCTCGTTAGCCATCCTGTGGACTTTCTTTAACGGACGTTCAGGAGCCCTATCATCCGGACTTCTCGGCTCAACACAAACCAAACCCAATGCCTTGCCCTGTTCCGTATTGACCACGACCCTGTCGCCTTTCTTGAGGACAAAGTGTCCGGAATTAAAGTTATAGACCTTCCCGTTTTTTCTCAACCGTATGCCGACTACCTTATTCATAGACTCTGTGCAAACTCATCATTTTACCATAATTTAAGCTATTTTCTAACAATCAATTTATATCAATTTGTATAAGGTTCAAGGATTCGAGTGGTACAAGTAATCGAGCTGGAAGAAACACTTGAATTCTCAGAACCCTTGAATCCTGGTATCTTAATAACCGCTTAGTCTTTTGAGGTTCAGGCAGGTATTTTCCATCATCAACCCTGTGTTCAGATTCCTGCTTAAATCTCTTTGTGCCTGATCTAGAATTAAAAAGCATTCAATCAGATTATCAATATTTAACCTTGCTGACATGCCCTTCAATTTTCGTGAAAAATCGGCATTTATAAGGAACTCTGCCGGTCCATTCACTTTCATGAGGATCAGGTCTCTATACCAGGTCTTCCATAGACCCATCAATTCGTACATTTCTGTATTGATCGTCCCGTCACTATCTTTCTTCCTGAACCTTCCGGCGTATTCCAAGGCTATACCCATAGCCTGTTCTTTAGAAATCGTGGGAAGTTGTATGATCTTTTCAAGATTGTTCTGCCTCTCTTCCAAAAAATTGCCTCCAGAGATATTTATAGCCCTGCCCAGGCTCCCCTCAGATAACCTGGAAATTAACAAAGCCCTCTCTTCATCCATATCCATTTCAATACTGAGCCACTCTTCAATGATGCGAAATGATAGGGGCTGAAAAGGGATCTTTTGACACCTCGATACGATGGTGGACAACAAGTCCCGAGGTTCTACTGTTTCCAGGATAAGGATATTTCCCAGGGGCGGCTCCTCCAAGGTCTTCAAAAAAGAGTTGGCGGCCTCCTCGGTCATTACATCGGCCTGCTTAATAATAGTAACCCTGTAATCACCGACAACAGGTCTATAATCTAATCTTCGGTTCAGTTCTCTGATCTGCTCGATCTTTATATTTTGACCATCCGGCTCTATGACAAGAAGATCAGGGAAATTTCCGCTGATCATCCGCCTGCACGTAAGGCATCGGCCGCAACCCTCGTTTTCCACCGGTTCGAGGCAGTTTATTGCCTGAGTAAAGGCGACGGCTGTTGTTGTCTTTCCGACGCCTGGAATACCTGTGAACAGAAACGCGTGCGGGATCCTTTCCCCGGCTATTGCCCTTTTAAGAAATCCGATAGCCCTTTCCTGGCCGATTATCTGAGAAAACGGTTTGATCTCTTTATTAAAATCCATAAATCAAAAACCATGCAGTGACATTATTAAATATTGATTATTGAATAATGAAAATTGAAAATTTATTGAAGTCGCCTCGCTCCATTGTTACGGAATAGAATAATAACCTTGCTTAGAATTCCTTAAAGATTCAATCTTCAATTGAAAATTTCAATCCTTCGTCCCCTTCTCGGCATCTAAAAACGGCCGAATAACCTTATATATTTGTCGCTCAACCTCATCCTCACCCAATGACGCATCAATAACATTAAAACGTTTATTATCACCGCGTGCAAGATCAAGGTACCCTCTTCTTACAGCCCGATGAAAATCCACATCTTCTCTCTCAAACCTGTCCTGATCATCACGGGAAAGGGCCTTATTACGTTTCATCGCCCTATCAAGACCCATCTCTACCGGACAGTCAAGGAGGAAGGTAATGTCGGGCTGAATCCCTTGAGTGACCCTATTATTCAAGATCTTGATCAATTCCATATCCTGCCCGCGAGCAGAGCCCTGGTACGCAATCGTCGCGTCAAAAAAACGATCACATATGACCCACTTGCCTTGATCCAATGCAGGTCTGATGATCTCCTCAACATGCTGCGCCCTGTCGGCGGCATATAGAATAAGCTCCGTAAGAGGGGCCAGGCTTTTATTACTTGAATCCAGAAGCAGTCTTCTTATAGTCTCTCCGATCTCCGTTCCGCCCGGTTCGAAAGTCCTGACGAATTGAACTCCATGTCTATTTAATCTCTTCACAAGACGTTCTACCTGGGTCGTCTTGCCGCAACCCTCTATTCCCTCAAAAGTTATAAACAATTCCTGCTCCGTATCTAATAGATGGATCGGTCTAAGGTTTAATGTAATACTGAGTATATAGGAAAAGCGATTGATAATCAAGGATGGTGATTGATTACAGTGAAAAAGATATGGCAATCAACGTCATTTTATGATAATTGATCGCACTGCATGGATCTGCCAAAAAAGCCTTAAAAAAAAATACCATTGGAGGTTACTGATGGAATCCAGAGATATTGGAATAGGTATAGTGATGATTATCCCCACCTTTGTTGGAGGCGGCGCCCTCTGGCAGTTCTTCCATAGTTGGTCGACAGTTATCGCCTGGATAATAGTAATGGCAGGTTTATATCTAGGAATTTTATATAAGAAGTCTAAAACAAAAGGTCTGGAAAGTTAGGCTGAAACAATTATGGAGACAATCGATATGCCGGACAAACCAGGGAGAATAGAGCATTTTGAAAAACAGTTTGGGATTATCGCCATTGAAAAGGGGTTTATCAAACCCGATAATCTCATTGATGCGCTAAAGATCCAGGTTAAAGAGGATATAGAGTATAAGACTCATCGATTGATTGGTGAGATACTCATGGAAAGTGGATACATTAACCCCTCCCAGATCCAGGAAATTCTTGAGACTATTTTTAAATGATAATTCCTTAGACTTTTAGATAATATCCAAATAGTTATAGATGATGAAGGGTTTAGCGGTCGAGTTGCTCCAAAAACTTCTATATTAAAAGAGAATATCGAATAATGAATATCCAATATTGAATGTAGAAGTTGAAGGGATTTGAACTTACATAATTCTATATTCTCTGTTCAATATTCATAATTCCCAGATTCCCCGTTCAGTATTCTTAAGTTCAAAGTGACCATGAAAATTAATGTCAAGACAGTGCTTTCCTTGAACCCTCGACCCCTTGAACCCTTTCTCTAAATTGAACTTTATATCGGGCAAACAATCATGAGTCTTGTCACCGTTATTGATCTTTGCCTCTCTTTTCCAGGCAAAGATCTCTTTAAAAATATTGGGTTTCAGATAGAACCGGGAGATCGCATCGGTCTTGTCGGACCAAATGGATCAGGAAAAACGAGCCTACTCAGGCTCCTGGCCGGGGAAAACCTGCCGGATAGAGGAGAGATCAGGATAACAAGCACCGCCCGAATAGGTTACCTTCCTCAAGACATCGGAGAGAAACTGTCCGGTCCCCTGCTCCAGTCTATTACTGATTCAATTCCAGGCCGGGTCGCAATCAGAAAAGAGATCGAGAGGATTAAACAGGCGCTGAAACAAGACCTGGAACCCTGGGAGCAGGAAAGGCTGGCCGTCAGGCTTGCAGAAGCTCATCATGACGAGATTAGTCTCGACATGCGGTTTCCGATACATAAGGCTGAAAAGATTTTAGAGGGTCTTGGATTTCAATCCACCGATTTTTATATGCCTGTTTCATCCCTGAGCGGGGGATGGCGAGTGAGGGCCTCCCTTGGAAGCATCCTGTTTCAGGAGCCGGACCTGCTCCTCCTTGACGAGCCTACAAACTATCTGGACATCCCGTCGGTACGCTGGCTGGAAGAGTTTCTCCGTGATTACAAAGGGGCCATAATCCTTATATGTCATGATAGGGATTTTCTTAACCGACAGATACAACGTGTCATAAGCTTTGAACCGGAGGGTATGAAGAGTTATAAGGGCAATTACGACAAGTACCTGAAGGCGCGTGAGGAAGAGATAAAGGGTCTGGAGGCCAGGGCAAAAAATCAGGAGCAGAAGATAAAAGAGGCAAAGAGGTTTATCGAAAGGTTCCGGGCAAAGGCCACTAAAGCCAGACAGGCCCAGAGCAAGATCAAACTGCTCAAGAAGGTCGAACTTGTTGAGTCCCAACGCAAAAAAAAGAGTATCCGTTTCTCATTTCCCAAGGTACCTGCCGGCGGGAGGGTCGTTGTTACCATCAAGGGTCTTTCAAAAAGTTACGGAAAAAAACTCCTCTATAGAGACATTTACCTGGCTATCTTCAGGGGAGAAAGGATAGCCCTTATAGGCCCTAACGGCTTTGGAAAAACCACCATGCTCAGGATGATAGCCGGAGAGATTAACCCGGATCAGGGTGTTATATCATTAGGCCATAATGTAAATATGAGTTATTACGCCCAACATCATTCGGAGATGCTTGACCCTAATAAAACCGTGATAGAAGAGGTCTATCAGATCGTACCACATGAAAGCGTAAACTTTGTGAGAGGCGTCTGCGGGTCCTTCCTTTTTTCCGGCGATGACGTGGATAAACCTATAAAAGTCCTGTCCGGAGGTGAAAAAGCGCGAGTCTCTCTGGCGAAAATACTTATCAAGCCTGGTAATCTGTTAGTGATGGACGAACCGACCAATCACCTCGACCTGATATCATCTGAAATCCTGATCGATGCCTTGGCCGATTTCAACGGCACTCTCCTTTTTGTCTCCCATAATCAATCTTTTATCAACAGGCTTGCCACAAAGATCTGGGACATCAGAGACAGTAAGATCATTGAATACCCCGGAGGTCTGTATGAATATTACGATCATTTAACGAATCTGGAAAAGGATTCCTATGAACTTGCCTCTAAAGAGGCGGAAGAGGGGATGAACCAGAAGGATATAAGACAGGGTAAGATCAGGGATAGCAAAAAGGAGAGAAGAAAAAAGAAGGCCGAGAATAGGACCCTTATCAGCTCCACACTGAAACCTGTCCTTGATAAATTATCCCTGCTTGAAGACAGGATCAGCGAGCTGGAAAGGAGAGAAAGAGAGATCTCGGGTCTGCTGGCGGACCCAGGCCTATTTAAAGACAAGGGCAGAAGCATCCCCCTCCTTAATGAATACGGCCGTTTAAGGGAAGAGATGGAAAAAACAATGCTTGAATGGGAAGAAGAACAGGGCCGGCTGGAAGAGATGAAAGAGGAACTGGGACTGTCTGATCAACCCTGAATAACGATCCTCCCCTTTGGCCTATCAACAAATTCGCCTATTATCGAGGCGTCCTTTACGCCCCTTTTCCTCAAACCGGCCACAAGGGATTGGGAATCCTCGAACTTAACGGCAATAAGCAAGCCACCCGATGTCTGCGGGTCAAATAATATATCCATGAAGGCCGGTTCTATCTTGTCTGCGCCGGTCAGATACTTCCTGCGAAAATCAAGATTTCTAAGGGTGCCTGCAGGGACAATCCCCATCCTGGCGAGATCCAATACCTTCTCAATCAGAGGGATCCTGTCAGGATATATCTTAAGACCAACCTCCTGATCTTCGATCATTCCACATGCATGGCCCAGAAGACCGAAACCTGTAACGTCTGTGCACGCGCTGACATCGAAACCAAGAAATTCCTCCTTTGCTTCGCGATTCAGGGCAGACATAATCCCTGTGACCTCTTTAATCAGCTTCTCGTCCGCAAGGTTGCCTTTTACGGCAGTATTGATAATCCCCGTGCCTATCGGCTTTGTGAGTATAAGCGCATCCCCTGGCCTGGCGCCCCTATTTGTGAACACGCGCCCCGGGTGAACAGTGCCTGTCACGGAAAGACCATATTTAAATTCCTCGTCCTCAATGCTATGACCGCCCACCAGGAAGGCCCCGGCCTCTTTTATCTTATCCAGCCCGCCACTTAACACATCCTGAAGCACGGATATATCCATTGTTTTCACTGGAAAACATATAATGTTCATGGCCGTTAGGGGCTCCCCGCCCATGGCATATATATCGCTCATTGCATTGGCAGCGGCAATCTGGCCGAATGAGTAAGGGTCATCCACGATAGGGGTAAAAAAATCTACTGTCTGTATGATTGCCAGATCATCTCTTAACCTGTATACCCCGGCGTCATCAGGACTTTCAAGACCCACCAGCAGATCAGGGTGTCTGGGCGGATCCAGATGGCAAAGGGCCTTTTGCAGGTCTCCCGGACCCAGTTTGGAGGCTCACCCAGACCCTCTGACGGTCTCTGTAAGACGTCTCTTGTCTTTCTCTGTCATTTAAATCCTTAACCCCTCAATAATCAATCTTCAATCTTCAATATTCAATCTTCAATATTCAATATTCAATACCCTCCTACCACCTTATAAGGGCGCTGCCCCATGTCAGGCCGCCGCCGAAAACAGGCATGCAGATGATATCACCCTCTTTAATGCTTCCGTCTCTTACGGCCTCATCCAGGGCGATGGCGCAGGATGCCGAAGAGGAGTTGCCGTATTTATCAATGGTTACGTAGAACCTTTCCATAGGGACATGGAGGCCCTTGGCTATGGCCTGGAACATCCTCAGGTTTGCCTGGTGCGGTATGAACCAGTCGATATCCTCTATATCTACCTCGCTGAACTCCGCCGCCTCCCTGATGGATTCAATAAAGTGTCTGACAGCCACCCTGAAACTGGCATTCGCCCCGATCATTGTAAGTGTATGGGCCTTTCTATCCACGCTCTCATGCGTTATAGGGGTAGTTATCGACCCTCCACCTGGAACCAGCAGATCCTGTCCATTGGCGCCATCAGTATGTATATGAGAGGAAAGGATCTCATGTCCCTTTACATCCCTGGTCAGAATCGCGGCCCCTGCACCGTCACCCCATAGGATGCAGGTCGTCCTGTCCGTCCAGTCAATCACCCTTGACATAATCTCCGCTCCCACCACAAGGACGTTTTCGCACGAACCGGCATTCAGAAATTGGGAGGCCACGTGTATCGCATATATAAAGCCTGAGCATGCGGCGGTAATATCAAAATTGACCGCCTGAGGGGCGCCCAGCTTTGCCTGAAGCCAGTTTGCCGCGGCTGGGCAGTTGGTGTCGGGCGTGAGGGTCCCAAGTATAATAAGGTCAAGGTCTTTGGCATCCATTTCCGCCATATCAAGGGCCTTAAGCGAGGCCTCCAGCGCCAGATCGGAGGTGTTCACATCCTTTTCCGCTATCCTTCTCTCCTTGATGCCCGTCCGTTGGATTATCCAGTCATCGGTCGTATTAAGCCCCATCTTCTGCAGGTCGAAATTATTGATTATCTTGGGCGGCACATAAGAGCCGGTGCCCAAAATCCTTATAGATTTCATGCCTTGTTGTATCTCCTTCGCATTGTTAATTACACATCCTGACTTCCTCACATTGCATGAAAATGTGGATTCTAGGATTCTAAGGTCAGGTCAAGTTAGGGAGAGGATTGTCCCTATTCCTTCCTCCCCTCTTAGGGGAGGATTGAGGTGGGGTCTCTGATTAAACCACTCATAGACCCCCTCCACACCTCCCCTCTAAAAGGGGGAGGAATGAAAACGGCCTGTGTGATCTGCCCTCGACCCCTCGAACCCAACTAATTGAGAGAGACATAGATACTCCCGAAGGGGCAAAAATGTCAAGGAATTTAAGCTTTTCGAAGGACCATTTTAGCGACCGCCTCTATATGATACGTATGAGGAAACATGTCAACAGGCTGGATCTCCTCTACTAAATATCTATCGGACATTCTGCCGATATCCCTTGCCATGGTAGCAGGATTACAGGATACATAGACCACCCTTTTCACGGCCATCCTCATTATCCCCTCCAGTATATCCTCATGTATGCCGGCCCGTGGAGGATCGATGATAAGGACATCCGGTTTAACTCTTATATCAGACAACCTTTCTCTAATATCTCCCGGGATGAAACGGCAGTTCAACGCGTTGTTCGACACACAGTTCCTGTTAGCATCGAAAAGGGCGCTCTCGACAATCTCCATGCCGATTACCTCCTTTGCGCTTCTCGAAAGGAAAACCGGTATTGTCCCTGTTCCACAGTATAGATCGAGGACGACCTCATAGCCTTCCAGTTCCGCATATTCAAGGACCTTTTCATAGAGCCTCCCGGCACCCGAACTATTAGTCTGAAAAAACGAGTTGGCTGAGACCCAAAAGCTGTACATCCCTATCATATCCCTGATATGTCCTTCACCCAGAAGAATTATCTCCCTTTCGCCTGATGCAATGGCAGCCCTTCTTGTGTTGATACTGTTCACAACTCCCTTTATCTTATCAATCCCTTTGCATAGGGACTCGGCAAGGGGCATTACCACACCCCTATCCTCCTCAGAAGTGACCAGATTGACCAGCCATTCATCAAAGGCCGTTGAATAACGCAGGGTCAGAAAACGCCAGAACCCCCTATGGCTTTTAAGGCCATAAACAGGAACACCGCTTTCCCTCACATATCTCTTTACCTCGGTCAGGATAAGATTTCCCGTATCCTGCTGGAGGAGACAGGCATCAATATCAATGACCTTGTAAAAGGTGCCCGGCACATGCAGACCAAGGCCGAACCCGCGTCCCCCTTCCCCTCTCGCGTATTCTTCACCAGGCAGCCAGCAACGATCGGAAAAGGAGAATTCCATCTTGTTTCTATATCCGTATATCCTGTCAGAGGGTATCACATCATGGACAAGGACATCCGCAAGCGCCCCGATCCTGGCCATAGAATCCTTGATCTGCCCTTTCTTATATTCAATCTGTCGTTCATATCTCAGGTGCTGATAAGAACACCCGCCGCAATAGCCGCTGTAAGGGCATGGGGCATGAATCCTGTCAGGCGATGGATCTATTATCTCCAGCAGTTTCGCATTTGCATAATCCTTCTTCTTCTTGACAATCCGGGCCATAACCCTGTCACCGGGTACGGCCCCCTCGACAAATATGACAAGCCCCTCCAGTCGAGCAACCCCATAGCCGCCATAGGCCATTTTATCGACCCATAGTTCGACAATATCCGACTTACGAATCCTCATGACTTCATATTATCATTATGGGAGCCTTCTTGTCATAGTAAATATCCGGACCCTGGGAGCCAGGGTTTGATTCATCCATGAAAGAGGGGCTTTCCTTATTTATTTGTTTTTAGATAAGCTTTCAGCTTTCAGCCTTCAGCCAACCTGTCTACCAGCCGCACTGGCTTCTGTGCATAGATACACATATATCGGTTCAAATGGCAGTGATATTCCTCTCATCATGCTGATTTTTAGAGGGTATTTTAAATGGCTTAGCATTTGCATTAATAAAGGGTTCGAGGGGTCAAGGGGACATCCTGAATTTCTCCTCCTCTTAGGGGGAGGTCAGGAGGGGGTCTTAATAAGAGAATATCAAACCTAATGAGACCCCACCTCAATCCTCCCCTAAAAGGGGAGGAGAATAGAATTAGGGGAGCATCTTTTTCATCCCTCCTCCTCTTAGGGGGAGGTCAGGAGGGGGTCTTAATAAGAGAATATCAAACCTAATGAGACCCCACCTCAATCCTCCCCTAAAAGGGGAGGAGAATAGGATTAGGGGAGCACCTTTTTCATCCCTCCCCCTCTTATGGGGAGGCTGGAGGGGGTCTTATTAAAAAAAACGATGAAGAAGCATAAACATTTTCCTAATTACACATCAGCATTTGTTGGCAACGCACGTCTTCTTCGCCGGAAAATGACCAATGCAGAGAGAAAACTCTGGAATTGTCTGAGAGGGAAGCAGATGAAACTTCCTTTCAGGCGTCAAATTCCGTTCGATCAATACGTCCTTGATTTCTATTGCCCAAAAGCAAACCTGGTAATTGAGGTGGATGGAGGTCAACATTACACAAAAGAAGGAATTCAAAGAGATCAGAGAAGGGACTCATATCTTCAACAACATGGTTTAAATGTATTAAGATTTTCTGATCGAGATGTTCTGATGAATATCTCCGGTGTTCGCCAAAAAATATATGAAGAGATTGAGAGGTACTTAAAAATTGAAGAGACCCCACCTTAATCCTCCCCTAAGAGGGGAGGAAGAAATAAGGGTGATCCTCTTCTAAGAAGGGGGGAGGATATAGTGTTAATTATCCCCCTCACTCGAACCCTTGAATCCTCGACCCCTTGAATCCTTTCTCCTATTCAACATTCGAAATTCATCTTTTTAACATGGATTGTTATGCGGAAAGAAACATGAAAAATATCATCCAAAAAGAAAAATCTCCCCCAGGTTTTACACTTTTGGAATTAATGATTGCCCTTGCCATACTGGGGATCCTGGCGACATTTGCCATCCCCGCATTTTCATCCATCTTGCCGGAGTACAGGTTGAAACGGGCGGTAAGGGAACTCTATTCCAACATGCAGTTGGCAAAGATGACGGCGATAAAGGCAAACGAGACATACAAATTGGTCTTCAACAGCGCAGGCGCCTCTTATACATTTAAAAGGCCTGATGAAACAATTGAAAAGACTATCAGTTTTTTGGATTATGACTCAAACGGCAATATCGGTTACGGCAAAGGAAAGGCCACTAAAAGCGCAAATGCCTCCGGAGGTCTTATACCCTCTGACTTCATAAGCTTTCAATATAACAAGGCTAGTTTCAATTCAATGGGCACCGGCTCGAACGGCTATGTCTACCTTGCCAATAACATGGGCACGGCCTATGCGGTCGGGATCTGGTCAGCAGGCGTTGTTATAATAAAAAAATGGAATGATTCGAAAAAATCGTGGGAATGATTTAAAATAATGGAAGGGGGAAAGGGTTCAAGGGGTCGAGGGCAAATTGCATGCCGCAAAGGGCATACTTTTTATCCCGCCTCCGCTTAGAGGGA
Source organism: uncultured delta proteobacterium (assembly GCA_963776085.1). Lineage (GTDB taxonomy): Bacteria > Desulfobacterota > DSM-4660 > Desulfatiglandales > HGW-15 > CAVZMS01. The sequence continues at coordinate 14,669 of CAVZMS010000111.1, forward strand.
GGTCAGGAGGGGGTCTTAAAAAGAGAATATTGAACCTAATGAGACCCTAATCGACCTCGCCTAAGAGGGGAGGAGAACAGGCTTAGGGAACATTCTTCATCCCTCGCCCTCTTAGAGGAGCATTCTTTTCATTCCCTCTCCTTACAGGGGAGCTTTTCATTCCTCCCCCTCTTAGGGGGAGGCTGGAGGGGGTCTCAAAGAAACGATGAAGAAGCATAAACATTTTCCTAATGACACTCACCACTCGTTGGCAATGCACGTCTTCTTCGCCGGAAAATGACCAATAGCGGAAACAAAACTCTGGAATTGTCTGCGAGGGAAGCAGATGCAATTTCATTTCAGGCGTCAAATACCTTTTCATCAATATATCCTCGATTTCTATTGCCCAAAAGAAAATATAGTAATCGAGGTGGATGGAGGTCAACATTATACAAAAGAAGGAATAATCAGAGACCAGAGGAGGGACTCATATCTTCAACAACATGGTTTAAGGATACTGAGATTCTTCTGATCGCGATGCTTCTGATGAACATTTCCGGTGTTCCGCCAAAAAATATATGAAGAGATTAAGAGTTACTTGAAAATAGACACAAAAACTGATGAGACCCCACCTCAATCCTCCCCTAAAAGGGGAGGAGAATAGGATTAGGCGATACATTCTTCATCCCTCCTCCTCTATAAGGCAAGACGTTACTAGGCAGTCACCGATAGAGACACTGAGATCCCATAACTGGGTATAATAAAAAAATCCCCACCTAAAAGCGTTAAAATACTTTACAATTGATAACTTATTTAACAAAATATCCTGTCTCAAATGAGGCTTGACTATTAGCTCAATAATACTATATCCTCTGTGTTATTAATGAGATATCCTAAATAATCAGATTTCATGGCACAACTTTTGCTGAAATTAAAATGAGACCATTGTATAACTCCTTTATTCGTCATTCCGGGTTGACTCGGATTCCGGCTGTTCGACAAGCTCACAGTCCTGAGCCTATCGAAGGACTTCCGCCTTTGCGACGCGACGTAGCGCCGCTTCGGCGCGACGTCGGTTCGCCGGAATGACAACATCGCTTGATTTTATGTAATTTTGCTAAGGTCTCGATAGGAGACGATTATGAGGCACCAGTCAGAAATAAAAAAAGATGAGACAGGTTTCACATTGCTGGAAGTGATTGTTACTTGTTGTATTATTGGGATTATAGCTGCCATAGCCATCCCCAGTTTTTCATCGCTTTTACCTAAATACCGGTTGAGGTTGGCAGCCCAGGAGCTCCTTTCAAATTTTCAGTTAGCCAAAATCACCGCAATCAAGAGGAATACCAACTGCACCATTTCCTTTAGCGTACCTTCTTTAAACAGATATATTATTTGGCGGCGTAAATTATGAATACGCCGTCTTATGTGGACTCGAATCGAAATCTGGAATATGATGCGGGTGAGCAGGTTATCGCCAAAAAGCAATGGGCGGATTATAATAATGATGTCGAATTTAACACGACTCAAGGCGGCGGCGATGGGGTCGCTTTTCTTTCAAATGATGTTGGTCTCCCTTCCATATCTTTTCGCTCCAACGGGATGCCGGTTAATAAAGATGGCAATATTAGCGGCGGGAACGGTCTTTCTTAGACTTAAAAACAATAACAACAGGACAATGCAAATCAATCTAACTACGGCAGGGAGTGTCACCATAACCACAAGTTAATGCTGTCGCTCAGGAGGTATATATATGGTTGACTTAAAAGACAGAACTGATGGTTTTACACTCGTCGAGCTAATGGTTGCGATGGCCATCGGATTGATTGTCATGAGCGCTGTTTATTCGACCTATAGTACACAACAAAAATCCTATGTCTTGCAGGAACAGGTTGCCGCCATGCAGCAGAATATCCGCGCGGCAATGTATTACATGACTAGAGAGATTCGGATGGCAGGGTGTGATCCAACCGGCAATGCCCAGGCGGGAATAACTGCTGCAGGGCCAACTACAATCAGCTTCACAAGAGATATAAGGGGAAATGATCCTACAAGCAATGTTGCTGACGGGGATACCCAATGACACGGATGAGACAATAACTTTTGCATTTGATGGAACAAATAAGTCGAATTACCAGGGATACAGTGGAGGCTCAAGCCCTGGCGGAAAACATTGATGCCCTTAATTTTGTTTATCTGAATTCAGGCCGGCACTCCCGTTGACGGCACTGTTGCTACAAATATACCAAACATACGATCCGTAGTTGTAACAGTGGTAGCCAGGACAGGCAGGGGAGACCTGGGATACGTTAATAACGTTCCTTTACAGCAACCAGCAGTTCCCCAAGTGATATTGCCCGCACAAAACGACAATTTTCACCGAAAAACCCTTACATCCATTATTAGGTGCCGTAACCTTGATAGAAGAGAAAGATAAATCATTATTCATTAAGAGGGTTATTATGAATATAAAGCTAAAAGAAGATAAAGGTTTTACCCTGATAGAGGTGATTATTGCAATCTCAATCTTGACCATAGGCATGTTGGCAGTAGGCGCCATGCAGGGCGCCGCCTTAAGGGGGGATACATTTGCCTATAACAGGACGAATGCATCAACGTTGGCGCAGGATGAGTTAGAAAAACTGATGTCCTTACCATACAATAACATGGCCAGTGGTAATCGAACGACAGGTAATTATAATATCACCTGGACGGTAACCAACGACGCTCCTGTTCCTAGTACCAGCACAATAACAGTGACCGTGACTTATTCTTTTAGCATCACTCCAATAGTAACGCTCACAGCCACCAGATCATCACTTTTTGATTAATTGATCAGGGCTGATAATTAAATAACTCATTTTTTGAGGAATATTATGAAAAAAGACATCCTTATTGAGACCTTTGCAAAACTGCATCAAACCGTCAATTTTGTCATTCCGGCGAACCGACGTCGCGCCGAAGCGGCGCTATGTCGCGTCGCGAAGGCGGAAGCCGGAATCCAGTATTATCAAATATTCTCTAGATTCCCCCGTATCAGGTACGGGGCAGGCTCAGTCAAGCCCGGAATGACGAATAAAGGAGTTATGCAAAGGTCTCTTATTAATGAAGAGGGTTCCATTCTTATTGTTGCCCTGGTTCTGCTGGTGCTGCTTACCCTGATGGGCATATCAGCTACAACCCTTACTGATATCGAACTCCAGATTGCAGGGAATGAGATGACTTCCAGGGCGAATAGGAGGAAGAAAATGGCAATTGGAATTTATTTTGATGGAAGGCTTCTCTACGTCCTGAAGGGGTGATGAAAATAGATGATTCTGGTACGTATGCTCGAGGGCTAGGTGGTGCAAATACATTAGCTCTCTTACAATCCCGGAGAAGTAACCGGTGGATAACCGGGAGTGCTTTTAATGGTTTACCGACCCTGCATATGCCAAAACTATTTTAAGAGGTGGATTTTTTCTTCAAGCTGTTCAAAGAAGGTATGATCCAAAGTGCCGAAGTTAGTGGGTGCTTATTTAGTGGGAGTGATAAGAGTAAATCCAGCTGTTCTAGGTAATATTGACCTCAAC
>CAVZMS010000112.1:0-26502 GCA_963776085.1 uncultured delta proteobacterium
ATATCCTCCATTGAGACATTAAGCTCCATGGCAATAAATGCACAGAAACGGGCGGAGTCCAGGACACCGGCCATGCCTATTACCCGTTCTTTTGGAAAGCCGCTGGTCTCCAAGGCCGCATGACACATGGCCTCCAGGGGATTGCTGACGATGATCAGGATCGAATCCGGGGCCACGGACGTGATCTCTTGCACCACGGATTTCATAATCACCATATTCGTGGACAGGAGATCATCTCGGCTCATGCCGGGCTTCCTGGGAATACCCGCCGTTATAATAACTACATCCGACCCCTCTGCCTTTCCATAGTCATTGGTAAATCCCGTTATCTTTGAATCGTACTTGGCGAGAGGCGCGGCCTCGGTTAGGTCAAGGGCCTTTCCGGCAGCTAATATCTTCGACGACATCAAGGAGCACAACATCGGCCAGTTCCATTTCCGCTATCCGCATGGCGGCCGTGGCGCCGACGTTTCCCGCGCCCACGACGGTCACTTTTTTACCCATGACCAAACTCCTTTCATCAAAGAGGCCTTGCATACCTGCTCGATAGCTGCCGCCATTGCCTCATCCTCTTTCCGGATGTCCTCCAGGGTCTTGGGCCTTGTCTCAGGCGGCCTCTCTTCCAGCCCATACTTCCACTTCAGGAACTTCTCGCCCGTGGTGGGATAGAGGGCGCAGATGAGCAGATCAAAGTCGTCTTTAGCCAGATCTCCCACCTTCTCTCTGACCTTTTCCAGTTCCGGTTCAAGGTAATCGGCGGCCCTGCCTGTTATCGGGGTCTCGCCCCTCTTGTAATTTTTCAGGATCATTTTCTGGATCTCGGGGTCCATCGGTATGGGTGTCTTGCCATAAAGGCCATAGGCCAGATCCTTTACCTCGTTGGTTACCATCTTGTATCTCCCGAAGAGGACGTTTAAAACGGCCTGGACACCGACGATCTGGCTCGTGGGTGTTACAAGAGGCGGCATTCCCAGTTCCCTGCGTGTTACGGCAACTTCTTCATATACCTCCTGGATCCTGTGCAGGGCCTTGGCCTCCTTGAGCTGGCTTACCAGATTGGAGATCATGCCTCCCGGCACCTGATGGGCAAGGACACCCGTATCGATAACGGACATCCTGTGTTTTGACAGATAGTCCCGGTATTTCGGCGCTATTGTCTCAAGAAAATCACCCAGTCTCCAGCAAAAGATTAAGATCGAAACCCGTGTCCCTTGTCGTCCCGTAAAGGGTAGCCACTATGGGCTCTACCGCAGGCTGTGATGTCCTGAGGGCAAAGGGCGCCAGACATGTATCGACAATATCCACACCCGCCTTAATTGCCTCGAGATATACCATGGAAGCCATGCCGCTGGTATAGTGAGTATGCAGGTGAATCGGAATCGTTATTATCTTCTTAACTTCCGTGATAAGTTTTGCGATGTCAAAGGGCGACATGATGCCGGCCATATCCTTGAAACAGAGGGTGTCGGCCCCCATGTCCTGAAGTTCCTTGGCCTTTCCAAGGTAATATTCAAGGTTGAATACCTCTCCGCCCATCCGCCTCTCGTGTGAGGCTATAGCAGATGTGCCCTGAAAGTGCTTTCCGTTTGCCTTGATCCTCTCCACAACCGTCTGGAAATTGCGGAAATCATTCAGGGCGTCAAAGACGCGAAAGACATCAATGCCCGCTTCACAACTCTTGTCCACGAATAACCTTGCGACATCATCTGCGTAGTTACGATACCCTACAAGATTCTGACCTCTCAGCAGCATGGAAAATGGGGTCTTTTTAATATATTTTTTAAGTGTCCTTATGCGTTCAAAGGGATCTTCGCCCAGAAAACGATGCATGGTATCAAAGGTGGCCCCCCCCCATACCTCCATTGCCCAGAAACCGACGCTGTCCATCTTCTCGGCAATAGGGAGCATATCTTCGGTCCTCATCCTTGTTGCAAGATTAGACTGGTGCCCATCCCTGAAGGTGGTGTCCTGGATCTTAACAGGATTTTTCGGTCCTTTTTCCAAAAAATCATTTATCACAAAACTTTCCTCCTTAATTATCAAAGATATTAGACCTTTGCCTTGGATTTTTGCCTGGTTTTGCCTGGAGTGACCGAGAAGTAACAGGGTTAATGAGGAAAAAGCCAAATAGCGAGTGTCAATATATATACGTAAAATATAAGATAGTCAATAACTATGTGAGAAAACTAATTGAATATCTCTATTTCAATCCTGCAAGATCTTCCTCTTTTGCGGATATCTCATCCTCAAGTTCTTCAATGGCCCGGATCTGACCGGGACTGACTGAATGGGCTGGAAGCGCGGCCTTGCGTTCGGCAAGCAGTTCTTTAAGTTCCTCAATCTCCCTTTTTTTCTGTTCTTTTTTATCCGGCAATCGTCTCATGCAGCCCTCCTTGTCTCTCTCACAAACTCCTTCACCTTTACAAAATCCTTTTTAAACCTTATGGGCTTCCCTTCCTTGTCCAGGGTGTTGGTCAGGGTGCAGCTGTCCGCGCCGGCAGGGTGCACATCCATAAGCGCTTCAAACACATTTTCAGGTGAAAGGCCTCCGGCCAAAATGACGGGTATTCTGCTCCTTATTACCAGTTCCCTCGCAATCCTTCTATCGCATGTCTTGCCCGTTATGCCGATAAAACCTTCCACAGGCCCTTTTCCTACCCATGTGTCCGTCTGGAACAGGTCGGATACCGGCTCAAGCTCCCTGGCTATGGCAAATGTCGGAAACTCAGAGACGGAACCCTTCATGGGGATAGGGATGGAACGGGTTATCCTGATCTCCGGGAACCTCTCTCTTATCTTGCGCTGCGCTTCGATATATCCCTCAAGATCTTTTATATACTCCCTGTTCATCCGTCAGGCTCTCACAGAGATGAACAAGGCCCGGTCGGTAATAGTCCAGCGCCCTGGAAATCCTGTCCACATCCCGGAACAGGGGAATAATGCTGTTCTTTACACCGGTTCCATCGCATACCCTGATGGTTTCCCTGAGATCAGGCAATCTCCAGTCCCTCTCCGAGAGGATCACGCTGCCTATGTGATCAACCCCGGCCTCAATGCATTTTTCCGCCTCCCGCGGCGTCTGTATCTCATATATCTGGACAATCATTTAAAATATTATCTCCAAATTACTCGAAGGATTGATGGCAGAAGTCAGGAGTGAGGAGATTATTCAATATTCTCTTTTTTGACTCTATGCGCTGTGCGCCATGCGCTCTGCCCTCGACACCTTTCTCTAAACTAATCAGGAGAAGATCCTCCTATATTAATCCTTGATCTCATTTGCCTCAAAACATCTTCCTATCAATCCATGCCATGAAATACCTCTCTTTTCAACACAAAAAGCTGTTGATGTTTTAATATCCTTATCGTATCATGAAATCTAATCATAGATACGCACCGCTCATAACTCCATTAGTCAGAATATGAAGATTTAATCTATCACTTATAAGTAACAGATGATGGATATATTAATACGTAAAAGAATCATCAAGGCGCTGCTCTTAGTGCTAACGGTTTTTACCATCGGCACTATCGGGTTTTATTTCCTTCTTGATCATCTTACACTGATGGACTCCCTTTATCTTACCGTAATTACTTAGCGACAGTTGGATACGGCGATTTTTCCCCCCACATCAACATGCCTCCCAATGGAAACCCATATGTTATTAAGCTGTTTGCCATCCTTATCATCCTGGTCGGCATAGGATCCGTTCTTTACGTTTTAGGTGTCCTGACCGAATATCTCGTTTCCGGGGACCTTGCGCGCAGAAGGAATGAAAAAAGGATGAAGAAGCTCATATCTTCACTCAGCGACCATTATATCATCTGCGGGGGAGGACGGGCCGGTTACTATATAATGCAGGAATTAAAAAAGACATTACGCCCCTTTGTGCTCCTGGAAAAATCGGAGGAACGCATCCGGGAACTGCAGCAGGAATTTAATGATCTTTTAATTATTCAGGGTGACGCCACACAGGATGATACCATCGATCAGGCGGGGCTTGAAAATGCCTCCGGTATTATCGCGGTGCTTCCTGATGAAAAGGATAACCTGTTCATTGTTATGTCTACGGCGCAGAAGATAAAGGAGTCCGGCAAGCAATTCAGGATTGCGGCAAAGGTGGAAAATTTTAGAAAAATGGCGCCGAAGATGGAGAGCGCAGGTGCGGACTGTATAATCTCTCCCGAGCTCATAAGCAGCCGCAGAATGGTTTCCGAGATGTTCAGGCCCTCTGTAACCACCTTCCTGGACCGGATGCTTAATGATGATCGCGCAGTGATCCGGGTTGAAGAGGTCACAGTCTCACATAATTCCGATCTGGCCGGAAAAACTATTAAAGCCGCCCGCATACCTGACAGAACCGGGCTCCTGGTTGTGGCTATACGCAAAGATGGCGCCGATAAATTTATCTCCAATCCGGGGCCCGAGCAGAAGATAGAACCTGATGATGTCCTGATTTCTATGGGCGAGATGGATAAGATTATCACCTTGAGAAGACTTGCTGAAGGAAAATGAGGATTGACCGTGTTTAACGGAAATTTCAAACAATTGAAAGACCATATTATTATCTGCGGCCTTGGGGCAACGGCAATGTATATTATTGAACAGATGGAATCCACGCCCGAAAAGTCCGATTATCATGACCATGAGAATCTTGTGATTGACAGCTCGCAGGAAGCCATAGAGAAGGTAAAGGCCAAATGGCCGAAGATAAACTGCCTGGTAGGCAATGCAGCGGATGACGATGTGCTTGAACAGGCTAATATCGAAGACGCATACGGCATCTTCCCCGTCCTGTCCAGCGAAAAGGACAACCTCTATATCACTATGGCCGCCCGTCAACTCAACCCGAGAATCAGGATTGTCTCCCGTACCTCTGATGTGCACAATATCGGGAATAAACTGTTCAAGGGCGGCGCAAGCTCTGTGGTTTCACCGAACCTTCTGGGAGGGCTCCGTCTTGTCTCGGAGATAGTCCGCCCTAATGCAACCGATTTCCTTGACGAACTACTGCATCAGGCCGATCCATGGCTACAGATAGAGGAGGTAATCGTCTCACGCGATTCAACCCTCTCAGGGCTCTCATTAAAAGAGATAGGGCTGCCTAAAAGGTGCGGGCTAAATATTATTGCCTTAAAAAAACGCGATCATCTATCCTATACTTACAACCCCTCGGCCACCGAAGTTATCGAAGATGGCGACATAATCGTTGTACTGGGATACAGGGAACAAATAGATATGGTAAAAAAACTGGCAACAGTAGAGGATTAAACGGCGCCTGCTGAAACAATAAACTTCATTACATCTTCCATCTTGACTCCTTCAAGGATCACCACATCCTCCTTTGGTACCAGCAGGGTGACGCCTGCCCATTGCATTGACTGCATGACATAAACGGCCACATGGTCCTTAAAACCTATATAGGACAAGTCCTCCGAGGTTACAAATCCGAGCATCTTGATATTTGTATCAGGGATCTTGACAATCGCCACTTTTCTAAACGCCTTCTTTTCACCGAATAGATTTGTTAAGGTTTCTTTGATAACGCGGTAAATAAACTGAACAACAGGCACCTTATAAAATATACGGTCTATGTAATTCACCAACTTGACACTAATCCACCAGGAGGCCATATAACCGACAACGATTATGACTATGATACTCATGATCAGAGGAAGACCTGGGATTTCAAAGATAAATATTTTTCCTGCCGTTTTATCCCATACTGATAAGACCCAGCTGATGATATAAATCGTCAGTGTTATTGGAGTTAAAACTAACAGGCCGTTAATAAAATATTTTAACAAGACTCTTATTAATTTATTGTTCATTTCTTTATACCTTGAAAAATTTTAGATGTTCCTGACAATCGATTCACAGATTTTCTTCCCTGCGACATAGCATGGATCTGAATATAATATGTTTTTTAAGACCTTAAATGAAAATATAGAATATTAATTTTATCTATCATATATTAGGACCTGTCAAGGAAAAACCATATAGATTATAACGTCATCAGCTTTAAAACAGTTTGACGTCGAATATAAAAGGGATATTTTTTATATGATCTCCAAGTTAGTTGAGGGGATTAGTGGGCCTATAGAAATACTATTGCCTCCTGGTTTACGGTTTACGGTTCATGGCTGCGGTTGCGCGACTCGAATCGGTATTGTAGTGAACGCGATATATAATTAGCCATATTTATATGAGCAGGTTACTAATGTCCGACAAGGGCTCTTTTTTCCAGAGGCGAAAGAAATGATTTGCAAGGAACCGGCATAAGGATGATGTCACCGCAAGCGGCATCTTCGACAGGCGGGCGGCGAATATCCGGGTAGACAGCCTCTCCTCCTTTGTGGATAATTCGCTGGAAGCCCTCCGCCCGCCTTTGCTACGAGTTATATAAAATACCGGGAACTGTATTCTTTCGCTCTGAAAAAATAGTCCTTGCCGGACATATACAGGAATAGCTATAGTCAAGATAGCTGTCTATATTAATACGTTCACTATAATGAAAGGCGCTACGACCAGGCAAACAGAGAACGGAAGACCATAGACAAAACGAGCACCTTAACCAGATAACGTCAAACGAGTGATTGTGGTGATGAGAACTCAACCTGTTCTGGTAACTGGCGCCACCGGCTATGTAGGGGGTCGACTGGTCCCCCTGCTTCTGGCGGCGGGGTACCGGGTCAGGGCCATGGCCAGATCCCTGGAAAAACTGCAGGGACGGGCATGGGCCAACCATACCAACCTAGAACTTGTCCGGGCGGATGTTCTCGATCCCCCATCCCTTAAAAAGGCTGTGGCAGGTTGCTACGCCGCCTATTACTTGATCCACTCTATGAATTCCGAGCCCAGGGATTTTGCCATGGCTGACAGGAAGGGCGCTCAGAATTTCGTGAGTGTCCTTCACGAAAACAGATTGGAGCGTGTCATATACCTCGGCGGATTGACCAGCAGTTCATCTGATCTGAGCCCACACCTTAAAAGCAGGGCCGAAGTAGGGGCGATACTTAAATCCGGACCTTCGCCTGTCACTATACTTAATTCCCCGCAGATTCTGGGTTCCGGAAGCGCATCCTTTGAGATCCTGAGATATGTGGTTGAACGTCTGCCCATTGTTATAGTACCTTCCAGGGTAATGGATACGAAGGTTCAACCAATCTGTATCCACAATGTCCTGATATATTTAATTACATGCCTTACAAAAGATGAAACAATGGGTCAGACCTATGACATAGGAGGCCCTGATATTCTCAGTTACAGGGAACTAGTTGAACTTTATGCCGCAGAGACAGGATTGCGCATACCCATAATCATTACGCTGAAGTATCTTCCCCGTTCCCTTTCCGTTTTAAGCAGCAAGTTTTCTTATCGACTCGCCAAAATTATCCTGCCGATGCCGCCGAGCATATCCAGGCCTCTGTTGAGGGGGGCGGTAAATGAGGCCATAGTGCAAGACTTCCGGATAAAAGATATCATACCTCAGGAGTTGATGACATGCAGAGAGGCTATAAGACGGGCTATTCAGAAGGATTCTCTTCAGGTGGTTGAAACACGCTGGACAGATGCGGGAGAGCTGAAACCGCCGGAATGGGTCCACAGCGGTGATGCACCATATTCAGGGGGGACACTTCTTAAAGGTGGTTTTACGGTGGTCCTGGGTTCAAGTCCTGATGAGATATGGCCGGTCATCTCAAGGATAGGCGGCGATAACGGTTGGTATTATGGTGACTTTCTGTGGCAAATTAGGGGCTGGATGGACACACTGGCCGGCGGTGTGGGGTTGCGACGGGGCCGTCGCGATCCCGAAACACTGATGGTCGGCGACGCCCTTGATTTCTGGCGTGTCCTGGAAGTTACCCCGCCGAGGCGTTTGATCCTGGTGGCTGAGATGAAACTTCCCGGCGAGGCAATCCTAGACTTTGAGCTTATCCCTTCTAAAAACGGCACCGAGCTTCGACTCGGCACAAGGTTCAGGCCCAAAGGACTCTATGGCATCCTATACTGGTATGTCTTATTGCCCTTTCATGATATCCTTTTCGGAGGCATGCTCAGAGAAGTGGCAAGAAAGGTCGGTCGACCTATTACAAGAGGTCCTGTAAAATTTAGGCCCGATCCTGTCTTGTGAAACTAGGCAGTGATATTTTCACAGGACAAGCCCCTATTAATAAATTGGCCTTTCAGCAGGACATGACTTTTTATCCGTATTTATATTTAATTCTTACGAATTAATTATTGTAGAATTGGCATATCTTTAAAAATAAGGCCCTTCATGCCGCGGCATTTCAAATGACCACTTTTCTTTAGCCGTCCGATATTTCTCCATCTGTTCTTTAGTAAGGATACTGGAGAGACTTTTTTCAAGGGAATTTTCTATTTCAGTTAAGTCGCCCCTGAATTTTTCCAATACCTTTTCTCTTTCCTTTGAACTTTCTTCCACTATCGATCTGACTTTTGCCTCCTGTTCCTGAGAGAGATTCAGACGGTCTTTCAGGGCTTCAACAAAACGCATATTATTTTTCTGAATAGTTTTTAACACGGGTGTCCCGTTGGGAAAAACTGCATCAGGTGTCCTCTGGCGGGAGGCTTGTTCAGATCCTGTTTGTGGAGGAACCTGATCCTGAGACCCCTGCGGACGAGATTGGTCTGGCGTTCTCTGTGGATGGAATTGCCCACCGGGAACCTGTTACGGACATCCTTCATCCTCTGAATAAGCTCATCCAGCTTGCTCTTCTGCTCATCTGTCAACTTTTCCTTTATAGAGGCAAAGGTCTGTTCGTTGACCTTCTCTATCTCCGGGAAAGTTTTACGGCCTATAGCAAATATATTCTCCTGAGATTCTCTTAAAATCTTTTCAAACTCGACTCTTTGCTCATCCGTTAATTCAAGATCATCTGAAAACCTTCCTAATACTATACGGACCCTTTCAGATACTGGGAGTCCCCCGGATTCAAATCTTTCCACCCGCTTTTTATAATAGATCCCGGTTCCCAGAGACCCCGCCAGCACACCGACAATTAATAGTAGAATCACTCCTGCAGCAAGTTTAAACTTATTCATAATACCCCCATTATCAGTTATTCATCGCCAGCACGATGAAGTCTTTCGGATCGCTTATAAATATCTTGGCAAGCTCATAATCCGAAAAAAAATCCATCCTGAGTATGAGCACAGCCAGGGTCACAGCCAGTACACATGCAACAGGAGAGAGACGCCATAAGAATTGTTGGAAAAACTCAAAATAGCTTGTCCTGAGGTAAAAAGGATCAAGGCTTCTAATATGTCCCATAACCCTAGCCTCCAACCACGTATCGGCCACTTCGGCCTTTTCTCTCCTGAAATAGGCTGAGGACAGGGCCTTCAATACCCTTGCAAGATCTTTTTTGTTAATGGATTCCATATTTACCTCCTCTTACCTTTTCATCGTTTCCGTCAGAAGCTTCTGAAGTTTTTTCCGAGTACGAAAGGCCCTGACCTTTACATTAGATAGACTCCAACCAAGAAGCTCGGCGGTTTCTTTGCCCGTTAGACCTTCCAGATATACCAGCTCAACAACCATCCTGTCCTCAGCGGACAAGTTTGCCAAGGCCCAGTCTAGCAATTCCCCGGCCTCCTTTTGCAATCCTTTATCGTGAAGTTCTGACTCTGATCTTTCTGATATTACTTCTTCCAGCCAGGCCTGGTGTCTTTCAGTGAGTGAACTCATAGAGATTTCCTTGGATCTATACGCCTTTCTCCAATAATCATAACATGTTCTCAGTGTAATTGCGGACAGCCATTGTTTGAATTCTCCCTTGCCCTTAAAAGTAGCAAGCGCTTCGAAAACCCGGATAAAGGAATTTTGAGTCACATCCTCCACTTCGTTGTAAGGCACATGTTTTTTTACTATTCTTAAGACAAACTCCTTGTACCTTGTCAGCAGAGATTCAAACGCATTTAGGTTTCCATCAATAACCTGGCGAATTATTTCCGTGTCACTGAGTTTAAAAGTTTCATTTTGCATTTGGCAATTGGGCCGGCTTATTCAAGATTTTATGCTTGTCAAAGGTCTTATATCAGAAATAATCACCAATAGAAAATGAATCTATCGCCCGAAAAACCAGTGACTATTACCGTCAATGCTTTAAATGATTTCATTTTCCCCCTGTTATGTCTATCTCCTTTCTTAAAAGCCATAATCTGCTTTCATTTGTAGTTAAAGTCGCTATCCTCCCTGAAAAGGTTACATAAAAACCTTGTAGTAAAATTTATTCTTGATCCATAGAAGATTGCATCAGGTCTAAGAAAGTCACAAAAGATCAGATACAACATACCTTTTTTATAGAATATTTTGTCCTGCTTAATGGTAAAATTCTGTAACCTTTCTCAGTCCATTACGTTTATAAGAAAAAAGACTGCTACTGATTCTGATGGATTCATGAAAGATATCACTCCGGTAAGAAAATCGAGGTATAAGGCCTGTAACTATCTAAATAGAATTGGTCCTTTACTCTGCCGGATTGATAAAAGATGATGCTTTACTCCTCTTTATGAGTTCATCATTTCTGGATGGATGCTAACTCAATACAGATATTCCAAAGGGGAGCTTTTACAAAGTCAACAAAGATAAAAGGAGATAATTTTAATGAAAAAATCAATACTTATAATAATTTTAATATTTTCGATGGCCTTATACTCATGTGCCAGTAGTGGCGGTGTGAAACAGCAACAAGGCACCAGGATCGGTACTGTTGTGTTTAAGCCTCCCCCGGGGGCCGCAGCGCTTCTGATAGAATGTCCGTTCCAGGGCCCGGATCGAGCTTTCCCGTGATCTTTCAGGTACGCGAAGGCGAACCACTGATTGTTCACGGATATGCCCCGGACTGGCTTTATGTGAAGTCCAAGGACAATGAATTCGGATGGGTCATGTTGAAATACACATCCCCCCTTGTCGCAGTCGGCAAGCGGGTAAGGATTTTTTTGACTTAACACGTAAAAGATACTATAAGCTTGTTGCATAAAACAACGACTTGCAGTATTATGCCGAGGATCTATAAAAAGATCCTTTATAAATTATTTTTTTAATACGAAGGGAGTATGTGGATAAAATGATATTTCGGCGATTAATTAAGATTCTTCTTATTTCAGGTCTGGCTCTATTATATCAGGCGCCTTCATCAAGGAATTGTTACGCGGAGGCCTTTGCATACATCCCTAACAGCGGCGACAAGAACGTTTCCATTATTAAAAGTCCTTGACAATTCTGACCAAGGGACGATCAATGTCGGTGCCGGTCCATACGGCATGGCGGTCAGCAAGGAATATATATACATATCCAACACCTCGGACGACACGGTTTCGATTATAAGCATGTCATCCAATAAAATAATTGGCGATCCCATAAGCACCGGCGATTCTCCCAGAGGCATCGCCGCCAGCTCGGACGACTCTATATCTCTATGTAGCCAACAATTTGGACAATACGGTATCCATCATAGATATCTCCGATAGTAGCCAGACAGCTCTGAATGTCGGAAACGGGCCGCTTGGAGTCGCCATAGGCCCTGATGAAGATTACGTTTATGTCACGAATAATTCGGATGACTCATTATCCGTCATATCCGCGACTTCCAATGAATTATTCGGAACCATTGCGAATCATCAATATATTAAATACCTTAATACCACGGATGACGTGGCCTTTGATGAACCCTATGGCGTGGCGGTGAGCCCTGACGGATATGATATCTATGTAGTCAACAACGGCAATAACACAGTATCAATACTATCCGCCTCAGAAGTCTATTACCAAGGTGATGACTTTGACTGGGATGACTATGATGCGGATAACAATGAAGGCCCCTATTCTCTTTATAAACCTATAACAGTGGGAAATGATCCGCGTTGTGTCGCGGTTACGCCTGATCAAGCGTATTTATATGTAACAAATTATGCAGATGATACCGTATCAGTTATTAATCTCAGTACCTTTTGCGTGATAAATACTATCAATGTTGGAGATGGCCCCTACGGCATATCAGTCACGCCTTCAGGCGCTTTTGTCTATGTAGTGAACCAGTTGGACGGCACCGTGTCTGTCATTGATTCTGATCCCTATAGCGATACATATAATACCGTAATCAAAACTGTGGCTGTTGGAAATTCACCTACAGGTTTTGGGAATTTTATAGGAGGAAACCCGCCGAGGGCTCCTTCGAGTTTAGAGGCTACCCTGGAAAGTACATATGCAATAAAACTGACCTGGCGTGACAACTCCGACGACGAGCTTGGCTTTAAGATCTTAAGAAGGAAATACATAACAGGTGCATACTCTCAACTAGCGACTGTGGATAAAGATACGACCTCTTATAGCGATAGCGGTCTTGATGTCACCTCCAATTACTACTATAAGGTGGTTGCCTACAACCATGCCGGTTATTCGGATTATTCGAACGTGTCGTATGCCACTACGGGCGATGACTCGGGATGTTTTATAGCCACAGCCGTTTACGGGTCGCCTATGGAGACTCACGTCAAGACGCTTCGCGATTTCCGGGACCGTTTTCTGACCACTAATTCCCCGGGAAAAAGTTTTTTACACCTTTATTATAGATATTCACCGCCAATAGCGCATTATATCGAATATCACAAGATTCTTCGTTTTATCATTCGATGGACACTGTTGCCGGTTGTGTGGATATCCGAGCTCTTATTGTACTTCGGCCCGGTATTGGCCCTGGCGATCTTGTTTATCCCCATATTTATTATAATCGGAACCGTAATAGTTGCCAAACGCTGGGCCTTATCAGGGGTACAAAAAAGCATACGCTTTTGTTAATTGGCCTTTCCATCGGTTCTAACTCAGGGATGTCCGGTTAGAATTTCGCATAACCGGACATCCCTGAATTTAACTGATTTTTTCTCACATAAGTTTAAGCAACTGATTTGCCGCAGTGAGTATAGGATCCCACACAGGGCTGAAGGGCGGCGCATAGGCTAGGTCGCATCCGCTCAATTCTTCAACCGTCATCTTTTTATGCAGGGCTACTGCCGGGGCGTTTATCCTGTGGGCCACCCCTTCCGTTCCCACCATTTGGACCCCGAGGAGCAGCCCGGTTTTCCGGTCACCGACCATCTGGACCTTCATTTCAGTATTGCCCGGATGGGCGTGGGCCCGGGTCCGGCTACTGATTGTCACCTCAACAGGATCAAACCCGGCCTCTTTCGCCTCTGCCACATTCAGGCCTGTCCTGGCAACCTGAAGGTCAAAGACCTTGAATACGGCAGTACCTGCAACTCCCTCGATCTCGACCGTTTTCCCGGTCACATTGTCGGCCACGGCCCAGCCAGACCGATTTGCCCTGAGAGCCAGTGGGATCCATGTCCTTTCGCCTGTCACCACGTGAAAGGCATCAGCGCAATCTCCGGCGGAATAGATATTCTCATCAGAGGTAAGAAGTCTCTTATCCACGGCTATTGATCTTTTTGGGCCGAGATGAAGGCCCGCCTCTTCAGCCAGTTTGCTGTTGGGAGCGACTCCGACAGCTACTATAACCATCCGGCCTTCCAGCTCCACATCAGGACATATGACCTTCAAGCCCTTGCTGGTTTCCTCTATACGCTGGATTCTATGTCCCATGTATATATTGACCCCATTTGACTCTACCTCATTCCTTACTACGACCGAAAGGTCTTCGTTCATCCATGGAATAAAAACGGGGCGGGGCTTTATCATATCTATGGCGATTCTATTGGCAATCAATGCCTCGCACATCTCCAGGGCAATATAGCCCATGCCGATTATAATTGCCTTTTTGACGTCATTATCCATGATATATCGCTTAATTCTTCTCCCGTCTTCGAGGCTCTTGAGAGAAAAGACGCCCGGGAGATCAAATCCCGGCAGATCGGGAATGATGGAAACAGCCCCCGTGGCAATCAGGAGTTTATCATATGAAAGGCTCATTTCCTCACCCTGGACATTCTGGATCTTCACTACCCTTTGAACCGGTTCTATTGCCTCCGCCCTATGACCTTTCCTGATGTCGATTCCAAGTTTTTCCTTGAACACATCGGCTTGTCTTACGACAAGATCATCCATATCCCGTTCAGGTTGGGCGATATTATAAGGCATGCCGCATGCGCTGTAGGATATGTCCATGGTCTGTTCCAGCACAAGGACTTCCATATCAGGCCGGTTTCTTTTTGCCCTGCTTGCGGCACTCATACCGGCCGCGTCTCCTCCGATTATCACAAATCTCATTTCTCCGCCTCTTTGTCTTTCATCTCCGGCAAATCGGCCTCCCGTATTATATAACGGTCCTTATAAAAATCATCACGCCAAGGTTTTCCCTTGTCCTCAATTTTTAATGGGTTTGGCCTCGTCTATCAGCATAATGGGGATATCATCTTTGATCTCATATAAAAGCTTACAACTGTTGCATATCAGCCCGTCCCCGGACTCATTTAAATAGATATCCCCCTTGCATTTAGGGCATGCCAGAATATCAAGCAGCTCTTTGCTTAACGCCATAATTCCCCTCCTTATCTAATTGTATAACTCATCCCTGGCGTGATGAATCGCACCCCTACATCATATGAATGTTGAATTTTGAACAGAGAATATCCAATTTCGAAGTTTTCTTACTTCAAAATTTTTAATTCGATATTCAATATTCAATCTCTGCCTCTGCGATATGCCCCGTTCGATAAGCTCACGGCCTTGAACAAGGTCGAAGGGCTCCGCCCGCCTTTGCTAGGAGTTATGCAAAATATCGGGCACTGTACCATTTCGCCTCTGAAAAGAGATCCCCGTGGGACATGTCTGCACTTATATATTCATGCAACATCCTGACCGGACAACGCTTATCCTTTGGCGTCTTTGCTTGTTTTTGCAACTTCCGGAACACCTTTGCCCATTAATTGCCCGTTGATCTCATCCAAGACCTTTCCGATGCTGAGACTATTACACAGGCCCTCGTCACATCTCCTTTTAAAGCATGGCCCACAGTCCGGCGAGATCTGTATAACCCTGTCCGTTGATCTCCTCGGGCCGGAGTATCCCGCAGAAGAAGGACCATAATATGAGACGGTGGGTGTTTCAACAGCGCTTGCCGCATGCACCGTGCCCGTATCCGGGCCTATTACAATACGGGACATCCTCAATACTTCTATGAAAACATCAACAGGTATGTCACCCAGTTCCATTACTTCGCTTTCGGCTAGCCCCGATATCCTTCTTGCCCTTTCCTTTTCATTTTCACCGTCCCATGAGAGCACTGGCCTGATCCCATTTTGGCTAACGCAATCACATAATCCGGCAATCAGGCCTTCATCCAGCAATTTTGTTTCCCAGCCCCCACCGGCAGCGATAATGGCGAACCCTTCAGGGACCAGACCGTTTCGTCTAAGGATCTCCTTGGCCTCCCGCCTGGCATCATCATTAGAAGGCAGGTAGGGGACAATATTCTTTGATATCTCTATGTTAAGGGCCTTTTCAATCAGCCGGACCGTCTGATCAACCACATGACCGGAGGAAACGGAAAAGGTCCTGTCTAAAAAAAGAACGCTATGCCTTTCCCTGCAGAAATCGGAATCCTTTGAAAATCCAATCCTTTGATTTGTTCGGGCGATACGGGCAAGTATTGCGCTTCTAAGTAGGCCGTTAATATCAATGACAATGTCGTACATGTTCATTCTAAGGCTTGACCAGAATGCGAATATCTCCCGCCAAGTTTTCCTGCTGAAAAGAGATCTTCTCCATTCCCTGGTATTTATTACTATCAGGTTATCCACACCCGGATAATTCTTCAGAATAGGACTCCACTTCTTCTCCACCAGCCAGTGTAATTCAACCTTTTTGTTATATAACTCGGTATATTCTCTGAAACAGTCTATAACTGATAACGAGTGAATAATATCTCCAAAAGCGCTCAATTTTATTATGAGAACACGTAACAATTTTACTCCTATAATCTACTCTTTTCAAAACTCCGCGACATTAGTCTATTTTCAAACCTATCCGTGACCATGTTGAAAAACCGTTCCCGCCCGGATAAAAGTGCGAATTTAATCGCCAGAAACGCCAGATCAGGATATTCAGGTATCACACCTTGCAGCCTGACCCAGTCCTTTTCGGTGCTTATAAGACAGTCTGCGCCCTTCTTCTCTTTTTCAGCCATCAGGCCCCTGAAATCATCGGCACTGAATGGATGGTGATCCTTAAAACGTGTAAACGATACCAGATCTGCGCCCAGATTTATCAGGGTGTCCTTGAACGCCTCAGGCCGAGCGATGCCGGCAAAGGCCGCAACCCGTTTTCCTTTTAAAAACTCCGGGTCATGGGCACTATTTTTAAAGGGAAAGACAATCTTTTCGGGAAGATGATCCCCTCTGAACAAGGGTTTATCCTCTAATCTTTCTTTTAGGCCCGCCTCCACGTCATATCCTGTCGGGTCTAAACCGCATCTGGTAAAGATAACGGCGTCGGCCCTTTTAAGCTGTTTAACAGGTTCCCGAAGGGGCCCCCAGGGAAGGAGATGTCCGTTACCGAACAGACTTGATGCATCAATCAGGACAAGGTCGAGATCCCTCTTGAGCATCAGATGCTGGAATCCGTCGTCAAGTATAAAAAAGTCCGTCCCAAATCTCTCATAGGCAGTTAAACCCGCCAGACAACGATCTTGAGATACTAACACCGGGACACCTTTAAGTCTTAGGGCCATGAGATAGGGTTCATCACCTGCCCTGTCAGGTCCGGTCTTTATATCATGTCCGTCAGAGACTACAAATACCTTTGTTTCGTAGCTGCCGCCATAACCTCTTGATAAGACCGCAACATTATAACCCTCAGCCAGTGCCCACTCGGCCATCATGATGGCAGCCGGGGTCTTGCCTGTCCCTCCTACTGTCAGATTTCCAATGCTTACTGCAAATCCGGGAAGCTCCTTCTTTTTTCTTGTTTTAACCGCAAAAAGCCTTAGCCTTACACCCAGCCCATATAAAAAAGAGAGCATAGCCAAAAGAGGCGTGCCAAAATGAAATCCTTTTTTAGTATGGATATGGGACCAGTCAGGCTGCCTCAATGTAACCCCCGATATGTTTAATAACACGTCCCACGGCGCCGCTGTTCTTTTCAACGAACTCTTTGGCCCTGGAGCCCATGTGATTTAAACCCGCCTTATCAAACAGAAGCCCTTGAACCGTGATAAAAAGCCCCTCAGAACTGTCTATCCTCTTGCCTCCGCCGGCCCCTATTAAAAGCTGAGACATGAGGAGAAAATTATATGTATGTACACCGAAGAGGACCGGACAACCGAAGCTGGCAGGCTCTAAAAGATTATGCCCGCCTATAGGGACCATGCTCCCCCCGACAAAACTTATGTCCGCCAGACCGTATACCCGTCCCAGTTCCCCTATGGTATCCAGGATCAGGACCTGATAGGGTTGTTTACCATCTACAACTGAATCTGTCCTCCGCCGTGTCTTAAGCCCCATTTGTACGCTTAATCTGTAAACATCCTCAGCCCGCTCAATTTTTCTGGGCGCAATGATAAGAACAAGATCGGGGAATCTATCCTTAAGTCGCTTATAGGTCTTAAGGACGATCTCCTCCTCCCCTTCATGAGTGCTCCCCGCAACCCATACCCTGTTTTCAGGCCTTAAATGAAACTGCTCAGTCCAGTAGCCGTGCTCCTCATCATCCATCGGTGTCCAGTCCCTGTCAAACTTGATATTTCCGACACTCACTGTTTTTTCATCAGACAGTCCTATCTTAAGCAGCCTGTCTTTATCCAGATCCGATTGCATAAGGCACAGATCCAGGTAATCGAACAGTTTCCTGCTGAAAAACCGGAATCTCTTGTAATGCCTGAATGTCCTCGGTGATATACGTCCGTTTATCAGGATGACATTAATGCCTCTTTTTTTAAGACAATAAAGCAGGCCCGGCCATATATCACCTTCCACCAAGAGGAGGACTGAAGGGCGGATATAATTCACCAATCTGCCTATCGACCACCAACAATCCAGCGGCATGGGAAGGAGGTTGTCGACTTCGCCGCCAATCTTCTCACGGGCTACCTTCATTCCCTGGTCGGTCTTCACCGTAAAGCTAATGGATCTTGATGGGTATCTATCCTTGATCGCATACAAAAGCGGCAGGGCGGATATTACTTCCCCCACTGACAGGGCGTGAATCCAGATGTTTTTTCCCTTGGTAGAAATAGGGGGTAACCGTAAGGCAAGTTTCCCATCAAACCGCCGACTTTTTGTGAGTAGGGCTATAGGGAGGATAATTATTAAAACCAATGTCCATGCAAGATTGTAGAGAAAAGGAAACACATTAACCGCTTTCATGTATATTTTAATCCAGCCGTCTAGATAAACTGGGTTCTTAAAATTTGTGTCAAGGGTTTTTAACAGGCCTTGCCCCACTGGATTCTAGATACTGGATCCTGGATTCTAAATGCCGGATGTTGGATAAATCGATTATTATCCAGCGTCCAGTATCCAGCATCAGTCCGCCTCAAGCAATATAATATTACTATTCATAAATCGTCGCTTTAAAGCCGAGCTTCGCTATTGATATTATGCAATACTTCCTGTCAAACATTTACCGGAAGATCAATAATAAACCTCGTTCCGCGAGGCTGATTATCTTGAACATCAATAAAGCCCTTGTGATCATGTATAATTGTATTCACAATGGCAAGGCCCAGTCCGGTTCCATGCTTCTTGGTTGAAAAATAGGGTTCAAAAATCCGCATCTTGTCGTAAGGCGGTATGCCCTTTCCATTATCTGCGACCTCTATTCTCACCATCTCGTTTTCCTTATCATAGGAGAGGTCGATCACTACCTCTCCGGCGCCTTCTATTGCCGCTATTGCGTTGTCTAAGAGATTAATCATAACCCTCTTGATCTGCTCCCTGTCCACTTTGAACACCGGCATCCCGGATATATCACGAAAGATAACCTTTACATTTTTTTGTGTCTCCTGATACAGGCCGACCGCCTCCTTGATTATCTGACTGATATTCTCAGGGCTCGGATTCGAGGCGGGCATGCGGGCAAAGCTGGAAAACTCGTTTACAAGACGCCTTAATCCCTCGACCTGATTAATTATCATGTCTGTGCACTCCTCAAAAATCTTACCATCCCCCTTGCTGACCATATCCCCGTATCTCTTTTTAAGTCTCTGAGCGGAGAGCTGTATGGGAGTGAGGGGATTCTTGACCTCATGCGCGATACGTCTTGCCACCTCCCGCCATGCAGCCATTCTCTGTGCCCTCTCGATCTCGCTAAAATCATCGAACACGGCTACCAGACCTGAATATTTACCCTGATCATCACGGAGCATATTTATGGAAACAAGCAAGGTCAGGTTCTTATTCCCGTACAGAAAGGCTTATCTGTTTCTGAATATACCCTTTTCGCAAGAGGCTTCTATCTTCAAGTAGATCCTTGATTACTTTGAGTTGTTCCTGATCCATTACATCCTTATAATTCTTGCCGGTAATATTTATCCCCTTTATGCCCAGCATCTCTTGCGCGGATTTATTGACGGTCAGGATCCTTCCTTCAAAATCGGCGGAGATCACTCCCGCAGCGACATTGGTGAGGACAATCTCCATATAAAGACGTCTCCGTTCTATCTCGATATTACTCCTTATCAGTTCCTCGTTGGTTTCCTCCAACTGTTTTTTACTGTCCTTAAGATCAAGGGTCATCCTATTGAAAGAGTTTACAAGCACGCCAATCTCATCAGGGGCCTCCAGATCGATAAAAAAGTCATAATCGCCGGAGGCAATGCGTTCCGTCCCCTCGGCCAGCTCCTGGATGGGGACAGTGATGCCTTTGGAAAGGAAAAACCCGAACCAGACAGAGGCAAAAATAATGAGCAGGGTCACGATTGATAGCATGATCATATAGCTTATCTTCATGGGCCTTTTCAATGTCTTGAACTCATTGTATTGTTCCAGCCCGCTTGATATGCCGTTTAAACGGTTTACATAAACCTCCGGAATAAATTTACTCAGTGCAATCAGGCCTATCACTGCCTTGGACTCAGTCCTTGAAAAGATTGGAACTATTACACTGACCAGGTCTCCATGGGCCGAGGACTGAACAACTTTAATGTCAGTGCCTTTATCAAAACTCTCCTGAAGGGCCTCTTTGCCGGGATCCTGGAAGGAACTAAGGTCCGTATTATCGTCCCCTGAGACAGCCATCGACTCCAACTTTTGAGAAAACACCTTTATTGACGCAAGACCGTATTCCGTACGTTTTTCATTGATGAATTTTTCAAGCTCGTCATTTTCAGACAGCAGCATATAACCCTTATAGCTTATCATCCCGCTGAGATTGTTCCCAAAGGCGTTAATTTCATCATATATATCCTGGTGATAATCCTGTCCAACCTCCACCGAATTTGTAAGCGTTCTCTCTATCGGAAAGTTATACCAGTATTCAATGGAGGCAGAAATAGACTGAACAGAGACAAAGAAAAGGATAATTGTCGGCAGAAGGGATAATGTGACAAAGGCCAGTACAAGCTTGGTCCTGAGTCTTGCCCCCATAATCTTTTTTTTCCTCTCAAAGAACAGCTTGACGAGGTTCCTCATGGTCAGAAAAAGCAGAAGCAGGAGCAGAATGACATTGATATCAATAAGGGCAAAGACAAGGATACTGCTTGATATGGGAAGATCAAGTCCGAGGTCAAATACCTTGATACCCAGATAGGTAAGAGAAATAATAACGACGACAAGACACACTATAATAATCCGCTCCCTGCGCCGTCTTTTAAGGTCCTCTTTTTCTGTCTCCAGATAGCTTTTCATATTTCTCTAATATATTGAATCCCCTGAAACGCCTGAGACTCTCTGTGATCCCCGACGGTGAACTATACGGGATAATTTAAATAATATTGAGAGGTTATTATATATTTTGATGAGATATGATAGCCAAGAGAGAGGAGAAATGCAATATTTATATCCCTTATGCCCCCCTTAATATACCCTGCGCCATGTGCCTGTATTATATGACACGCCACAGTTCTGAACGACCAAAGTCTTCGGCGTGAACACGGCGTTGAACTGCAACCACGCGAAACACCATGTTGATAACGTCTTGAGGACAATCATCAAACACTATGGGGCATACTGGCTCAAAGAAACATAGTTGGAGAACTTTGCAAAACTGTATAAAACTAG
The DNA here is from genome assembly GCA_963776085.1 of uncultured delta proteobacterium. Taxonomy (GTDB): domain Bacteria; phylum Desulfobacterota; class DSM-4660; order Desulfatiglandales; family HGW-15; genus CAVZMS01. The sequence continues at coordinate 21,197 of CAVZMS010000112.1, forward strand.
GAATCTTGTCATGAAAATGTCTCAGTTGATTATAAGATGAGTTCTAACTGATCTGGCTGGGAATTTGGAGAATCTATACTTAGTTGTATTAACTAGGCAGGAGCGTGTTCCAATGGACCAAAAACCGGTATTTTCACACTTTCCCTAGCGCCTTCCTCAGGACTATCCATAATCAATCTCTTCCAGTATTTTTCACTGGCAGCCAGTTTTTTCAACATGGCCTGATTAAGAGAATGTCCTGATTTCTGCACATGGAAATGTCCGATAACCGGTGAACCTATAATAGCAAGGTCCCCTATAAAATCCAGGATCTTATGCCTTACAAATTCGTCCTTGTACCTGAGGCCATCCTCATTAAGTATCCTAAAACCATCTATCACAATGGCGTTGTCCAGAGATCCGCCCTTCGCCAAACCGGCATCCCTTAATGCCTTAATATCTTGTAAAAAACCGAATGTGCGCGCCCTGCTTATCTCCTTGATAAAATCCTTTCCGGAAAAGCGTAATTCATATTTCTGTTTATTTATCAAGGGGTGGTGAAAATCCACGGTAAAAGATATCTTAAGCTCTTTTGATGGCTTTATGCAGATAGACCGGTTTCCTTCCTGAATCTTGATGGTCTTTTTTATCACAATAAACTCTTTGGGTTTCTTTTGTTCTTTGATGCCGGCGCTTTTCAAGAGGAATATAAATGGGGCTGAACTTCCGTCCATAATAGGAACCTCGGGGCCATCGACCTCCACCAGGGCATTATCAATGCCGAACCCAAAAAAGGCCGCCATCAAATGCTCTATCGTTGAAACCTTATTGCCGTTATTGCCGATAGTAGTGGACATATAGGTATCAACCACATTTTCAAAGTTGGCCTTTATAACGCGACGTCCTGGCAGGTCTTTTCTTAAAAACCTTATCCCGCTGTCAGGCGGAGCCGGTTTAATTGTTAAATTTGCCTTTTTCCCTGAATGTAGCCCGATTCCTGTACAACTTATATTGTCTCGTATCGTCCGCTGTCTGTATCCCACATTTAACTCCATATCATATACAAAATTAAAGAATAAAATCGCATATACTTTTTGCAATTAGCATGCCATTTTTGGTGTCAAACCATAATTAGTATCTATCACCTTTATATTATTATATAATTCCAGGTGCATCTCTTTGAATATCAGGCATTCCTGTCTCATGCCTACTATAAAGTGTGTTCTATGTGCCACACTTTATTATAAAATCCGGAGGAGATCATGAATTTTATTTAAGCTTTTCCCTTGTCTCAAAAGGGCTTCCTTTGTATGATATTATCATTAAGGTCATTTCCAAATTAGTCCACCCTCTGCAGTAGCCTGCTACGGAGGACGGATTGATTGATGATAAGAATTCCAGGGGCCAAGGGTTCAAGGGGCTTCTCTCGACCGATTGGGAGAAGAAAACCATAAATGATAAAAATCATGAAAAACAATAAGCCAGATATACTACGGTCATTATGCAACAGCCTGCTAATTTTCATATTGTTTGTATATATCATGAGTTTATGGGGTTGCTATCCATCCTTAAAAGAGGCGGCCCAAAGGCCTGAACAGGCACTTATACCTGTCAAAAACCTCTATCCCAAATTCCATGATGACATGGATTTAGGCTCCCTTGTCAAGGCTATAGAAATGAACCTTGAATACCTGAATAGGCTTGATCAGGAATATATCTTTTTTTACGGACCCCATAAGTTTACATGCCGGCAGGTCCAAGAAAGCCAGGAGACCTTTTTAAAACTCATCTTAAGCGTCAATGACCCGGAACAATTAAATAGAGAGATTAAAAAAAATTTCCATATCTACAAGGCTGCAGGCCGGGTTGGGAACAGGCATATCCTCTTTACCGGCTATTTTGAGCCAATATTCGAGGCAAGCCTCCGTCCCGACGAAAGGTTCAAGTATCCCATATACAGTATGCCGGACAATTTAATAAAAATCGATCTGTCCCTGTTCAATGAGAAATTCAAGGATGAAAATATAATAGGCAGGATAGAAGGAAATAATGTCTTGCCATATTATTCCAGAAAACAGATAGAGGTTGAAAAGGCATTGAATGGTAAGAATCTTGAGCTAGCATGGTTAAAAGACCCTCTTGACGTGACCTTTCTTCATATTCAGGGATCTGGCCGTTTAAAATTGCCTGACGGCAATATTATCTCCGTGGGCTATGCGTCATCCAACGGCCAGCCATATCGCAGCATAGGGAGTTATATGCTGGATAAAGGCTATATGAGTAGAGAGGAGATGTCCATGCAGGGCATCCGCAGTTATCTTTCGGGGCATCCCGAGGTTATTGATGAGGTATTGAATTACAATCCTTCCTATGTATTTTTCAGAGTCCTGGATAACGGTCCTCTTGGCAACATCGATGTTCCACTCACCGCCGGGAGATCTATTGCGCTGGATTCCGGAATCTTTCCAAAGGGAGCAATCTGTTTTTTAACCTGTGAGAAGCCTGTTATAAACAGTAACGGTGAGATAGAGAGTTGGAAGAAGTTTTCCCGTTTTGTAATGAACCAGGATACCGGTGGAGCAATCAAAGGGGCCGGGAGAGCGGATATCTTTTGGGGAAGCGATCAATATGCCGAGCTGGCGGCGGGCCATATGAACCATGAAGGCGAGCTATATATCCTTATTAAAAAGCCCTAGCAAGAAGTCTCGGCTCATCTTCCTGGATAATTGATGTCCCACGGGGGTCTCTTTTTATAGAGGTGAAGAAATAATTTGCTAGGAACCAGCATAAGGATGTCGTCAGGCGGGCGGCGAAGTTCCGGGTAGATAGCTACTCCTCCTTAGTGGTTAGTCTGCTGGAAGCCCTCCGCCCGCCTTTGCTACGAGTTATGCAAAATACCGGGCACTGTACTTCTTCACCTCTATAAAAAGGGAGACCCCCGTAGGACATATATAACAATCAGCTTTATTATGAAAGATATTAACAGTTTGATATTAACCCTAAATAGAGAATTTGGAGAAATCGGCGAGGCTTAAAAAGAGTTCGGACAGGTTCTGTAAAATCGCCACCCGGTTATTTCTAAGGGCCTGATTTTCCCTGGTCATGATCTCCACACCGTCAAAAAATGCGTCTACGGGTTTCCTTAGCTTTGCCACAAGATTCAATGCTTCAAGATACTTTCTCTCTTTCTTTAACATATAGATCTCGTCCTTTAGCCCCTGATATGCATCCCACAGGTCGGACTCACAGGTCTCTTTAAACATGCCCTGATCTACGCTTAAAGATTCTTCCTCATCTTTTATGATATTTGAGACCCTCTTGAATGTAAAGGCAAGGGACCGGAACTCCTCTGATTCCGTCATAAATCTCTTTAGATGATCTATCCTGAGCGGGAGTTCACATATATTGTCAAATTCCGTAGAAACGACCGCCTCGATAAGATCGGTTTCATATCCTGCCGCCGACATCCTGTTTTTATATCTCTCTCTGAAAAAACTCAGTATCCTATAAAAGACCTGCTCCTCACTAAACTCAACATCTTGCCTTAATATTTCCAAAGACCTGGAGATGAAACCGGAAAGGGAAAGATTCCATCCCTTGTTCTCGAGAATTCGAATTATGGCCAGGGCGTGCCTCCGAAGGGCGAAAGGGTCCGCCGCCCCTGTAGGCTCTAACCCAATTGCGAAACACCCCCCTATTGTATCCATCCTGTCAGCCATCCCCACGATAGCCCCAATGACGGATGAAGGCAGCTCATCATCCGCCTTGGCGGGAAGATAGTGTTCCTGAATCGCAGTGCAGATACTTTCCGGATGACCGTCCAGCCTGGCATATTCCCTGCCCATAATCCCCTGAAGAGTCGGGAACTCCATAACCATTTCAGTAACCAGATCGCATTTACAGAGTCTTGCCGTTAGCACCACCTCATTTTCCAATTCCGGCGCTATCTCTTTAGCCAAATATCGCGCCAGATCGCTGAACCTCTTTACCTTGGCAAAAGATGTGCCTAGCTCGGCCTGATAAATAACCCCTTTCAGGTCATCCAATCTGTCTATAAGACGTCTTTTTCTGTCCTCATTATAAAAGAAAACCGCATCAGAGAGCCTGGCCCTTAAAACCCTTTCATGTCCTTTTCTGACAACCGATTCATCCCTCGGGATAGTATTATTAACTGCCACAAAGTAGGGCATTAATTTCCCTTTCTTATCTTGGATCGCGAAATATCTTTGATGTTTTTTCATGACTGTAATTAATACCGGATCAGGAAGATCCAGGAATTTCTTTTCAAATCTTCCGCATACAGCGGAAGGAAACTCCACAAGGTTGGAAACTGTTGCTATCAGTTCCGTATCTTTCATAGGTATACCGGCAACCTCTTTAGTCTTCTTAAATACCTGGTCTTCAATCTCTCTTCTCCTGTCCTCCTGGTTGATCATTACGAAGGAGTCTTTCATCTTTCGAAAATAATCCCCGAGGCCGCTTATTTCTATTGCCAATGGAGCCATAAACCTATGTCCCATACTCCTGTTCCCGCTCTTGACACCTGCCGATTCAAATGGGATCACGGCACCGTCTAAAAGGGCAAGGATCCAATGAACAGGCCTGACAAAGGAGAAGCCTATATCTCCCCATCGCATGGATTTCGGCCAGGGGATCTCTGATATAACTTGAGGCAAGATTTCGGATAGGACCTCACCGGTGGGTCGACCGGTTATTTCGCGTTTTATATAAAGATATTCGCCCTTGACTGTTTGTATAACCTGGAGATAATCAACCGGAATCCCATACTTTACGGCAAAGCCTATGGCTGCCTTTGCAGGCCTTCCTTCCTTATCATAGGCAATCTTTTTAGGCGGCCCCATCACCTCCTGAATCAAGTCTTCCTGTCTTTCAGCAATCTCCTTGCCGAACAGGGCCAGTCTCCTCGGGGTCCCATATATAAAAAGCCCTCCCGAGAATCTTATCCTATTCTTTTCCAGATAAGACTCAGCCAGCCTCTTAAAGCCCTCCAAGGCATTATCAAGATAACCTGATGGAATCTCTTCTGTCCCTATCTCCAATAAAAATTCAACACCCATGCTCCCTCTTCCCAAACACTAACCGGTTACTACCTCTCCTGATTGCCCGGTCAGGATTTTGCATATAATATTGATCTAGTGTCCCACGGGGACATACCTGCACTTAAATATATGCGGAATCCAAACCAGACAACGCTGATTATCTCTAAGTTTTCAATCTTCAACCTTTATTCAACAGGGGAAACCCCATCTCTTCCCTCTGGGTAAGATAATTTTTTGCTGCCTTTCTTGCCAGGTTCCTTATCCGGT
>CAVZMS010000113.1:0-28669 GCA_963776085.1 uncultured delta proteobacterium
GGCTACCATACCGTCCGGCCAGGGGAGACCCTCTTCTCCATCGGCCGGCTGTACGGTGTGTACCCGTACAGTATTGCGGCGGCGAATGGCCTAGCCAATCCAGACTACATCCGCATAGGACAGGTGCTGTACATTCCTGGCGGCGGGGGCTGGTCGGCTCCAGCACCAGCACCGCGAGGTCCGGGCGGGTGGTACGGCTATGGCGGATGGTATGGCTATGGCGGGTGGTACGGTTACGGCTATGGCGGGTCGTACGGTTACGGCTATCCTTACGGGGGGTGGGGCAGGCGCCGGTAGGACCCATCGGGGGTCGCACTGCAAACCATGTGGAGGGTATCGAGGAGTGCCGACCTCGGTACCCTCCTTTTGTGCTGGGGTACACGAAGGGCACGAAGAAAAGCGGAACAACACGAATTGATGTCTGGGCATCTTTGGTGTACATGCCTCGCCAGCGGAGGGAAGAATGGATTGCGTCGTCAAGAATGGAACCGTGCTCACCGCGGCTGGGACCGTTGTCGCGGATGTTGGCATCCAGGGTGAGCGAATCGCGGCGATTGGGACCGGCTTGCAGGGCGACCGCGGGATCGAGGCCGCTGGTCACTATGTCTTCCCCGGTTTCATTGATGCTCACGTGCATCTGCAGATGGTGATAGGCGACATCGTCACCGGGGATGATTTCGCCACGGGCACCCTCCTGCCGGGAAACCCTGAAAAAACAGGTCGTCGACATATACGCCGCTTTCTATTGTATCGGAAGATGCGCGATATATTACAAGGCCCGCTCCGCCTATGTTGATATTGTGCATGCTGCTGATAGCCCTGATGGCCGGCGGTATGGTGTCAACGGTCATTTTGTGCTGGACGATTGTCATATTCCCGTCCCCGCCGTTTCTCCTTGAGTAGTCCCATACCTGGATCACCAGGTCCACACGACCTTGGGCCAGTTGAAGTTCGGATGGGTCAAGATCCAGTTCCTTTTTAAAATTCCGGACACCCTCACGATTTAACAGGCCTTGAAAAGGGAACTTTTGTTCAAAAAGGGTTACATCTCTTCCCCCCTGGTTATAAATGACTTTAAGTTCCTTAAGGCCCCTTTTCGAGTCGCTGACATTTATTGTGAATACCTGTTTTTTTGACAGGAAGTCCGGGAGGGGGTCAAGGCTCACAATGGGCCTTTCTCCTTCAAAGATGACCGTGAAGAACCAGATAAAAAGACACAGGATTATTGCGAGCGGTATAAGTGTCAGATAACAGGATAATCTATTTTTTTTAAACATAATGCGTTCTTTTTAGAGACGTCCTTTCCATGTTGTTGAAAAAAATTAGTCAGAAGCCAGGAGCCGGAAGTCAGAAACCAGAATTAAGAATATTGAACAGGGAATGTTGAATTATGAAGTTTCCGTCACTTCAACATTCGAAATTCTGTATTCATTATTCAATATTCTTGTTTTTAAGTGCCTTGCGCCATGCGCTCTCCCCTCGACCCCTAGGACCCTTGAACCCTTCCTAAAATATGCTGTGTTCTAATACAGTTTTTGCATTTAAATGTCAAATTACAGGATGATCAATTCTTGATCTTGAGGCTGATGGCCTTGACCCTGTCCATGACTTCTTCCTGATCCAGCGTTTGAAATATCCTCCCCTTCATAAGTATCCTTCCGTTGACGATGACATCCTTCACATCGGACCCTGTCGCCGAATAGACTATCGTGGATACGGGATTATATAAAGGGACCAGGTGCGGGCTATTCAGATCAATCACTATAATATCCGCCTTTTTCCCTTTTTCAATAGTGCCTGTCTCCTTCTCCATGCCCATGATCTTTGCGCCGTATGAAGTGGCCATTCTCAAGACGGTTCCGGCGTCCATATTTACGGGATCACGGGTAAAGACCTTGCCCAGCTTTGCGGCGGAATCCATCTCCTTAAAGAGGTCCAGATTATTGTTGGACGCGCAGCCATCGGTCCCTATCCCCACTGTCATGCCGCGATGCAACATCTCCGATATCCTGGCTACACCGGAGGACAGTTTCATATTGCTTTCAGGCACGTGTACGACACGTACACCTCCCTGGTAAAGGAGATCAATCTCATCGTCATCCAGGTGTATTGCATGGGCGGCGATGAGGTTTTCCCTTAACCATCCAAGCCCTTTTAGGTATTGCACCGGTCTTTGCCCGGTCCTTTTAATGATCTCTTCCACCTCACCTGAGGTCTCTGAGAGGTGAATCTGTATTGGGAGTGAGTACTCCATGGATATATCCATGGCCCCCCTCAGGGTAGCGGCCGAGCATGTGACCGGACTATGGCAAAAAAGGCCGGGGGTTATAAGGTCGGAGACATTGAGCCATCTTTCTATAAATTCCCTGCCTATAATCAGGTTTTTTTCAGGATCAGGCACCCCTGGCGCAGGGTAGTCAATGACACCCTGGGCGATAATGGCCCGGAGACCTGCATCTTGGACGGCCCTTATTGTCTCGTCCTGGAAAAAGTACCCGTCTATAAACCCAGTTGTGCCGGAGGCGATCATCTCAAGACAGCCTAACAGGGTGCCCCAGTACACGTTTTCAGGATTGAGATGAGCCGCCTCAGCGGGAAAGATCTTTTCGTAGAGCCAGGTTTTCAGTGGCAGGTCATCGGCGTAACCCCTGAAGATGGTCATGGCGGTGTGGCAATGGGCGTTGATCAGCCCCGGCATTATAAGACAATTTTTGGCGTCGATTACCTCCATCGCCTTTGGAACGGGCTGTCTGTCTGAGGATGTTATATCAAGGATCCTGTCCTTTTTGATGACTATCCTTGCGTTGTTCACAGGGGCCTCACCGTCAACCATGGTGAGGAGGGTCCCCCCCTCTATGATAATATCAGGTTCATAATAGTTGCCATTCGGGTTATTCATATCCATCTTGTCTGTCGTATTCATATATAGGTTGTTTAGGCTGTAGGCTGAAGGCTATTAGTCTCCTAATATTTCGACGAACTCATGCCGCATCGCTCTGAACTATGAGTCTGTCGAATGGCAACATTGAAAGATTGACCGGGCAATCTGGTACAGACGTCATTCCGGCGGAAGCCGGAATCCAGAATGATTGTTAATCAATAATGAACCTGGATGCCGGATCAAGTCCGGCATGACAGAAAAGTTGAATTCAATCAACCAGAATCCTTAGCCTTGTAGAAGATGGTTGTTAATTTTTGTGCATTAATGGTAGCAAAATTTCTGTGGTACTAAAAGCCTAAATACCTACTGCCTATCTGCCTTTCTTTCAGTTACAATCATTAGAACATGAAAATAGGGTCAATACAATCAAATTTACTTGACAACCATGCATGATTTGGTAGGAATTAACGCCTGGGGACTGATATCCGTTTAGATTTTGGCTGAGAGATTATTGCATATGTGTCCTGTGGGGATCTCTTTTCGAAGGCGAAATCGTTCAGTGCCCGGTATTTTGCATAACTCGTAGCAAAGGCGGGCGGAGGGTATATCGCATAGTGCATGGTGCATAGGGCAGAGAGATTGAATGTTGAATACCCGCCTGCCAAAGCTCTATTTCGCTGATGCTGCCTATTTGTTACCACAATATAATTTGCTACGGATAGAGCCTTTATCGCTAAGAGGCATGAGCGGGCAGGTCCAATATCGAATTAAGAATTTTGAAGTGAGGAAAAACTTCAAACATTGCAATATTCCCTGTTCAACATTCAAAATTCATACATCATGGTGTAAAGCGCATAGTGTAGGCATAGCGCAGATGACCTCATTAAGACATTTCAGGACGACGGAGGTATCGCACTGATTCATGGCAATAATCGCGCCTTTTAGGGGCTTGACATATAATTTCGAAAAGATGGGTGATCTTTCAAGGGTTGTTGCCCCTCCCTATGATATTATCTCTGAAAAAGAGCAGGAAGATTATTACAGGGCTCACCCTAACAACGTGATACGGCTCATCCTCGGCAGGAAAAAGACGGGTGATTCGGACTGGGATAACCGTTATACAAGGTCGGCAGATTATCTGAAGACGATGGGAATCAGCGGATATCCTCGTCCGCGCCGATTATCCTTGTATATATCTTACATCTCATACCTATGACCGGGGAGATGGAAGCGGCCAGAGGGTCAGGTGGGGATTCATCGCCATTGTGCGTATTGAAGATGAGGGTTCAGGCGTCATCATACCCCATGAAAGGACCTTCTCAGCACATAGAGAATGATCGCTTGAAACTGATGAGGGCATGCGGCGCCCAGTTGAGCCAGGTTTTCGGCCTCTATGATGATTCTGATGCGGGTATAATGGGCAAGACTTAAAAAGGCGAGCCGGCGCTCATCCCCAGGTGTCGTTTAGTTTTAAGGACGGGACGGACAGCAGGATGTGGATCATCAGGGATCAGGAGTTGTTTAAAAAGGTGGCCGATGCCATGAAGGACAAGGCTATTTTTATCGCGGACGGTCATCACCGTTATGAAACATCGACGGAATTATCGAAATATCATGAGGGCGAGACACGGAAGGGGCAGGGGAGACAGGTCTTATGAATATATCATGATGTATCTTACGGATATGAACGATGATGGGCTTACCATCCTGCCGTCCCATCGTCTGATAAAAAGACATGAGGGATTTGAACGCGACATCTTCTTTGAAAAGGCGCGGCAGTGGTTTGAGATAGATGAACTGCCGGTTTCAAAGTCCGGCAAAGACGATATGTTCCGAGATTTAAAACAGAACCTTGCAGAGAAAGGCCGCCTGACTTCCGCCGTTGGGTTCCATTGTCATAAACATAAAGGGGATGCCTATTACCTCCTCTCGCTTAAGCCGGGGGTGATGGATATAATGGGAAAGGATCTTCATCCCTCGCTTCGGAAGCTTGATGTGGTTATTTTATCACGGTTGATCCTGCAGAAAGCCCTGGGTTTTACAAGAGAGGACCTGGATAATGAAGGGATCTTCCATTACACCAGCAACATGGCGGATGCTATCTCTCTTGTTGATGCCGGGGCCTACGAGATGACATTCCTGCTTAACCCAACCAGGATAGAACAGGTTAAAGAGGTGGCGAACAATTCCCTTATCATGCCCAGAAAGTCGACCTATTTTTACCCAAAGGTCTTGACGGGCCTGGTATTTAATAAGATAGATCCACGTGAAACCATCCATATCCCATAAAATAGACCTATCCCCTGATGAGTCAATAGATGAGTTCATGAACGGCCGTCTAAAGCTGATACAATCCAGGACCGGCTATAGATTCTCTATTGATGCCGTCTTGCTGTCTGAATTCGTAAGCATTAAAAAAGGGGATAAGGTGGTGGATTTCGGGACAGGTTGCGGAATCATACCCCTTGTCCTTCTTTTGAGGAGACCTGTAAGATACGTCTTTGGCCTTGAGATTCAGGAAGGACTTGCTCGCCAGACTAATCGTAACGCGTTGCTGAACGGTTTTTCCCACAAGATGGGCGTGATAAGGGCCGATATCCGGCGCCCGCCTCTGACCCCTGCGTCCGTTGACGTAGTGGTGTGTAATCCGCCCTATCGAAGAAAGGAGAGCGGCAGGCTAAATCCGGATCAGCAAAGGGCCATTGCAAGACATGAAATATTGGCGTCCCTGGACGATATCCTTAAGCCGCGAGATATGTCCTGCGGCCCGAAGGCAGATTAGCCATGATTTATCCTGCCGGACGTCTGGCGGACCTGATGGTAAAGATGAGACAATACGGCATGGAACCGAAGAGGGTGAGGATTGTCTATCCGGGAATGGGATCAGATGCAAAGCTTGCCATGGTTGAGGCGACCCTGGGAGGCAGGAGCGGCCTGAAGATCCTGCCCCCGCTGATGGATCAGGGAGGATTATTCTATCCGGAGTTGAGCCTGAATTCTATCTTTTTTATCGTCTTTCCACCCAGTTGTTCGTTTAATTTTTCTTTTATGGTCTCCGCTTCAAACTCGAGCTCCTGCAGCCAGATGGGATCGGATACCTCCACCCTGAGAATCCCCTTCCTGATCCATGAGGGTCTCGCGTGTCTGGCTATCCCGGGACCGACTGCCTCATCCCATACCTCCCATATCCTCGCGTCGGACGGATTGAAGGGGAGCGTGGGATCATTGAGCAGGGTCGTGATAATATCTTTTAAAGATGTAAAGGAGTCTTTTTTCCCATTGCTTAAGCAATACCATATTCAAATTAGTTGATCGATGATAAGGATTCCCCGTAAAAGACAGCGAGATCCACAACGACCAGATGTGTACGGTTAACGTTATTCGGTTAAGCTGCTCTTTCGTCTATAGTCTTCCGGTCTCGGTTCGACTGGTCGTTACACCTTACCAAATACCGATACGAGTCGCGCAACCGCATCCGTGAAACGTAAACCAAGGACATTAGTGTTTCACTCAATCATCGAACCCTTTACTTTAAATCCCTTGACTAAACAGCAGGCTGTCGTTAAGATAACATAAAAATCAAATTTTAAACAGGGGATTATTATGGCTTGGGATTGGGATAAACTGCAACAGCAGAGAGGAAGACATAGCGGAACTCCGCCCCAGATGGATGATATTCTTGAAAAGATCAAGGGTATGATGGGCAGGTTTCAGGGGTGGTGGATTATTATCATCATACTCGTCTTTATCATAGGTTTTACCATGGTCTATACGGTAGCCGTAGATGAGGTCGGAGTCATCCAGTTTTTCGGAAGATATTCAAGAACTACATCTCCGGGCCTTCATTTCAAACTTCCCTCAGGCATCGAGAAGTTAACTAAGGTACCTGTCAGGAGTGTTCAAAAAGAGGAATTCGGATTTAAGACCACTGAGGCTGGGATTAAAACCAAATATACCTCGGAATCGGGCTCCCTGGGTGAATCATTGATGCTGACCGGCGACCTGAACGTGGCGGTGGTCCCGTGGATAGTCCAGTATCGCATCGATGATCCTTACAAATACCTCTTTAAGGTGAAGGATATTAAGGGGACATTGAGAGATCTTTCCGAGGCCGCGATGAGGCTCGTGGTAGGAGACAGGAGCATCAATGAGGTTATAAACAAGAGGGCTGAGATCGCCAACGAGGCCAAGGAGCAGTTGCAAAAGGAACTGGATGAGGCCGAGACAGGCATTAACTTGGTCACTATAGAGATGAAGACGACCACGGTCCCTGAGCCGGTCCAGCCGTCATGGAATGAGGTAAATCAGGCGGGCCAGGAGAAGGAGAAGATGATCTATCAGGCACAGGAGGAATACAACAAGCTTATCCCGCAGGCCAAGGGCCAGGCCGAAAAGACGATCAAGGAGGCCGAAGGTTATGCCCTGGACAGGGTCAACAGGGCAAAGGGCGACGCGTCGCGATATCTGGCCCTGTATGAGGAGTACTCAAAGGCCAAGGATGTGACCCGGAGGCGGCTCTACCTGGAGGCCTTAAGCGATGTATTTCCAAAACTGGGGAACAAATACATCGTGGATGATAAACAGAAGAATCTGGTTCCCCTGCTTAATCTGGGCCAGCAGCCCACGACAGGAGGAGAGAAATGAAATCCAGATCAATCATTATATTAGTAATAGTATTGTTAATAGCCTTTTTCCTCTCCGCCTATATCGTGAATGAGACTGAACAGGTGATTATCACCCAGTTCGGCAGGGCCATAGGTGATGCCAAGAAAGTGCCCGGGCTAAAGTTCAAGGTCCCTCTGATACAGCAGGCCAATTATTTCCCCAAGAATCTCCTTGCGTGGGACGGCGATCCCGGACAGATCCCCACCCTGGATAAGACCTTTATCTGGGTCGATACATTCGCGCGATGGAAGATCGTGGACCCGCTGAAATTCTTCCAGACCGTGAAAGATGTGCAAGGCGCCTATACCCGCCTTGATGATATCTTAGATTCCGCGGTACGCAATCTTATCACCTCATACCCCCTGATGGAGACGGTAAGAAAGAGCAACAGGAAACTGGATACCTATGAGGCCGGGCTTGAAGAGGGCGGGGGAGAGGTTATCCTTGCCGATGTTACCACAGGAAGGGAAAAGATTGTGGATAGCATAATGAAACAGGCCCAGCCCAAACTCGATAAATTCGGGATTGAGCTGGTAGACGTAAAGATCAAGAGGTTGAATTACGTGGAAGAGGTCCAGAATTCCGTATACAACAGGATGATCGCCGAACGTAACCAGATCGCCGAGAAGTTCCGTTCCGAGGGACAGGGCGAGGCCCGAAAGATTGAAGGTGAGAGGGAAAAGGAGCTGAAGAGGATCACCTCAGAGGCCTACAAGACGGCCGAGGAGATCAAGGGCAAGGCGGACGGGGAGGCGACCCTTATCTATGCCAGGGCCTTCGGCAGGGACCCTGATTTCTACTCCTTTCTTAAAACCCTTGAGATATACAAGGAGAGCATCGGCAAGGACACCTCCCTTATCCTTTCAACCGATTCCGAGTTCCTGAAGTATTTTAAGGGGTATGAGGGGAGATAATGAACGGGCGTTGCGGGGTCTTGCCATTATTAAAAAGAGATGATTATCATGAACGCATCCGACATAGGACATGAAATAGAGAATATAAAGGCCCAGCTTATTGAAAAATATAAACCGGAGAAGATTATCCTTTTCGGTTCTACTGCATGGGGCAAGGGTGAAATAAATGATATTGATCTATTTATCGTCAAAAGCGATGTCCCCTATTATGGCGGCGACAGGTTATTGGAAGTCTACGGATTGATTAAATCCAATGCCGCTGTAGATTATATAATATACAAACCCGAAGAGGTGGAAGACCGGCTCTCCCTTGGCGATCCCTTTGTTAAAAGGATATTTAAAGAAGGAAAAGTCATATATGGCTGATCCGAAAATCGTTCGGGAATGGCTTCAAAAGGCTGAGGAAGACCTTGATTTTGCTGAGAACAACCTTCAGGAAAGAAATAACTATTACGCTCAAATCTGTTTTCATTTCCATCAGTCTGCTGAAAAATATCTAAAGGCCTACATTGTCGCCTATGACCTTGAGTTCGAAAAGACACATAACTTAATCCAGCTTTTAAACGTATGTTCATCTCAAAACGATACAATCCTGACTCTTATGAAAGAATGCGAGAGACTGAATACTGCTTACATAGATACTCGATATCCTGTTCATTGGCCGGTGGACTATACAAGAGATAAGGCATTAAACATGAAAAAGGATATTGAAAAAATTAAAGAGACTATAACCGGGCTTTTATCAGAGGGAGGATTTATTTAAGGCTTTATCTGTATTCGGTTTATCAATAAAGTATCCTGTCTTTAAAAGTTCCTGTAGAGCCCGTTCACCGAACGGGCTAATCCTGTTCTGTTTCATGCGCCCAAACCCAGCACAACCGTCATTCCGGTCCCGTATCATGTACGGGATAAACTCCAGCCGTGGTTCGACAGGCTCACCACCCTGAGCGAAGTCGAAGGGGAATCCAATACCACCGTCATTCCGGCGAAGGCCGGAATCCAGGAAATGAAACTGGATGCTCCCTTATCAAATATGGGGCAGACTTATCAGGAGTCTGTCATCTGAATTTTTCTCAATTTTGTCTTGTTCTATCCTCTGTCATCTGTCGTCCGTCTTCAGTCTAAATGCCTGAATCCCAAAAAACTATTTCTTTTTTTTATCAAAAGTGATAAAAGGATTAGTAATTTTATTTTTAATATTCTTATCAAAAATTCTTTTTAGTCTATTGTATAACTCTGCCGCTGTCTTTTCGTCTTTATGGAATAGTGTGTGATTTCATTTGGAGGATATGCAGTGAAAGCCAAACCGGATAATCAAATAACTAAGTCAAATATCTACAAAGCCATCGCCTGTGCTACAAGGTGAATGGCTTTATCTCTATAGGGGATATAATATATCTTCAGTTGGGATGAAAAGAAATATCGGGGGATTTTCATACATGCTCTTTACGAAGAACCTTTTTACTAATCTATATTTATTGATAAGGGGCTATTAATCCACTTAGAATTGGATTTAATATGGGAACAATGAAGTTTGTAGATGAAGACGAATCAAAACTAAAGGCGAGTGCTGCCATTATCTCACGACATAAAAAAAGCAAGTTTCTACAATTACTTTCAGAGGATGAGTTTCACGACCGTGTTATCCGCCCTCTTTTTATTAGACTTGGTTATTTAGACGGTAGAGATCTTTGCGGGCGGGATGAAAAAGGAAAAGATGTTATTTTTTTATCCCCTACGCCATTAGGAACAAATGATATCTTGGCGGTTCAAACGAAGAAGGGTAACCTAACACTTGTAGCAAAAGCTAGAGATAACCTTATTAATGCTGTCACTCAATTAAGGATGGCAATTGAAACTTCAGTTGTTTTTATAAAAACAAAAGAAAAGAAATTTCCTTCAAAAGTAATGCTTTGTGTTAGTGGCAAGATTAATGATCCAGCGCAGAGACACATTATTGAGGCAATACAAGATCCTCGACTTGAATTTCTTGATAGCGATGATCTAATTCCATTAATTGATAATAAATATCCGGATCTATGGCTCAATATTGATTCTGAAATTATGCCTTACATGAAGGGATTACGTCGCTTTATTGAACAGTCAAGCGAAAGTATTGCTATTAGTGAAATATTGCCTGAGAAATCAGCTGCCGCCACAGATTCGATGTTTGTTGAAATTCGGCTTTGGCGAAGCATATTGAGACTTAGGCGACAAAAAGGAAAGACCGAACAAATACCAGCGTTTATAGAGATCCCTGTAACAGCCATTGTTGGGAAACCTGAACGACTTGTTCTTATCCTAGGTGAAGCAGGAACAGGAAAGTCAACATCAATTAAGCGTCTCGCATATGTTCTATCGGGTAAAGCTTTATCAGTTCAGTCAGATTTTATAATACCGGTCCTCCTTCGTGCCGTCGATTTAGTAAAGTACCCGAATAGACCTATTGTTGATGCGGCATTTATGGAAACGCAAAGGATTTCAGGTTCAACAAAACCGGTATTTGGAAGCAGTGCTCTGCAAAATGGAAGAGTAGTTCTTTTGATTGATGCATTAGATGAAGTTTCTGATGATGAAAATCGTAAAAGAGTTATAAAGCTTATTTTTGATTTCAATTCTCTGTATCCTGATTGTTTAGTTGTGTTAACAAGCCGTGAATATGCTTTTCTGAAAAACATACCGGAGCTGACAGGCTTCACAAGATACCGAATTGAGCATATTAGCTTTAAGCAAGCCGAAAAACTTGTTGAAAAACTAGAGACGAAAGGCAGCTTGCCTGTTGATACTTCAAAGGAGATTGTACGACGCCTCGAAAATATTCACGGAATGGAACTTAACCCACTTCTTGTAACAGTATTTGCTGCCACATCTGAGTCTAACAGAAAAGATATCCCTGCGAATATTACCGAACTATTTAAAAAATTTACTAAAATGATGTTAGGTCGTTGGGATGCTACCAAAGGTTTTACACATCAATTTCATGCCCCTTTAAAGGATTTTATACTTTGTAGAATTGCCTTTAATATGCACCTTAATAAGGAGACTCATATTGAATTGAATGATTTTCGATCAAGAATCGCCGCTGAATTACGTCATCTAGGTCATCAAGCCGATGCTACACAATTAATGGATGAAATCCTTAATAGAGTCAGGACTTCTTCGAACGATAGATGATAGTGTAGAATTCAGACACTTAATCCTTCAAGAATTCTTTGCGGGTCGCGGGATATCATGCGAAAAGCTTCTGGAAACCTTGATTTTTGATGATTGGTGGCGACGAGCCGTTGTATTTTATTTTGGAGAACGTCCAAGTAATGCAGAAGCATTAGGAAGAATTCGAACTGTGATTGATTCTAGAGGTCCTGAAGAACGTTTCATAGCTGCTGCTACACTTGGATTGGCATTACAAGCATGCTATCTTGTTCCAGTTACAGACAAAATCTCTGGCCTTACCCAGGTTATTGAAACACTTGCAAGCATTAAGGATGATATTATTAAAAAAGTACCCGGGATCTCAAAGTTTCCATTAACTGGTTTTATCACTTACTATCTAACCGCTCGTGATTCTGTTGCTCTATCGGCATTGCAGGATGCAGCTGATACTATGCTTGCCACTTGGGATTCTTCTTCAGCAACAGAGCAGGAAAAAGAAGACAGGAAATTCTGGGTAATTGTTGGACTTTTAGAAGCAAATTTAGTTACGGATCCCGAAAGAATGCTCCGTGGTTTTAATCCTAAAGATCTAAGATTATTACTTGCAATTCACCTTGGATGTTTCCTGATTCAGCACGTCCGTATCTCAAGCAATATACAAAAGAAAAGTGCTCAGCGGATTTGTGGGCAGCTAAATGACAGGATAATGGATTTGCGGCGAAATGTTCTGCAAGAGTTTAAGACTCATCTCCTTGAGATGCGTCGTGGTGAGATTACTGGTATACCTGAAGATGAAATTTCAACAGATTCAAAATAACTTAAAACGTAATGAGGGGGGATGCTCTTTAATAATTTAACAAAATATAGTGCCATTGAAAGTTTATTAATCTTTTAAAAGTGTACTTGTTATCCTAAGACAGCGGAAGACTTTATCAATCGAAACAACCCTTTTTCTTGAAACTGACGGCACGGCTTCAGGGTACTATACAACATGAAATATTCAGCTTTAATAGCGGATATTTTAAACCGACCGGCCACTGACATGTTACGTTCAGCGGAGTCGGGCCGAGCTATCTTACTAAAATTAAAAGATAATCGATCAAAAAATAGGCGATTTCTTGCCTTATAATGTCCTTTTTTAAGGGCAAAATGATCGTTTTAAGGTTCGGATAGTTATAGAAGATTATTTCCTTCCTCCCAAAAAAATCATGCATTTTATAAAAACACAATACTTGAGAACTTGGCGTATCTATCCTGATTGTTGGAAAGAAGATCTGGTAAAATGCTGGATTCCGGCATACGCCGGAATGACGTTTGTACTGGATTCCGCTGGCTTAGACCATAATGAAAGAACATTCGTTTTAAAGTTTCTCACATATATATAGAAATACGATTGCCATTTACCCGCAAGTCGCACTAGGGCGGGCAAGTCCGGAATGACGGTGGTATTGGATACCGGAGCATGCCGGGACCTAATCGGCCCGTTCGGGGAACGGGCCCTACAGAATCTTTTGAAAAAATCCTTGGAAGAGGTTTCTCACCTTGTCTCATGGGACCGAAATCCTCCATACTTATGAAGGGTAAAAGCAGCGTCCACCAGGCTTACAAGCTTGACAAGAATCAGCAGCTAAAATATTATTTGCTGCCGGTGTCATTTACACACGATGGCAATTCTTATCAACTTGGATCACAATAAGGGAGTTCTTATCAACTAAACCGGACTATTTTCAGTGACAGCCTCGTGCAGACACATCACTATAGTGAACGCCATAAATAAGTAGCCATATTTTTGAAAGCAGGCATACGGATGTCCGGCAGGGGTCTCTTTTCAGAGGCGAAAATATAATTTGCAAGGAATCAGCATAAGGATGTCGTCAGGCGGGCGGCGAAGTTCCGGGTAGATAGCTACTCCTCCTTCCTGGTTAATTTGCTGGAAGCCCCGTTCGACAAGCTCACGGCCCTGAACAACGTCGAAGGGCTCCGCCCGCCTTTGCTACGAGTTATGCAAAATACCGGGCACTGTACAATTTCGCCTTCGAAAAGAGACCCATGCCGGACATATATGGTAATCACGATGGTCAAGATGCCCAGTTATTTAAGTCGTTCACTATAATCAAACATACTGATGGGAGGAAATTGGAATGAAAATGAAACAATTATGTGTTGTATTGGTATTCGTGGCTTTATTAGCTGCTCCTTTATTTCCGCGGGCAGCTCAAACCTGCGACCGTCAGTGTCTGGTAGATCTTATGAAAGACTACCTTGCAGCCCTTGTCGCCCATGATCCGTCGGCAGTGCCGTTTGACAAAGAAGTAAAGTTCACCGAAAACACGGCGAATATCCCGGTTGGAGACGGCTTATGGGTGACCGCTTCCGGCGGCCCAAACGAATTCCAGATATATGCCGCTGATCCCGTAACTCAGCAGGTGGCCTGTCTCGTCATGATGAAGGAAAACAACAACGAAGACATCTGCTTGGAGTTCGTCTGGCGCTTGCGGCGGGGCAAAATCTCCGAAGCCGAGCATCATGTGGTTGACAGGACTGCTCCATACGATGCAGAACCTTAAGAGGCCGCGTCCCGGGCTTGTCGAAGACATTGCTGCCGGAAGACAGGACTCCCCGGGAACAGATGCTCGATATCGGGCTTTCCTACTATGACGCGCTTACGGGTGAAGACGGCACCCTGGCGCCATTTGCCCCGGAATGCAACGCCGTGAGAATGGGGCTACTTCGGTAGGAGGAAAGAAAGAAGCTCCCTGAACAGTCAAAGGCAGACAAGGGAGTTTCCTCCGCCGGGTGAAGTAGATCCGGAGATGGTGAAACTGGGCCGGGCGCTTTCGGCTGTACCCAATACATGTGAAGGACAGATCACTGCCGGGGTATGGGCCTACATAACCGAAATTAGAAACCGCCGTCTGCTGGTAATCGATGAACAGAAGGGTCTGGCCGTGGGGTTTTCCAATTTCTATCACGACAGCAAGCTCAAAACCATGAAGCTCAAGGGAGTCCCGGGAGTGGAGAGCGTTCCGGCGTTCCAGGGAACTTTTAATATGCCTGCCATCCACTTTTTCAAAATTAAAAAAGGAAAGATATATGATATTGAGGCAACCGGCCTGGTACTGCCCTATGGAACCAAGACCGGATGGGAATAAAGGCCTGTTTCGATAATGCATGGACAAAACTTATAACTATTAAATTAGGGAGGAGAAAAATGCGAAAATTGATAGGAATTTTATTAGTTTCTTTTGTCGCGGTTTCACTGATATTTACCATGTCCTTCAGTAAACCCGCCAGCACCAATACTCAGTAGCTACGCAGAAGACCGTGCCCAAATTGAAGATCTCCAGGCACGCTATCTGTTTGCCCTGGATTCCTTTGATCTGGACACGTATGTATCGACCTTTACTGAGGACGGTATTCTGGACATCATCGCCTATCAGGCCCGCGGACGCGATGAGATCCGTAAGAAAATGGAAGAAGCCCGATCTGTTTTCGATCAATCGGCAGGAGATGCCCCTAAGGGACCATATCCGGCGACAGGACGCCACAATATCACCAACATTGTCCTGAAAATCGATGGAGACAAGGCTGTCGGAAGGGCCTACTGGTTCCACTATGGGAACAATAATCCCGAGAGAAAAGCGGTATTCGGCTCGTATGGTCACTATGAGGACGAAATGGTCAAGGTAAACGGGCAGTGGCTGTTCAGCAAACGCGTCATTTACAACGAGGCTGTTGCCGAATGGATTGCACCGCCTGGAAACCGCTGCTGGTAAAACGCACTCACGAAAAGATCTGAAGGCTGCTGGAGCGGGGCCGGCCCGTTCGAGGAGCGGGCCCTACAGAATCTCGCTGACTATTTCATCCTCACAAGCCTTGTGCTTTCGCCCGAGGGCTCGAGGGCGGTGATTTTGAGCTGGATCGTTTGATAGCCGTTCCACTCATTGATATCCGGGGTAAAGACCATATTGACGGTTCTGCCTTCAAGGGGATGCAGGTCTGAGAGGCCGAAACCTATGGCCTCCATGATGTTTCCCCCTGCCTGACCCTGAGTTTCAGGTGTCTTTCTCCAACGATCCTGGAATTCACCACCTCAAGGTTGCCGCAGAAGAACAAGGGTTCCGGATTGCCGGGGCCGAAGGGCTCCATGGACCATATATCGCTTACAAGATCAAAGGTCAGTTCAGGGAGTGAGATCTCCGCGTCTATATCGATTGCAGGTACAAGGTCTTCGTCCCTAAGTTCTTCCCTGGCTATCTCTTCAAGACCCTCCGCGAGGGCCTCGATATTGGACGCCTTGAGGGTGCAGCCGGCCGCGTGGTAGTGTCCTCCGAATTTTTCAAACAGGTGATTCAGTCTTGTCATGGAGCGGTGGAGGTTAAAACCGTCAATGCTTCTTCCGGAGCCGATGGCCATACCTTCCCTGATAGTCAGGACCAGGGCGGGTTTATAATACCTATCAAGCAATCTTGAGGCCACTACCCCCAGCACGCCCTGGTGCCAGCCTTCCTTTGCAAGTACAATCGTCCTCCTGTCCTTTAGATCCGATTCCTTTATTATGGACTCTTCTATCTCCTTTAGGATATCTTCCTCGATTCTCTGGCGATGAGCGTTCATGCTGTTCAGCCTGCCGCGCTCTCCATGGCAATGGATTCACTCGTGGTGGTAAGGGTCGTTAATCCCGTCGCGCTGTCTCCCAATCTTCCCGGGGCGTTAAGACGGGGGGCGAGTTTAAATGCCAGATCATAGAAGGAGATCCTCTGCGCGCCGATACCGGATATCTCCTTCATGGCCTTTATACCGGGCCATATCGATTTTTTCATAACCTCGATGCCTGATCGCACAAGGATCCTGTTCTGATCTATCAGGGGGACCATATCCGCCACAGTACCTAAGGCCACGATATCAAGATATTGTTTAAGGTCAGGCTCAGGACGGCTGTCTATAAACCATCTCCTGTCCCTCAGGCAGGATCTCAAGGCGATTACGAGAAAGAACGTCACCCCGACCCCGGCAAGTTCTTTGAAAGGGAATAACGAGTCATGGCGGTTGGGATTTATAACAGGGCATACGGGATTAAAATCCTCAGGGATCTGGTGATGGTCGGTGACCACGACCTTCATCCCCAGCCCTTTCGCCATCTCTATCTCCTTTCTGTTGGAGATACCGCAATCCACCGTGATGATGAGGCGGACACCACTTTCCGAGAGTTTTTTGATTGCCAGGGGATTAAGGCTGTATCCCTCCTCAAGCCTGTTAGGGATATAATAGGAAATTGGGACACCGAGTTCCGAAAAAAAATTCAACAGCAGGGCAGTTGCGGTAATGCCGTCTGCGTCATAGTCACCGAAGACGGCAATCTGTTCGCGGTTCCCTATGGTCTCCATGATAAGATCAAGGGCATGATCCATGTCTTTAAGGAGCATAGGATCAATCAGGTAGGAAAGCCTGGGCGAGAGAAAGGATGCCGCGGAATTGCCGGTCGAGACCCCACGGTTCAAAAGGAGTTGGGCCTTTAATGGAGAGATGCCTGTTTCAAGTGCCAGTTGTGACGCTTGAGGGGAGAGAGGGCGTAACCTCCAGATCTTTTCATTTGTCATTTTGAAGACCGCTTTATCAAACCCTCGACTTTTTTAATATCTGCGGGAGTATCTACCTCAACTGAATCGGATGCGGTTTCCACCACCTTGATCTTAAAACCGTTTTCGAGGGCTCGTAATTGTTCGAGTTTTTCAGCGGCCTCGAGTCTTCCGATCGGAAGACGACTGAACTCTGCAAGGAATCCCCTGCGGTAGGCATATAATCCCAGGTGTTTGTAATGTACAACGGATGATTCCGGGTCCCTGTTAAATGGGATGGGATACCGGGAAAAGTATAGGGCGAATCCGTCATTATCCGTGACCACCTTGACGATATTGATGTTCTCAATCTCATTCCTGTCTGTTATCCTGTATTTCAGGGTAGACATGGGGATATCCCCGTCTTTGACAAGGGGGGCAATCATCTCTGAGATGATGCCCGGATCAAAAACAGGTTGATCCCCCTGTATGTTCACAATCAGGTCGTCTTTACTCAGGCCCAGCTTTTGAGCGGCTTCAGCTATACGGTCCGTGCCGGAAGGGTGTTCCTTTGCGGTCATGACGGCCTTCCCGCCGAAATTATCAACACATTTAAATATCCTTTCATCATCAGTGGTCACATATACCTCTGATATGTCAGGACAGGAAGCCGCACACCGGCAGACATGCCGGATCATCGGTTCGCCCGCTATGGGCGCCAGCGGTTTTCCGGGAAAGCGTGTTGAGTCATATCTGGATGGGATAAAGGCTATTATATTCATTAGATAATGGACTATCCTTAACTATCGAGGTGTATATGTGGCGCAGGCCGAATCAGATTCCCACACGGTTACCCTGCTGACCTTTATGTTTTTGTTGTTTAGGGCATTCCCCAGCATATCATAGATATAGCGGGCAATGTTCTCGGATGAGGGATTTCTATCCTTAAAATACTCAAGTTCATTCAGGAATTTATGGTCAAGGCCGTCAATAATCTTCTCTACCTCTTCTTTGATAACCTTGAAATCGACCAGAAGGCCGTTTTTATCCAATTCCTCACCCTTTACGAAGGTCTCTACCCTCCAGTTATGGCCGTGAAGGTTTTCGCACTTACCCCCGATGTTATTTAACCTGTGAGCCGCCCCGAACTGGGCAATGGTTTTTAGTTCATACATGTTATATATATTCCCTGTGTAAGTGATTACGTTATATCGGTTAGCGCTGCTCAGTTTCGTCTAGAGTTGTCGGCTTTCGTTTTGTTTATCCGTTACACCGTTGCACAAATACCGATTCGAGCCGCGCTACCGCAACCTCTGGACGTAAACCAAAAGGCATTGACATTTCACTCGAGCCCTTGGCCCCTAGAACCCTTGGACTCTTCTCTATATGTCTATTTGCCTTTCTTAAAAGGTTTCCCGCATTCTATGCATCTGCCGTCGATAATAATACCTGTACAAGTGCCGTCGGGGCAGAGGATCCTGGTTTCCGGATCAAAACCGATGTCGTCCACGATTACTTCTTCCGATCTCTCTTCAAGCTTGGAGCCACAATTCATACAGTAACGGCTTTCTATCGGGATATCGCTTCCGCAGTGCTGGCACTCCTGTGTCGTAAGTTTTTGATGACAATGAGGGCATTCCATATCTGATTAACTCTTTTTGCCAGTAACGGTCTGGAAAGGGACGATCTGTTGCTTGACCTTGGTGCTTTTACACTTAGGGCACCTGAATTTTGTTTTTTCATATTCCGTAATACTCAACTGGAGGGTAAATTTCTTGTTGCATTTTTCACATTTAAAATCGTAAGTGGGCATTGTAAACCTCCTGTGATAAAGATATGTTTCACAATGGGAATACAATAAAATAAATAATACATCCTGATCATTTATGTCAACAGAAATAGGCTTAAGGCTCAGGGCACAAGGTATAAGGCAGGATTTAAAGAAGGATTGAGCTATATACTCTTTTCCTTACGCATTAGGCGATGAGCCGGCTATCCTGGAAATCCCATCAGGACACATCTATAGATAACGAGGGTCAAGATACCCGGTTATTTAAATATCTGGATATAAGAATAAGAAATAGATATTAGGTAAGAATAATAATGATTTTAAGTTGGTTTTGGCGGGTCTTCAGACGCCTCTCAGCTTCTCCTGTGTCTCCTGCTTTTTCTTGCAGGCGATGCACACCGTGGTTACCGGTCGTGCCTTTAATCGCTCATCCGATATCTTCTCTCCGCATATTTCGCAGAAACCATAGGTGCCGTCTTTGATGCGATCCAACGCGTCCTTGATCTTAAAGATCAATTTACTGTCCCTTTCCTTCATATGGATATTTAAATCCATATCCGATTCGAATGTAGCCTGGTCCGTAAAATCAGGGGCTTGCCCCGGCACTTCCACAAGGGTGCTCACAGGCTGATCGATGTTCTTTTTCAGCAGATTTTGCAGTTGCTCGTTCAGCAATCTCTCAAAAAATTTTCTGTTCTTGAGTCCCGGCATGTTGTACATCCCTCGCAGATATTAGGCCGATTAACCATTTGATATTATTAAGACTAAAAATTGGGCTAAAAAATAACCATTTGCTAAAAAATTGTCAAGCTAACTTGCTTATTTATATAAGATTTATCCAAACATCAGATCCACACTTATATACGGTCAAAAGTGATTGAGAAAAATTGTAAAGCGGGGCTGGGGATACGAGGTGTGGATGCTTATTTTATAATCTGGTTCCCGGGTTCAGCTGATAAAGAGATCTTTTGAGGAAAAGTTGGGGTCGCTGGTCAGGTTGACTCCAAGGCGCCTCAGGCCCGCTTCATCTCCTGGGTGTGGGGATATGTGTCATGTGTACCTCACAACCCCTTAGTTCAGTCAATTTTTCCATGGCCAGCTGGGCCGCAGGGTTAGTGGTAGCGCTGATGCTGAGGGCGATAAGGACCTCCAGCAGGTCGAGGCTGAGGGTCTTCTCCTGCAAGACCTCGGTCTTGAGGTTTCTGACCGATTCCGTGATATTGGGGGGCAGCAGTTTGATCTTTTCAGGGATTCCAGCCAGGTGCTTGATGGCGTGCAACACCACGCTGGACGCCGCGTGAAGGTGGGATGAGTTGCTGCCCGTTACTATGGTGCCGTCCTTCAACTCTATGGCAGCCCCGCAATAGATCCCTTCATTACCTTTGTCTTTTTCCCTCGCCTCAAGGGCGGCCTGATTGGCGGGTTCAATGACCCTCCTGTAATCAGTGCCGATATTGAAGTCTTTTATAAGCAGTTCCACCCTCTGCACGGTTTCCTTGCTCGTTAATCCCATGACGTACTCGCATCGGTACCTGTAATATCTCCTGATAACCTCCTGCTTCGAGGCCTCCCTGGTTTGTTCATCATTAACTATCGCGAAACCGGCGCGATTCACGCCCATATCAGTCGGTGATTGATAAGGCGACTCCCCGCCGCTTATTTTTTTCAATATCCTCCTGAGCACGGGAAATACTTCCACGTCACGATTGTAGTTAACGGCCTTTTCATTGTAGGCCTCCAGATGAAAGGGATCAATCATGTTGAAATCCTTGATATCCGCTGTGGCCGCTTCATAGGCAATATTGACCGGATGATTGATAGGCAGGTTCCATATGGGAAAGGTCTCAAATTTCGCGTATCCTGCGTTGATTCCCCTCTTGTGTTCATGATAGACCTGAGAAAGACATGTGGCCAGTTTTCCCACTGCCAGGGCCGGGCCCTGTGACGATTACCAGGGGTTTTTCGGTCTTTATAAAATCGTTGGCCCCATAACCTTCATCACTCACGATCAGATCAATGTCCGTGGGATAGCCTTTTGTGAATTGATGGGTATAGACCTTTATATCTCTGCGCTCCAGTTTATTTTTAAACATCTCGGCGGACGGCTGGCTGTCGTATCGCGTAATGACAACTCCAAGGACGTCGATCCCCCATCTTCTCAGGTCGTCTATCAGTTTGAGGGCCTCCGAATCATAGGTGATGCCGAAATCAGCCCTCATCTTTTTCCTTTCAATATCCCCTGCATAGATGCAAAGAAGGATATCCGCCTTATCTTTCAATTCCTGTAGGAGTCTCATCTTTATATTCGGATCATATCCCGGTAAGACCCTTGCGGCATGATAATCATAAAGAAGCTTTCCGCCGAATTCGAGGTAGAGTTTATCATTGAATTTTGCGGTGCGTTTAAGGATCTCCGATGTCTGTTCCTTTATGTATTTCTCATTATCAAATGCCGCCTCTGTGATCATGAATTCTCCTTCTATTCCATCGGTTAAAAAATTAACAGCGTTCCTATCCGTCAGTTATACTAACTAAAAGATAGTCTTTATAATCATTACTAATAACATTAATCAATATATTTTAGATTCTCGAAAAATTAGCATTAGTAATGTTCAAAAGTATATCCACGGAGCGGGTAAAGCAAGATAATGGAATCAAGTACAAATGTCCATGTCCCTGCCAGGCGGGAAATCTAGTGCGGAATTTGCATAATTAAAGTCGTCGGAGGGCTCCGGTATTTCACCGGAGTGACGAAAACAATTTGGTTATGCTTACGCCCGCCTAGCAACAGTTAGCGACAGTGCAAGTGTTACTTAGCCTCTGAAAAGAGACCCCCGTGAGGACATATCTCACTCAAGTCTCCGGCTCTGCCGGAGATATATGACTATTTCAGGAAACAGTTATTTCCGCATCCGGATTAAATGGATTTGTCCTTACAGCTATTGAAAAGAGATAGGGATAATCATTTTTAAGATGTTTCATGTAGGATGCCCATTCAGATACGACAAGTATATATGCCCTCACCATATCTACCTTGAGATGGTCAAGGTCAGTTTTCGGGAGGGCGTTTAAATCCGAACGGTGGGCCAGCTCGTCAGCAAGATGAAATACCGCCCACAGGAGATTTGTAAATGTATCATGCTCCAGCAGATTGGGATTTGCCAGCATGTTTAGCAATCCCTCCTTCTTTTCCTCAAGAAAATCCTTTAAGACAGTTAAATTCTGGTTATTAAGATTAAATTGGGCCGGTTTAATTATGAATTTTTTGCTGACTTCATTAAAGTCCTTGTCCTTCCAACTCCTGGATATCTGAAGTCCGCTATTTAGCTCATCAATGTCTTCTATAAACATACCGAAGATCTTAATTAGCTCGATACCTAGATCATTAAAAAATACCCCGATTACCATATTCATTTTATTCAACAGATTTTGCTTCTCACGCCTTTTCAGCAGTCGGTCAATAATCAATCGTAACCAGCAAGACGTTATCGGAACGAATGACAGATCCTGTAACATTAAAAAAAGTGTCTCTTTCTGATTATGGAAGATGTAGATCTGAAGCGTATAAAAGATAGCGGAAAGTGCAAGCAAGGCAATTGCCATTATTAAGTACCATGATTTAGTATTTCATTTTATTGCCTTTCTTTATTATAGCGAACGGCTTAGATGTCCAGGCATCTTGACTATAGCCATTACTGTATATGTCCGGCAGGGGATCTTTTGAATATTAAATATTGAACAGGGAATAAAGAGACTCCTGACGGACATCTGTAACCTGCTTATTATAGATATGGCTACTTATTCATGTCGTTATACATTGTCTTATAAAAAGGACTTGATAAAATCGATCACATCATCGGTTCCGTTGATGACCCCGTAATGCCCCTCGCAGAGGATATCCGCTTCAAGAGATATAATAAGCTCGAGAGATTTTTTATAGGCCACCCGGTCGGAATTCAGGGATGGTTCCAGAGGCCCGTGCACGTCCTGACCAAAGAGTACCTTATACCCTTCCGATTCAATCACATAGACCATGGATCCAGGCGAATGCCCCGGTACATGAATTGCCTTGATTTGCCTGTCTCCCAGCAGGATATCCTCTTCAGCGCCGGTTATCTTTCTGTCCACGAAAAATGGCTGTATGGACGCGCCATACCAACGGGCCGCTGTTACAGTATTATCACCCTGCTCAAGGTAAGGGGCTTCCAACTCATGTGCGACAACAATGATTTGCGGGATTTCATCCTTCAACCCTTTCACACCGCCCGTATGGTCAAAATGGCAATGGGTGATAAGCAGATATTCGATCTGTTCCAACTCGACATGACATGCCAGGATGTTCTCTATTAATTGGCCTGTGGAGCGGCCACAGCCGGCATCCACAAGCGCGGAATGGCCATTGATGTTTATCAGATATACGGCAGCATCTTCCGAAGACGTCAATCGTCCGCCGCCTACCTGGAATATCTCATCTGTGATTTTATATGGTCTCATCAATTGCCCCATGCCTCTTATTTGTCCTAAATTGCAATGAAATTATCCCATAACCTGTTCTTTGTCCAGGTATTTGCGGACGTACATGCAAAGGACTCTCTTAATCAATAGAGAATGGGTTAAGAATGAAGACCAGAGTCTGGGCTTTTACCAAGTGTAGATAAAAGATGTCTGGAATCTGTTGTCCGTTCCGTTGCTCATATCTACATATTCAGTCTCCCAACGACTATATTCAAGGCCAATAGTCAATGGAGAGATAGGTTTATAGAGGGCGTTGAAAAAGATAAACCCGTTTTTACTGCGGTCGCCCGTATTAAGATCCCTGTCGGAAGGGTTGTCTATGCCGAATCCCGCATTATATTGCCATTTATCGTTCAATTTATAGTTGACCTGAGTCCATTCGCCCATCGCACTTATTACATTGCGGGTGACCGTGTTCACACCCTGAAGAATTCCACCGAAATAATCATCCAGATTGGCCCCCTTGAATACCTCTCCTTTTAGAGATAATTTGCCGGTAAGGGGGATATCATAGTCGAAGTTTAAGGACCATGACTTCAACTTTTTCTCGCCGCCCGGCCAATTAAACTCCTCTTTTCCATAGTGGCCTGAAATACCGAACACGCTTTCCTTTTCTGTAAAGGATTTCGTAGCGAGGGCCATCCGGGCCTGAACAGTGGGAACCCCGGCCTCTTCGCCGTCATTCTGGGTATCTTTATCCAGATCTTCATTTGTTAACCCCGTGGTCCTAGCTAGGGACAGGCCCGTAATGAGCCTATTTTTTTCATTTAAAGGTACATTGTAAGTCATCTGAATTTGGGGCCGTCGATACCCGATATTGCCCGCAGACCACCCCACGGTATAGTTGAGCGTATTTGGATTGAGAGGAGAGATAATATCAGAGGTCTGGCCGGCGATGAGGTTGAAATTCCCTTTAGTAAGAGAGAGAAATGCCTGTCGCAACATTATTTCCGCTTTATTTTCATGGACTGCGGGCCCGTCCCCATAAAAATCGACCTCAATTTTCCCCTGGCTAGACCAGTCATCAACGATAGGGGCCGTAATCTCAATGCCTAACCGTGTTTGTCTTGCCGTCATGTTAAATTCATCATCATTTTTTTTAATCGATTCAGTCGGGACATAAAGGATATAATTGCCGTAATTTGTCCTGCTGTCATCATATGATGCGTCAAATTTTATATAGCCATAGGGTTTAAATTTAAAGCCGCTGACCGGGGAGGAGGATTTAGCCTTTTCCGCCTCGGCCTCCTTTTGCTGCTGCAGCAACAGTTTCAGATCGTTAAGCTCTTTTTCCAACTTCTCTATCCTCATCTCGAGTTGATCGGTTGCGGGGTCGGCGGAAGCCGGAAAGGATAAGAGGAAAAAGGAAGTCACGCAGATCGCGATATAAAATGAATATCTGCAAATGATTTTTTTAAGTCTATCCCTGATGTAATTATCATTGATAATCTCCGACCATATTTTTCTATATTGTTTTTACTGTCCCTTTTTCCCCTTTTAATGCAAAGGCAAGCAGAACTCCTATAAACAGAAGGACTGCAGCAGTTAAAAAGGAGTAGGTATAGACATTATATTTTGCATATAGCATCTGAGAAAGTATGGGCATAACAAATCCTCCTATGCCCCACGCAGTAAAGACTATGCCATAGTTAATCCCGAAGTTTTTCAGACCCCAGTTGTCTTTTGTAAGGGATGGAAACAGGGAAAGATTGGTTCCATAATTGAATCCTATAAAAGTAGCAAGCAACACAAGTATGACTGCACTGGAGTTCTTGCCGACAACCGGTATGGCTACCAACATAAGAACGCATTGGAATAAAAGCATAAGAGTAAGTGTAAGACGGCGCCCTATCTTATCCGATAACAGACCGGCAATTATCCGTCCCCCCGCATTCCCTATTGCCATTATAGCAACCGCGAGGAAGGCCATATCTCCGAGGCTCTTTTTCGCCATCCCTGCCACACTGGATATAACCATGAGCCCTGCGCCCGCGCCGATAAAATATATAAACCAGATAATATAGAATGTCCCGGACTTCATCATACCCAATGGACTGATATCATTTTGGGGATTTGCGGGCTTTTTGGCAGTCCCGGCAACATTAATCTCTTCAGGTATATAACCGGCAGGGGGATTGATCAGCATGGTTGAAAGTCCGCATACCACAATAAGGAAGGCTATCCCGAAAAACAGCATGGATTTGTGTATTCCCCAAATCCCCAGAAGGTATTGTGAAAGGGGCGCAATATATACGGAGGCCAGGCCGAAACCGGCGACAACAAGCCCTGCGACCAAACCGGTCTTGGAAGGCGGAAACCACTTCAAGGCAGGAGGGGTTGCAGCCGAGTATCCGAATCCTATTCCGGCGCCTGCAAGAAGGCCAAATCCCAAGATCCATGAGAGATAGTTTGTGGTTGTTGAAATCCATATCAAACCGATACTCACAAGCACTCCGCCAATAAATGCCGTGATCCTGGGACCAAACTTGTCCTGGCATTTGCCTGCCAGGATCATAGTAAAGGCAAAGACTATACAGCAGACCGAATAGGGGGTGTTAGTAGATGCGAGATCCCAATTAAATGCCCCTTCGCCGCCCGCTTTAATAGATGATTCAATGGCGCCTTTAAATATGCTCCATGTATAAAGGATTCCCAGGGCTAGATTGATCCCTGTACCGCTGAAGGTAACCAGCCAGCCCTTATTTTTAATAGTTGATGACATAAGTTTCTCCTTTGTTCATACAAAACTCCGGCCACGGCCGGGTTAAGAAAATTATATCCCCTTGACGTGACCGGAGTCTCATGTTCATAGATTATTTATTGATATATTGATAAACAGTGTGAATTACTATTGTCTTCCATCAACCAGCCTTTTCACAATATCCGGATCGGCCAAAGTGGAGGTATCCCCAAGGGCCCCTATCTCGCCTTCGGCTATCTTCCTCAGTATCCTCCGCATGATCTTGCCGCTCCTGGTCTTTGGAAGTGAGTCCGTGAAGTGGAGTTTGTCCGGGGATGCTATGGGTCCGATCTCCTTTCTTACGTGGGTAACTAGTTGCTTCTTCAGATCATCCGATGGCTCGAAAACCGGCCTTCAGGGTGACAAAGGCATATATCCCCTGTCCCTTGATATCATGCGGAAATCCGACGACAGCCGATTCGGCCACGGCCTCGATGGGCTACCAGGGCGCTTTCCACTTCCGCTGTCCCCAGCCTGTGTCCGGATACATTTATAACGTCATCAACGCGTCCCATGAGGAAGAAAAAACCGTCCTCATCTTTTCTCGCGCCGTCGCCCGTGAAATATAGACCGGGGATCTGGACAAAATACTGTTGTCTTGAACCTGTCCGGATCTCCATACACCGTTCGCATGAAACCGGGCCAGGGTTTCCTGATGTACAGGTGTCCCCCTTCGTTCACACCCGCCTCGGTTCCGTCCGCCCTCATTATGACCGGATCCACGCCGAAGAATGGAAGCGCTGCCGATCCGGGTTTCATGGGCATCGCGCCGGGGATACCTTGTATCAGATGGCCGCCTGTCTCGGTCTGCCACCATGTATCAGTGATCGGACAACGTTCCTTTCCTATCACCCTGTAATACCAGATCCATGCCTCCGGATTGATCGGCTCCCCGACAGTTCCAAGGAGTCTCAGACTGCTCAGATCTCTCTTGTTGGGATAATCATCGCCGTTCCTCATGATGGAACGGATCGCGGTAGGCGCCGTATAAAACACGTTCACGGAATATTTTTCTACCACCTCCCAGAAACGGTCAGGTTCCGGATAGTTGGGCACTCCTTCAAATACGATCGACGTGGCACCCGAAGAAAGGGGACCGTAAACAATATAGCTGTGTCCGGTGACCCAGCCTATGTCAGCGGTGCACCAGAACACGTCTTCGTCCTTTATATCAAAGACATATTTCATAGTCAGCGTACGTAAAGAGAAGATATCCGGCAGTGGTGTGGAGAACACCCTTTGGCTTGCCGGTGCTGCCGCTGGTGTAGAGGATGAACAGGGGATCCTCCGCATCCATCACCTCCGGCTCGCAAAAGGGCGAGGCCTTTGCCATAAGTTCATGCCACCAGTAATCACGCCCTTCCTTCATGACGGTCTCTTTGTCTATCCTGTTGACCACAATACACTTCTTGACACTCGGACATTTCTCAAGGGCCGCATCCGAGTTGGCCTTGGTCGACAGAACCTTGCCCGAACGGTATCCCCAGTTACAGGTGATCAATGCCGAGGCCTCGCAGTCCAGTATCCTGTCCTTTAAGGCGTCGGCACTGAATCCACCGAAGACAATGCTGTGAATGGCTCCGATCCTGGCACAGGCCAGCATCGCCACGGGAAGCTCCATAATCATGGGAAGATAGATGGAAACACGGTCACCTTTCTTGACCCCAAGGCTCTTGAGCACATTGGCGAATTTGCACACCTCGCGGTGAAGTTCCTGGTATGTATAAGTTATGGACTCCCCCAGGGGTTCCCCCTGAAATATCAGGGCTGCCTTGTTCTTTCTCCAGGTCTTCAGGTGGCGATCCAGACAATTATAGGTCACGTTCAGTTTTCCGCCGGCGAAGTACCTGATATAGATATCATCCTTGAAACTGTACTCCTCAACAGGCCCTTTCCATTTTTTAAACCAGTCAAGATGTTCCTCGGCCATCTCCCCCCAGAAGGTCTGCGGATCTTCAATGGACTTCCTGTAGAGTTTTTTGTATTCCGCCATGCTCTTAATAAGGGCATTTTTAACAAATTCCTTCGTAGGTTCAAAAACCCTTTTCTCCATATAGACGGATTCAACTTCTTTACTTTTATCTGCTCCCATTTTTAACTCCTTTCAATGTGTGTTTAAGACTTATTGCCCGGACAGGCAATAGTTAAAGGTTATTATTCGCGGGCATATTCGGTCCTCATTCAAGATGAATATACCTATTATAAATCCATGCTTAGAGACAATTGGCAGCACTATATATGACATGTAAAGTCAAATGACAATAAAAAAATGAGTCTAATCTTATCTCCTTGCAGGATATTGTCCGTTTTCAAAAAATTACTAATTAAATCAATCTGTTTATCGACCATAAAAACTATAGATTTTCATCACGGGCCTTGACTTTTTTTAATACAAAACCCTATGATAGTTCCCGTCTTCGGTATTTCGCTACATCCTTATCCTGTTAAATAATT
>CAVZMS010000114.1:0-5985 GCA_963776085.1 uncultured delta proteobacterium
GTGAGTAATATTTCGTTTAACCTGCCTGCCCGTAAGATGGTAAACCAGGCCTTTGTGGTCCTCGCGATGAACGCAGGAATGGATAGTGTAATTCTTGATCCCCTAAACAGAGATATAATGGGAATGATATATGCTACAGAAGCATTGTTGGGTAATGATGAGTATTGTATAGAATTCATAAACGCATACAGAGAAGGGGTATTCGGCACAAAAAAATAGGCACTTGCATTAATCTTTAAAACATTAAACAGGAGCAGATAAAAAATGTCCAAATTAGAAGAAGTAAAAACACAGGTAATAGCAGGCAAAACCAAACTGGTCCCAGGGCTTGTACAGGAAGCGCTGGATGAAGGCAGTTCCCCTAACGATATCCTTCAGTCTATGATTGACGGAATGAAAGTTGTTGGAGATAGATTTTCAGCGGGAGAAATCTTCGTACCTGAAATGCTTATTGCGGCGAAAGCAATGAAAAAAGGGGTGGAAGTATTGGAACCTCATTTAGCTGGTGATGCTGCAGCTTCTCTGGGCACATGTATTATAGGTACGGTTAAAGGAGATCTGCATGACATAGGCAAGAATCTCGTTTCATTGATGATTGGAAGTGCCGGGTTTAACATGGTCGACCTTGGAGTGGATGTTCCTGCAGCCAGATTTGTCGAAGCCATCAAAGAGAACGAAAATGTAAAATTGGTGGCATGTTCCGGCCTTCTTACCACAACAATGCCGGCAATGAAAGAAACAGTTAAGACTGTTAAAAACAGCGGATTGATCGGATTCAAGGTAATCGTCGGCGGCGCACCTATAACACCTGGGTTCGCCGCGGAAATAGGCGCAGATGCATATGCTCCGGATGCGGGCGCAGCGGCGGAAAAGGCAAAAGAAATAGTGGCAGCAGAATATAATATAAGGAGATACTATTTATGCTAACCAAAAAACAGAATTTATTGGAGACGATCAGAGGAGGGAAACCTGACAGGTTTGTAAATCAGTACGAAGCGTTTGTATGTCAGGATACCATGTTTGGCATGATCTTGGGAGATCCGGTTCAAGCGGCTTCTACCTTTCCTACGCCCGGGGGACAGGCTGTGAATGCGTGGGGTGTGACCATCGCCTGGCCTGAAGGCATGCCCGGTCCGTTCCCTGTGCATGATGATGAACACAAAGTGCTGAAGGATATCACGAAATGGAAAAAAGTCGTAAAAGCTCCGAAACTTGATTATCCTCAGGAGGAATGGGACAAATTTATGCCCGCAGTGGAAGCGATTGATCGTAATGAGGTCTTCGCGATTGCTTTTATCGCGCCCGGCGTATTTGAACAACTGCATTATCTGATGGGTATGGATGATTGTTTGATTAATTTTTATGAAGAACCCGAAGCAATGAAAGAACTCATCGAATACATTTCCGATTGGGAAGTTGGATATGCGAAATTACTTTGCAAGAATTTTCATCCTGACGCGATCTTCCATCATGATGACTGGGGCAGTCATAATTCATCTTTTATCTCTCCTCAAATGTTTGAAGAATTCATCCTTCCCGCCTATAAGAAGATATACGGCTACTATAAATCACATGGTGTGGAACTTATCGTTCATCACAGTGACTCATATGCCGCAAACCTTGTCCCTTATCATGATTGAAATGGGAATTGATATTTGGCAGGGGTGCGTCACGACGAATAATGTTCCTGAACTGGTTAAAAAATACGGTAGGAAGATTTCGTTCATGGGCGATATGGATAATGGCGTCTTAGACCGTGAGGACTGGTCCCGAGAAGTCGTTGCACGTGAAGTCAGAAGAGCCTGTGAAACAAACGGAAAGTTTTATTATATTCCGTGCTTGACCATGGGCGGACCCGGAACCACATATCCGGGTGTGTACGATGCCGTGTCGGAAGAGATTGATAAAATGAGCAAAGAAATGTTTTAAGAAACATTAAAAGAGGTGTTCATAATATATTGTGTTGAAAACTCCGGATCCAAAGCCAGTTCGATGTGTATGACGTTTCCGGCTATTTCATGACAAAATTCCTGTTTCTCCCTGGACAACAGATGCATCTGGCAACCGGTACCAGCCGCGTTTCCGATAGCCCGCACGGAAATGCCGAGGCGATGCGGAATCATTCCTATGATCTGTGCGTTTCGAATATCTATATAATTGCCAAAAGCGCCGGCCACAAGGATTTCATCGATATCTTCAAGTGTAAGCCCGCTCTTTTCAATCAGTATTCGGCATCCTGTAATGATGGCACCTTTGGCCAATTGCACGTGTCTGATGTCAATCTGGGTAACCAGAATAGGCTTGCCTGTCTCGGTTTCATCCTCAAAACAGACTACAAAGGCCTTGCTCTTGTCCCATGGGATAATTCTTTTTGAAAGGTCAGCATTCGCTATTTGTTCAGGATTACGCAGCGCGCCCCGGTCAGTAATGATATCG
The DNA here is from genome assembly GCA_963776085.1 of uncultured delta proteobacterium. Classification (GTDB taxonomy): domain Bacteria; phylum Desulfobacterota; class DSM-4660; order Desulfatiglandales; family HGW-15; genus CAVZMS01. Next base: position 2,437 of record CAVZMS010000114.1, read on the forward strand.
TTCACTAAGAGTTCGCTGATTATGTCAATGATACCGGAACCGCAAATCCCTTTTGGTTTTACATCCCCAATGACCTTATATGACACTCTGCCGTCTATAATGTAGAAACGTTCTATAGCGCCTGTTGTACCCCACATGCCGGATTCCAATCCCGCGCCTTCAAATGCCGGGCCGCATGCGGTCGACGCAACTCTATATAGAGTACCGTTTCCAACCGCGATCTCTCCATTGGTGCCCAGATCAATGGCCAGTCTCTTTTTATTGTCATCCGGCAGGGACATTAAAACCGCTGTAGTATCTGCGCCCACAAAGCCGCCCAATAAAGGCAGGAACGTAATATGTCCATCAGGATTTATGTTTATGTTTAATTTTGATGCTGTTGTTGATATTTCCTGATGCGTAGCGCTGGAAAAAGGGATTTTCCCCAGATACTCAGGATTGATTTTTAAAAACAGATGCTGCATGGTGCTGTTGCCGCAAAAGGTCGCCTGATAAATCGCATTTTTATCAATGTGATAAGCAGTGCACAGATTTTTGATAATTTCATTGACAGTCTCTATTGCCAGTGAATGCAGCCTATCCAAGCCGTCAGGACTATGGATAGAATAATCGATTCGGCTGATAACATCACCACCGATCTGAGTCTGTTTATTTAGCATGGAGCTTATGCCAACCTGTTCCAGGGTTTTCATGTCATATAAATATCCCACAACAGTCGTTGTTCCAACATCTATAGCCAGAGCAAAGAGTTTTTCGCATTTTCCAGGCATGACATCAACCAGGATATTGTTGTTTAAAATACAGGTGATGCCCTCTGGATGATGAAAGGTGTTTGATAATCTTTGAATAATGCCCAGAGAGGGTTTATGAAGTGACAAACCCAGCATCTTTTCAATAGTAGCCCAGTCATTCCCTGCCATATCAGTCTTTAAGGATTCTGAGGGCAGGTATTTTAAATACAAGGATGGGTTGAAATGGATGTCCTTCAGTATGGATTCTGTAAGTATTTGAGCCTGGATATCTTCATGCCTTAATAAAATTTGAACTCCTTCAGTCACGTTCGTTTGACAAGACAAAACACTTTTAATTGTGTGATCTATTTTGATATTTACGGCACATTTTTTACACTTCCCCTTGCCGCCACAGACAAGGTTTAACGGGAGTCCGATGGCTTCACACGCCTGAGAAATTTTGCTGTTTTCCGGCATTTCTATGTATTTATTCATTAAAGGAAATCTTACTTTAACCTTATTTTCCATTTAGAATTATCTCCATATTTATTTTATCTATAATTATAATATGAAACCTTTTAAAAGAATTTATAACCAAATTCCTTATTCATCCTCAGTATCAAGACCCCACTTCCTGAACAGTTTCTTGTATAATTCCGGCCGGTCGAAATCCGCCATCTTCAGCATGGGTGAATTCATAAAATCAGCGCCTTCGAATAGAGGAGTTTGAAGTCCTTTTACAATTTCTTCCAGTTTATCCCTGGGGATCGAAATGATGATCTCATCTTTTGAGCCTATAGTGCGCATATCCTCTCCAATGTCAGGAGGAGCCACAAAAAGCTGATTTTTCATTGATAACAGGTACAATAGTATAAGCGCAGGATGGTGGAAAGAAATGGGAATTTACTACTGGTTCCTCTCCAAAGAAATGCAGTGGCATAAGCATTGTCCTCATCTGGGCCGGATCAGAATAAACAAGCACAAGGTCCGGTTCGAATGCAGCTTTCTTAAGAGGGGCCGTGAGTATGCCGATGTATTTATCCCTTTCAAAACAGGGAAATCCCATGAATTTTTGAACTTCCGGTTCATCAGGTTTATCTTCCAGCCCGTATGCTATCAATGGAGCAAAGCACCAGTTGTCTTCTTTAAGCATGGCAACTGTCATTCCGTCTCTACGGGACATGGCAAATGCCTGGCATTGGGCAAGATGAATGCCCTTGTCCCTTTTTGGCCTGAATGCGTGTTCGGGGATATCAGCTTCATTTTCCAGCAGCTTAACGGCTATTGGAGATGTCCTTAATTTGAGTTTATTTTCAAGTTCTTTTCCGAAATTATTGTATTCTTCTATGGTCGTCATTGTATATATTTCCTTAAGATTAGTTTTTTAATATCGTTCATAAGTCTTCGCATGGCATTTTTTCCCATAGGAGGTTTTGCCGGTCTTTGAAAGACGACATCTCAAATTAGATTCCACTTTAGTTTAGCAGTGGTCTGATTTTTAAGGGTTTACGCCACGGGATTATGGCAGAATATGAGTTATCATAGAGAAATAGCCAATCAAACCCTTAAAAATCAGACCACAGGCAACGTAAAGATTAGATGTCGTCTTGAAAAGATCGGCAAAACCGGAAACTTCCCAATTGAAGAAAGTTGTTTTTCATTGTTCCATGCGAAGACTTATGAACGTTACCAAGTTTTTATATATCAAATGACTAAATTCTGGTTACCATTATATAAAATATTATTAAATGAGATTAGCAACCAAATTACAGCCTATCCGCGCTGCGAAGCAAGCTTATCATGCAGCTGTTCCGAAGCTTCCATGAATTTTCGGTCATGTCGAGCACGGCGATCACCTTGACCCGAAGGCAATAAGTATGATCCAGACAGAGCAAACCAAACTCCTGCTGACAAAGGCATGCGCGAGAAGGTCACTGGTGGTACTGTCATGAAAAACGGCGATGTGCTGACTGTTGCGGGGCTAAAAATAGAGGCGGTACCAGCCTACAACATCGTCCACAAGACACCGAGCGGGGGGTTATTTCATCCCAAGGGCCAAGGCAATGGTTACATAATAAATTTCGGCGAGACAAGAGTATATGTAGCGGGCGATACAGAAAATATCCCTGAGATGAAAAGTTCTCAAGAAAATCGACATTGCATTTTTGCCGATGAACCTGCCCTATACGATGACGCCTGAGATGGTGGCCGAGGCGGTTAAGGCTTTTGAACCCAAGATCGTATATCCATATCACTACGGCCAAACAGACCCGAACACATTGGTCAATCTGCTAAAAGATTTCAAAAAGACCGAGGTTCGCATCCGGAGAATGAGATAAGAGTTCATGTGTGAAAGTATTCATGCCCACGTCAACGTGGGCATGGCACCAGTGCATTATGTCCTTTCAGAAAAAGCCTTTATGTAGTATTTATGGATATATTTTGGGTTCGATGGCGTGTTTTTGAGTGGGGGAGATTGTGCCCCAATAATTCGTATTGTCCATTACAAGCACTGATGTTATCCCTAAACTTGGCAGAGGATCGGCATAAAGAATAACCCATTCGTTTTTGGCCAGGTCCACCTGCACAACACCGTTACCCAAATCAGAGACCTTGAAATCGCGATTTCCGTGGGCTTTAATTACCCCGCTCATGCCTGCTTTGACCTTGCATGGTTCGCCTGCGAGGCTCTCGATGCGAATGAACTTGGTGGACCCGTTTTCTCTCCTTGCGCTAACTAAAAAGGCACCTTCTGCCCTGAGGTTGTGAAATGAAATATTAGCCCAGGCTTTGGGCACCGCGGGGAGAACGCGGATAA